>JAOTXX010000051.1 GCA_029862185.1 Myxococcales bacterium
CCAAGGTCGAGTGGGCGATCGGCATTCTCCTCCTCGGTGTCGTTCTGGAGGGGTATTCGTTTCATACCGCCATCAGGGAGTCACGCGCGGTCAAGGGGCCGGCCTCCTGGTGGGAGTTCATTCGCCATTCGCGTACGCCGGAGCTTCCGGTCGTGCTCCTCGAGGACTTCGGGGCGCTCATGGGCTTGACGCTCGCACTGCTCGGCATATCGATCGCAGCCATCACCGGGGATTCCCGCTGGGACGCCTACGGGACGATCTCTATCGGGGTGCTCCTCGTCGTGATCGCCGCCGTCCTCGTCTTTGAGATGAAAAGCCTGTTGATCGGTGAGTCGGCGCTTGGGAGCATGCGCAAGACGATCGTTCGAGCCATCGAAGAGACTCCGGACGTGAATCGACTCCTTCACATGCGCACGCAGCACATCGGGCCCGACGAGCTGTTGGTAGCAGCCAAGATTCAGCTGAAGCCGGGCCTCACCACTGCGAGGGTCGCGGCGGCGATCAACCAAACCGAAAATCGCATCCGAAACGCGGTCCCGATCGGCTGTATGATCTATCTCGAGCCCGACGTATTCGACCCGGATCACCCCGACCTCGCCCAGGGCTGAGCTCGACCTACCAGTCGATGATCGCGGCGCCCCAGGTAAAGCCAGAGCCGAAAGCAACCGTGGCAATCTTCATGCCACGTTCGAGCCTCCCCTCTCCCTGTGCTTCAGCGAGCATGATCGGGATGGTCGCGGCAGTGGTGTTGCCGTAACGCTCGATGTTGTGGAAAAGCTTGTCCTCGGGAATGCCGAGCTGCGTGGCGACGTACTGATTGATTCTCAGATTCGCCTGATGAAAGAAGAACAGATCGACGTCGTCCAGCGTCAGGCTCTGCTTCTGGAACTCTTTCATGAGGGCGCCGATCATGCGCTCGACCGCGTTCTTGAAGACCAGGCGCCCCGCCATGCGCGCAAACATGTGCGCTGGGTCGACCTGCCCCACGCCTTGTTCATTTTGCGGAATGAAAGGTCGCTTGCTGATGTCCCAAATCTTTTGAGAAAGCGCGTCGGCGTGCCGTCCATCGGCCCCGAGGTGCCAGCTCCGAACGCCACGGTCTTCGTCCGTCGCGCTGACGATGACCACGCCCGCACCGTCACCAAACAGCGAGGCTACGTCGCGCCCGGCCGTGCTCAGATCGAGTGCCGCAGAGTGGACCTCGGCGCCTACCACAACGACATTGTCGACAGAGCCGGACTGCACCATCGATGCTGCGGTAGCGAGGCCGTACAAGAATCCTGAGCACTGATTTCGCACGTCCAGACAGCCGACGAAGTGGCCGACGCCATCGTCGGTCAGCCCGAGCTTGGTTTGAAGGTAGACCCCCGACCCCGGGAAGGCGTGGTCTGGTGACAGGGTCGCAAAGATGATCATCCCGATGTCGGTCTTCGCAAGCTCGGCTCGTCCGAGCGCCATCTCCACGGCGGGGACCGCCAGATCCGAGGTGCCGACGCCCGCAGGCGCGAAACGGCGTGCTTCGATACCGGTGCGCTGCTCGATCCATTCGTGGCTGGTGTCGATGCCGTAGCGTTTGGAGAGCTCTTCGTTGCTGACGACGTCCTCCGGGACGTGGAAGCCGGTTCCAGAAATGTACGCGTTCGGCAAGGTTCCTCCAGGGCGTCTTGTCATGTGAGTATGCCAGCAATCGCAGCGCGTCTAGCGAGAATTCTGAGTGGTCGACGGCGCAAATCCGGTCTGGCAGGATGCCTTCTTCCTGGGAGAGGTCCAGTCGTGAAAAGCTTCGAAAACAAGGTGGCCGCAATCACAGGCGCGGGCTCGGGCATCGGCCGTGCGCTCGCCGTCGAGCTAGGGCGCCAGAAATGCGACGTCGCGCTGTCCGACCTGAACGAGGAAGGGCTGATGGACACCGTCGAGCAAGTGCGAGGGCTCGGCGTTCGCGTGACCTCTCAGAGAGTGGACGTCGCCGACCGCGAAGCGGTCCATGCTTGGGCAGACCAGGTAGTGGACGAGCACGGGAAGGTAAACCTGATCTTCAACAACGCGGGCGTCGCACTTGCCAGCACGGTCGAAGGCATGAGCTACGGCGACTTCGAATGGCTGATGGACGTGAACTTCTGGGGCGTCGTCCACGGCACCAAAGCGTTTCTGCCCCATCTCAAAGCCTCGGGCGACGGACACATCATCAATCTGTCGAGCGTGTTCGGTTTGGCAGGGATTCCGAGTCAGAGCGCCTACAACTCGGCCAAGTTCGCTGTCCGCGGCTTCACCGAGTCACTCCGCCAAGAGCTCGACATGATGAGCTACGGCGTCAGTGCATCCAGCGTTCACCCCGGCGGCATCAAGACGGGGATCGCCCGCTCGTCCCGGATCGACCGCAGCGTGCGTGACCTCGGCATCAGCGATACGGACAGTCGAGAGCGGTTTGAAAAGACGTTCATAACTGGCGCGGACAAAGCGGCGCGTGTGATCCTCGACGGCGTGCGACGCAATCAACGACGAATTCTGGTCGGACCGGACGCGAGAGTATTCGACTGGGTGGTGAGGCTGCTACCTTCCACCTACCAGCGAATCACCATCGGTTATTCGAAGTTCAGCGCGAAATAGCTCCGTCGGATCCCCAGTGAAGCTCAAATACATCCCCAACATGATTTGCGTGCTGCGCATCATCTTGGTGGCGCCGATCGTCTGGAGCCTCCTGCAGGGTCGATACGGCCTAGCCTTGGGCTTGATCCTGATCGCGGGCTTCTCCGACGCTTTGGACGGATTCCTGGCGCGGCGTTTCGACTGGCGGACGCGTTTGGGCGGCCTTCTCGACCCAGCGGCGGACAAGCTGCTGATGTTCGCCGCATACGTCACGCTCGCCTGGATCGGACTGGTACCGATTTGGTTCTCGGCGATCGTGGTCGGTCGCGACGTCATCATCATCACCGGAGCCATCGTCTACCAACTCTACGTCGCCCCGGTCCACGGCGAACCGACGGGCGCAAGCAAGCTAAACACAGTCCTCCAGATCCTCTTCGTCGTATTTACGATCAGCCATGCCTGGCGCGGCCAGCCCCCCATGCTCGCATTGCAGCTCCTGAGCGCCGCCATCCTGACGACGATCGCAATCAGCACCATCCAATACGTTACCACCGGGCTCAGCCGTGCCCGCAAAAAGGGGACGCACTAGGGGCCTGAACCGCAATGTCCCTAAGGTTGCGGAAGTGGGGTGCCCGGTGTTTTGCCTTCCATTCGGTGGGAGACGAAGGCTTGTAGCGTCTGGTGTTGCAGGTACGGGTTCTCTTTGAGCTCTTCATCGAGGGTCGAGACCGTGACTGGGCCGTAGTTGTGGCCTGGGTACATGCGGGTCCCTCTCGGCAGCGTCTCGGTGAGGCTCTTGAGCGTTTGGTACATGACCTTCGGATCACCACCGACGAAGTCGCAGCGTCCACAGCCCTGGATGAAAAGGGTGTCGCCAGTGACGATCGCGTCCCGAATGCGGAACGTGCTCGAACCCGGCGTGTGACCGGGCGTATGCACCATCGTGACGTCGAGATGGTCCCCGATCCGCAGGACATCGCCGGGGCTCTGACGCTGCAGGTTTTCACAACGGAAGCCCGAGAAGTCGACTTCTTCCCCGAGCATGTGCACCGGCACGTCTCGCTTCTCTAGAATCTCGTCCACGCGATTCACATGGTCGAAGTGACTGTGAGTGCACAGGATGTTGCTGATCTCGACGTCGAGGCGCTTGGCTTCTTCGAGAATGAAGTCGGCATCCCACGCCGGGTCGACGACCGCACATTGCCGCGTGGCCTTGTCGCCTACGAAGTAAATGAAATTGTCCCAGGGTCCAAGCTCGAACTGATGAACGAAAACCTCGGACTCGGTGCTCATCTCAAAACTCCACGACGCTGCGGATCGACTTACCCTCGTGCATCAAGTCGAACGCGGTGTTGATCTCTTCGAGGGGCATCTTGTGTGTGATCAAATCATCAATGTTGATCTTGCCTTCCATGTACCAGTCGACGATTTTCGGCACGTCGGTCCGCCCCCTAGCGCCGCCAAATGCGGTTCCGCGCCACACGCGGCCGGTGACCAACTGGAAGGGACGCGTGGCGATCTCCTCGCCGGCTCCGGCGACCCCGATGATCACGCTTTCGCCCCAGCCCTTGTGACAGCATTCGAGCGCCTGGCGCATCACCTCGACGTTCCCGATGCACTCGAACGTGTAGTCGGCGCCGCCCCCCGTCAGGTCGACCAGGTACGAAACCAGATCGCCTTCGACATCCTTGGGATTGACGAAGTGGGTCATCCCGAACTTTTCTGCGAGCTGGCGCCGGGCAGGATTGAGATCCACGCCGATGATCTTGTCGGCACCAACCATCCGGGCCCCCTGCACCACGTTCAGCCCGATGCCACCGAGCCCGAATACGACGACGTTGGCGCCAGCCTCGACCTTCGCAGTATTGATCACCGCCCCGATTCCTGTCGTCACCCCGCAGCCGATGTAACAAACTTTGTCGAAGGGCGCGTCTTCCCGAATTTTTGCAACGGCGATCTCCGGCACGACCGTGTACTGCGCAAACGTCGACGTGCCCATGTAGTGGAAGATCGTCTCTGTGCCGATCGAAAAGCGGCTGCTCTCGTCGGGCATCAGTCCTCGTCCCTGGGTCGCGCGCACGGCTTGGCACAAATTGGTTTTCCCCGAGGTGCAGTAGTCGCAGTTGCGACACTCCGGGACGTAGAGCGGAATCACGTGGTCCCCGGGTTTCAACGAGCTCACACTAGGCCCGGCTTCGACGACCACGCCGGCGCCTTCGTGCCCGAGCACCGACGGAAAGATTCCCTCTGGGTCTGCGCCCGACAAGGTATACGCATCGGTGTGGCAAATGCCCGTCGCCTTCATTTCGATCAGCACCTCGCCGGCGCGCGGGCCGTCGAGGTGTACGGTCTCTATCGATAGCGGTTGGCCCGCCTGGTGAGCGATTGCAGCGCGAACTTCCATGCGTTTCTCCCTTTGTGCCTCAGGTGCACCTCTCGGCAGCGTCGAACCGGCCTTTCATCTTCCCCATCCACAGGCTCATCAGCGCACGCTTGGGAAGACCAAGCGAACGCAGCTCGTCCGCAATCGGGTGTGCGCCCAGCGACATTTTCACGCCACCCATCCGCACGCCCAGGTTCTCGGCGCTGGAGACGAACGGCGTCCGGTGCAGCGCCCCGTCGATGTAGCTGTAGGTGCAGAGCTCTTGCTCGGGGAAGTCGCGGTTTCCGCCCATCGGCAAGCTGATCTTCAGCACGTTCTGCCCGTCCTTGTTCCAAACGCATCGGGCGCGGTCGCCGCTCGTGTCGAAATCGATGTCATCGACCGTCTTGGGAAACCCCCAAATCGTTCGACCTGCCGCGCAGGTGAAGGACTGATTCACCGGCAGGTGAATGATGTGCGTTGGAAGGACCCCACGGATCATGTCGATCCCTGCGCCCATGAATGGAATGCCTTTACGGTCACCACGCTTGCGAACGAAGAAAGCAATGGAAACTTCGTTGTAGTCGCCCAAGTCATTGTCGCGGTATTCGATGCACGCGATGCTGAGCAGGCCGCGGCCTGGAAGGACTTGGGCGATCTCGAGCTCGGGCCCGGGGAGCAGCGCCTGGGCAGCTCGGGCGCTGATGAGCCAGGTTCCGGTTGCCGAGCAAGCGTCCCGAACGACACATGGCAGCGCCACGTTACGGCCCTGAATCAGATACTCGCTGGGGCGGGGCTCTTGCAGCTCGGCTTTCATTGCCGCGGAGTATATGGAAGGCTGCCGCCCGCCGCCACGCAAAGCGCAAAACGATGAGTAGCCAAAAACGCCGTCTTTCATTTCTCGACCGTTACCTGACGCTGTGGATCTTCGTCGCCATGGGCGCCGGCATCGGCCTCGGCTACTTGGTACCGGGGTTCGCCGACGGGCTCAACGCGATGAGCATCGGTACGACGTCGATCCCCATCGCGGTGGGATTAATTCTGATGATGTACCCGCCCCTGGCCAAGGTCCGGTACGAGGAGATGGGGCGTGTCTTCAGTAATAAAAAAGTTCTGACGCTGTCGCTGGTTCAAAACTGGATCATCGGCCCGGTGCTCATGTTTGCCCTGGCCGTCACCTTGTTGCCCGACAAACCGGAGTACATGGTCGGACTGATCATCATCGGCTTGGCGCGCTGCATCGCCATGGTCATCGTCTGGAATGACCTCGCGCTCGGAGATCGAGAATTCGCTGCAGGACTGGTCGCTTTCAACTCCGTCTTTCAGATTCTGTTCTTCTCGGTCTACGCATGGTTCTTTGTAACTTGGCTGCCCGCGCAGCTGGGGCTCGAAGGGGTGGTCGTCGACATCACGATCACGGAAATTGCCAAAAGCGTCGCGATCTATCTCGGCATTCCCTTCGCCGCCGGCTTCCTGACGCGCAAAGGGCTCATCAAGGCGAAGGGACGCGATTGGTACGACGAATCTTTCGCGCCGCGAATCGGTCCGATCACGCTCGTCGCCCTTCTATTCACGATTGTCGTCATGTTCTCGCTCAAGGGAGATACGATCGTTGCCCTGCCGTTCGACGTGGTTCGCATCGCCATACCGCTTCTCATCTACTTCGTGGCCATGTTCTTCATTTCGTTCTGGCTCTCGAAGGCTGCAGGGGCCGACTATCCCGAGGCGACAACGCTGTCCTTCACGGCTGCGTCGAATAACTTCGAGCTTGCGATCGCGGTTGCCGTGGCCACCTTTGGCATTCATCACGGGGCAGCGTTTGCCGCGGTGATTGGGCCCCTAGTCGAGGTGCCGGTGATGATCGCCCTGGTCGGCGTCGCCCTCAAAATTCGAAAGAGATACTTCGCGCCAGCCGCCGTGCTAAATGCATAGCGCCATGAATGAGAGCCGCGAGAGAGTTGTCGTCGTCACCGGTGCGAGCCGCGGCGTCGGGAAGGGAATTGCCATTGCCCTCGGCGCGGCGGGCGCCACTGTGTACGTCACCGGACGGAGCCAGGAGGGCGACAAGAAGCATCCGCTTGGCGGGACGGTGCAGGCCACGGCTACAGCCGTCACCGAGGCTGGCGGCCGGGGCATCGCCGTCACTTGCGACCACTCCGACGACGAGCAGGTTCGCCAGTTGTTCGAGCGCGTCAGCGACGAGCAAGGGCGACTCGACATTTTGGTCAACAACGCGACCGCGGTGCCGCGGGATCTCGCCAAGCCGGGCGCGTTTTGGGAAAAGTCGCTTGGCCTCTCGCGCATTCTCGACGTCGGGCAACGCTCACACTACGTCGCCAGCTATTTCGCTGCGCCCATTCTCGTGGGCACGGGAGGCGCACTGATCGTCTTCACCTCGAGCTACGGCGGGCGCTGCTACATGCACGGCCCCGCTTATGGCGCGGGTAAAGCGGGCGTCGACAAGATGGCGATGGACATGGCCGTGGATTTTCGCGATCACGACGTCGCAGCGATGAGTCTCTGGCTCGGCTTCGTTCGAACCGAGCGAAACGAGCCGCTCTTCCGGCATCCCGGTGCCATGAAGGGCCCGTATGGAAGGTTTCTCGCGAACGCCGAGAGCCCAGAGCTCATCGGCCGCGTCATCGAAGCGCTCCATCGCGACCCCAAGCGAATGGAACGGTCGGGCCACGTGCTCATCGTCGCGGAGCTTGCTGCAGAATTCAGCGTCCGCGAGTCCGACGGACGGCAACCCAAGTCGAATCGCGACGTCCTGGGCGCACCGCCGGAGCCGAGCTCGGTCATCGTTCGCTAAGAAACTCGAGAGAACAGGTACAGCATCTCCGTCGCGATCTGCAGGCATCGCGCATCATAGGCCAGCACCTCGTCCGGTGTTCCGTCGGCGACTTTGGGGTCTTCGTAACGAATCGGCGCGCGAAGAGCCGCACCCTTGATTACGGGACAGGCCTCGTCCGCATCGGAGCAAGTCATGATGGCCGCGAAGCCGGTCGCAGGATTGACGGGGTCATCGTAGGTCTTCGAGAAGCATTCGATGATCGGACCGTCTTCGTCGAACGTCACCTCGTAGCGCGGATTGTCGCCTCCTGGGTTTTCGATGACGAAGCCTGCGCGCTGCATTGCGGCCGCTGCGCGCGGGTTGAACATCGTCGCTTCGGTGCCTCCTGAATAGGTCCGCACGCCATCAATGCCGAAGTGCGCCACCGCGGCAGCTGCCCAAAGCTGCCCCATCTGGCTCCGTCGAGAGTTGTGCGTACAGACGAACGTGAGCTCGGCGAACTGCCCTGCCCGATGCTTAGCCGCAACAAACGCGGAGACTTCTCGTAACGCGCACTTCCGCTCGTGAGGAATCTCGTCGATATGCAGCAGAGCGCGGCTGATGAACCGTTCGATCTTAGGGTGCATACGCCCGTTCCGTACCCTCGATGGCCCTGCAAAGCCATGTATTTGTGCCGGTTCGTGTTGCCGTCGGGGGGTCATCGCGGATATCGTCACCCGTCCTAACCCGAGGAGGCGACATGTATCTCGTGACTGGAGCCAGTGGCTTCATCGGAAAGCACTTGCTCGATGCGCTCACCAAGCGCAGGCAAAAGATCTACTGCCTCGTCTATCCACCCGCCGTGTCGGACTTCGAAGATCTGATCGAAGAGCGTTGGCCATCGGCACGCGAGCAGCTCGTCATTCTCCCGGGCGACATCAGCAAGCCGCTGTGCGGTGTATCGGAGGAAGCGATCCGCGAGCTCGGCGACGGGATAAGGCACATGTTCCACCTTGCCGCGCTCTACGACATGACCGCCGGCATGGAAGAGAGCCAGCGAGCGAACGTGAACGGCACGCGCAACGCCTGCCGGCTCGCCGAAGCCCTCGACGCCACGCTGCACTACACGAGCTCCACGGCGGTGGCAGGCGACTTCGTGGGGTTTTTTCGCGAGGACATGTTCGATGAGGGGCAGAAGCACAAGAACCCCTACTTCCTGACGAAGTTCCTCGCCGAGAAGCTGGTTCGGGAAGAATGCCAGACCCGCTACAAAATCTACCGCCCCGGGGCGGTCATTGGATCTTCCGTCACGGGAGAGGCCGACAAGATCGACGGCATCTACTATGCGTTCAAGCTGATCCAACGGATGCGTCGGGCGCTTCCGAGCTGGACCCCACTGGTCGGATTCGAAGGCTCCGAGCTCCACGTCGTGCCGGTGGACTACGTCGCCCAGGCCATCGATGCCATCGCTCACAATGGGGAGGCCGCCGGCAATACCTTCCACCTCACCGATCCAAAGCCCAAGAGCTTCGGCGACGCGCTCAACCTCATCTGCGAGGCGGCCCATGCGCCACGTTTCGATGCGCGAATCGATCCACGCGTGCTCAAGTTGGTTCCGAGGGGTCTCGTCGGCCTGCTCGGCGCGATGCCCGCCGTGAAAACGGCCCGCCGCGAAATCCTGGCCGACATCGGAATCCCCGAGTCGGTTCTGCCCTACGTGAATTGGCGCTCCTCGTTCGATACGCGCGAGACCGAAGCCGCTCTGGCCCACACCGACATCAAGTGCCCTCCCTTGGAGAGTTACGTTTGGAAGGTCTGGGACTACTGGGAGCGATACATGGATCCCGATCTGTTCCAGGACCGAACCTTGCACGGTCGAATCGGCGGCAAGATCGCAATGGTGACCGGAGCGTCGAGCGGAATTGGCGAGGCTTTGGCGATCCGGCTCGCGGAGGCCGGAGCCAAAGTGCTCTTGGTCGCGCGCTCCAAGGACAAGCTCACCGAGGTGCAGCAAAAGATCGATTTTCGCGGAGGCGAATCGCTAATCCACGTCTGCGATCTGTCGAATCCAGATGATGCCGACCGCCTCGTGCGTGAAGTGCTCGACGAGTACGGTCACGTCGATCTGCTCGTCAACAATGCGGGCCGATCGATCCGCAGAGGCGTCTCACACTCGTACGATCGCTATCACGACTTCGAGCGTACGATGCAGCTCAACTACTTCGGCTCGCTCAAGCTGATCTTGGGCCTCTTGCCCACGATGCGTGAGCGCAAAGACGGCCAAATCATCAACATCTCCAGCATCGGCGTTCAAACCAACGCGCCGCGGTTCAGCGCCTACGTCGCGAGCAAGGCCGCCCTCGATGCCTTCAGCCGCTCGATTGCGAGCGAGGTGGTCGCGGACGGAGTCTGCATCACGACGGTCTACATGCCGCTGGTGCGCACGCCCATGATCGCACCGACGAGAATGTACGAAGCGGTCCCCACGCGATCCCCAGACGAGGCGGTCGACATGATCGTCGACGGCATCATCCACCGAAAGAAGCGCGTCGCAACCCGCCTCGGCGTCTTCGGTGAAGTCAGCTATGCGATCGCCCCCAAGCTCATCGATCGCGTCCTCAACACCGGATTCCGGCTCTTCCCGGATTCGCCAAAGAAGGGAAGCGACGGCGACCACCGGCCGCCAGGGCCCGAGGCAGTCGCCTTCGCCCACATCATGCACGGCATTCACTGGTAGGAAGCGCCTCTCCGGCTCCCTACACGAAGCTCCCACAACGAGGTGCTCGCGGTGAGCGCCGCCACGTACATCAAGGCCTACGAGTCCTATTGTAGCGCTGGGCGCCTGCCAAGTCGCTGCTCAAATTTCCACACGGCGTAGACGCAACGAGTTCGCAATCACGGACACGGAGCTGAAGCTCATCGCTGCAGCGGCGATCATCGGGCTGAGAAGAATTCCGAACATCGGATAGGCCACGCCAGCGGCAATCGGAACACCCAAACTGTTGTAGACGAACGCAAAGAATAGGTTCTGTTTGATGTTCGCCATGGTCGCCCGGCTCAGCTTTCGGGCGCGAACAATTCCACGGAGATCCCCTTTGACCAGGGTCACACTTGCGCTTTCCATCGCGACATCGGTCCCGGTACCCATCGCGATGCCGACATCAGCTTGCGCCAGTGCCGGTGCGTCGTTAATCCCGTCGCCCGCCATGGCCACCACCCTTCCGCCGTCTTGTAAACGCTTGATGGCGTCTGCCTTTTGGTCCGGTAGCACCTCGGCGATGACATCATCGATCGCCAGCGTGGCCGCGACGGCGTCGGCCGTCTTGCGGTTGTCGCCAGTCAACATCACGACGCGCACTCCTTCGGCATGCAGGGCGGCGATGGCCTCCGGTGTGTTGTCTTTGATGGGGTCGGCCACGGCGAGAATCCCGACGACCGCTCCGTCGACGACCACGAACATGACCGTTTGACCCTGACCGCGTAACTCGTCTGACCTTTCGGCCAGAGCGCCTGCGGATGCGCCCATCCCCGCGAGCAGCGTACGATTACCGAGGGCGACGTCATGGCCTGCAACACGGCCGACGACGCCTTGGCCGGTCACGGACTGAAACGATTCGGCCTGTGGAACGGAAATGCCTCTTTCGATGGCGCCGGCAACGATCGCTTCTGCCAACGGATGCTCGCTTCCTCGCTCGAGGCCGGACGCAGCGCGCAGCAACTCGCCTTCATCGAATCCCTGGACCGCTTCGACGGTCACCAGCGCCGGCCGGCCAGCCGTAAGCGTTCCCGTCTTGTCCACCACAATCGTATCTACTGTGCGCAACACCTCAATCGCTTCGGCGTTCTTGAACAGAACGCCGACACTCGCTCCCTTCCCCATGGCGACCATGATCGACATGGGCGTCGCCAGCCCAAGCGCACACGGACACGCAATGATGAGGACTGCAACCGCGTTGATCAGACCGTGCGCCATTCGGGGCTCGGGTCCGAACAGCCCCCAAACCACGAAGGTCACGATGGCCGCCCCGATCACGATCGGCACGAAGTAGCCGGACACTACGTCCGCAAGCTTCTGAATCGGGGCCCGGCTACGCTGCGCCTCCGCGACCATCGCGACGATCCGCGAGAGAAGCGTCTCCGCACCAACCTTTTCGGCCCGCACGATGAGCATGCCCGTGCCGTTGATCGTGGCTCCAATGACCTGATCCCCCTCATGCTTTTCCACCGGAATCGGCTCGCCGGTCACCATCGACTCGTCGATCGAGCTTGCCCCTTGCACGACAACTCCATCGACCGGCACTTTTTCGCCAGGTCGTACCCGCACTCGATCGCCCGCGCGAACAGCCTCCAAAGGTACGTCCTCGTCACTCCCGTCCGCACGAATCCGTCGCGCTGTCTTGGCCGCGAGTCCGAGAAGCTCTTTGATCGCTGCCCCTGTTCGGCTCCGCGCGCGGAGCTCTAGTACTTGGCCCAGTAAGATCAGTGTGACGATCACCCCGGCCGCCTCGAAGTAGACCCCGACTTCTCCGCCCTCATCCCGAAACGAATCGGGAAAGATCTGGGGCGCCAGGGCCGCCACGACGCTGTAGCCATAGGCCACGCTGACGCCCAACCCAATCAGCGTGAACATGTTGAGGCTCTTGTTTTTCAACGACTGCGCGAATCGAACGTAAAACGGCCAGGCTGCCCAGAGGCAGACCGGCGTCGCGACTGCGAGCTCCACCAGAGTGCGCACCCTCGGAGACAGCATCCGTGAGATCGGCGCTCCTGGCAGCATGTCCCCCATCGCAACGACGAGGAGCGGAATGGTGAACGCTGCCGCCAGCCAAAAGCGCCGAGTCATATCGGCTCGCTCGGGATTTTCGGCATCGTCATCCACGGTGATGTCGCGCGGCTCGAGCGCCATGCCGCAAACCGGGCAGCTCCCTGGCTCGGCCCGCACGATCTGGGGGTGCATCGGGCAGGTCCACTCGACCTTCGTTTCGAGCGTGGGCAGCCCCGATGGCTCGAGCGCCATGCCGCATTTGGGGCAGCCTCCGGGGCCGGGCTGGCTCACGTCAGGGTGCATTGGGCAGGTGTGTGGGTCGTTTGCGTGGAGCATGGGATCCCGCGTGACGGTTGTGGAGCAAAAGTCCCCCCACCGCACGCCCCAAGGGCTGTGCTAGACTGGAGGTCGAATGCTGCGCGCAAGTACAGGCCTTTTGGCGCTCATGTTCGTGGTCACCACCGGGGTGGCGGGCGCAGCGCTTCACTTGTGCGCGATGGAAGGCCTCATCGTGAGGACTTGCTGCTGCCACGGGGCTCACGACGGGCCGCCGGTCCAGCTCAAGCGCGTCGATGATTGCTGTGGCGCGTTGATGTCCAGCAACCAGCATCCGCCGGTCGCGAAGGGAAGCGACAAGGGCGGTGTGGATGCGCCCATGGCTTCGGCCGTGGCCCTCAACATCGAAGAGCCCTGCGCACAACCGACCGAGGCGGGATGGATTCCCTTGGCACGCGGCTCTCCGGGGGTGCACGGCCCTCCTCTCTTCGTCTGGCACTGCTCCTATCTGAATTGATCCCCCTCCGCGCCTTGGGCTGAGCGGCGTCGAGCGCCGTTCGTGGCGGGTCTGCGCCCGAAGCAGGCCCTGGTCTTTTCGCAGAGGGAGCAATGGAGCAATGAATTGGAAACGAACGATTACGGCTGTCGTGCCTTGCCTGGCGTTGGGCTTGGGGCTCGGCGGCTGCGCGCACGGCCAGCGCGCACAATACGATGCGCTGCGAAGCGCCATAAATGAGGCGAGCCCAGGGAACAGCACCTACGACGAGCGGACTGCGGGCCAGTCGTCGTTCAGCGACGCCACGCCATTCGAACGCGAGGCGCTCGTTCGTGCGGTGCTCGAACTGAATCCAAATTTGGAGGCCGCGAGGCAAGCTTGGCGGGCCACGCTGGCGGAACACCCTCAGGCACGCTCCCTCGAAGATACCATGGCGAGCTATTCGCTTGCGCCGCTGAGCGTACGCTCGGACGTGGTGCGGTTTGGCCAAGTCGTTCGGCTCGAGCAACGCTTCCCTACGCCCGGCAAGTTCAGGTTTGCCGGAGAGGTAGCGCTCGCAGAGGCCGAAGCGATGCGAGGCGGCTACGAAGCGGTGCGGCTGACGCTTGCCTTGATGGCCTCGTCTCTGTTCGACGAATACCACCGAGTGACGCGTGTGCTCACGCTCAACGACGAGCATCGTGAGCTGATCGAGGACATCAAAGCAAGCGCGATGGTGCAATACGAATCAGGGCGCGCTTCTCAGCAAGATGTGTTGCAAGCCGAGGTGGAGCTGGCGCACATCATCCATCAACGCGTCATGCTCGAATCGGAGCGGAGGGTCATCATGGCGCAGATCAACGGCCTGCTCCATCAGCGCCCCGAGCTGGAGCTCCCTGCGCCGCCTCGAAGGGCGACACCACCCTCGATCGAAGTGCCACAGACGGAAGAATTGCAGCGAGACGCGCTGGAGCATCGGCCCGAGCTTCATGCTGCGCGATCTCAGTTGCGGGCTGCGGACTCCGCGGTCGGCCTCGCCAAGCGCAACTACTCACCCGCAATAGGACTCATGGGAGAATACAACTCGATGTGGGCTGAAACGGACCATCGGTGGATGACCGGGGTTTCGCTGAACCTGCCACTGCAGATCAGGTCGCGGAAGGGCGCCGTCGACGAAGCGCAGGCCCGTGCCGAGCGGGCCTCCGCCGAGCTGTCGGTGAAGCGAGACGAGGTGCGGGTCGAGGTCGATCAAGCACGCCAGCGCGTGCTCGAAGCGGAGCATGTGGTCCGGTTGTACGAGACGCGACTGATACCCGCGGCGCGAGCGCAAATCGACGCAGCCGGGTTCGGCTACGACACTGGACGGAATAGCTTTCAGGCGCTGATCGACGCGGAACGTTCGCTTCGAACACTCGAGATCGAATACGAGGAGGTTTTGGCCAGCCTCGGGCAGCGGACTGCAGAGCTCGATCGGGCACGCGGGATCTTACCGGGCCTAGGAGATCAAGGAGGGCCCCATGAACGACCGTAAACGAGCTGGAAAGCGACGCTACGGGGCGCTCCTCGGACTGCTGCTTCTCGGAATGGCTGGCGCCGCGATTTGGATGTTCAGCCAAGACACCGGGCAGCCGGAAGCTGGCCAGGAAGAGGTCGCCCATCCTGCGCACGAAGAGGGCGTCGCGTACTACACCTGCCCCATGCACACCTCGGTGCAGCAGTCGTCGCCAGGGAAGTGTCCGATATGCGGCATGGACCTCACGCCGGTGAAGCAGGAGGACGTGAAGAGTGGGACCATCGTGGTCGACGAAGTGCGCCGGCAGCAGATTGGGGTCAGGACGGCAGCCGTCGAACGGCGAAACATCTCGCGTCAGATTCGTGCCGTGGGCCAAGTCAAGGTCGACGAGACACGTCTCTCGGACGTGAATCTTCGCATGAGTGGCTGGGTGCACCGGCTCCATGTCGAGGAGACCGGGCAACGTGTCAAGCGAGGGCAAGTCCTGTTTACACTCTACAGCCCGGAGCTCTACGCGGCCGAACGCGAATACCTAACCGCGTTGAAACGGGACCGTGAGGCTCGTTCGGTCACGAGCTCGGAGCTGACGCGCGCCTCCGAGCAACGGCTTCGTCTGCTCGGCATGAGCCAAGCACAGATTCGCGAGCTCGCACGGCGGGGCGAGGCCTGGGAGAACGTTCCCGTGGTGGCTCCAGCCACCGGGTACGTCATCGACAAAGATGTGGTGGAGGGCGGGCGGATCGAGGCCGGCACACGCGTCTACCGAATCGCCGACCTGAGCCGTCTCTGGGTCGATGCAAAAGTGTATGAATCCGATCTGGCCCAGGTGAAGAAAGGTCAGCCGGTGTCCGTGCAACTTCCCTATGTGCCCGGGCAGAGCTTTGAGGGCACGGTGGACTACATCTACCCAACGCTGGACGGAGTCACACGGACGGGTCGTGTGCGTGTCGCGCTCGACAACCCAGGCCTGACGCTCAAGCCCGACATGTACGCCGACGTCGAGCTTGCCGTGAACCTCGGGGAACGACTCGTGATTCCCAGTTCGGCGGTGATCTACACAGGGCCTCGCCGCCTGGTATTCGTCGATCTCGGCGAAGGAAGGCTTCGTCCGCAAGAGATCGAAGTCGGCGTACGAGCCGGCGATTACGTCGAAGTGACGCACGGCCTCGAACCCGGCGATGTCGTCGTCACTTCCGGAAACTTCCTCATCGCGGCCGAGAGCCGAATTCGATCCGCCACCGGGTATTGGGGAGGCGGGCATGGCGCTCACTGAAGACGAGGCGAGCCCGAAGCCAACGCTGATTGCCCGCGTCATCGAGGCGAGTGCGCGCCAGCCCTTCATGACGCTCGTGTTCGCGATCGTGGCGGGCGTTTGGGGCTACTACTCGCTCCGGAACGCACCGCTCGACGCGATTCCAGATCTCTCGGACACGCAGGTCATCATCTTCACGGAGTGGCAGGGCCGAAGCCCCGATTTGGTCGAAGATCAGATCACGTACCCGATTTCGACCTTTCTGCTGGCGGCGCCGCAGGTCAAGTTCGTGCGGGGCCAATCTTTCTTCGGGCTCTCGTTCGTTTCGGTGATCTTCGAAGACGGAACCGACATGTACTGGGCGCGAAGCCGAGTCTTGGAATATCTCAACTCCGCGCTTGCCGACCTACCGGACGGCGTGCGCCCCACCCTAGGCCCGGATGCGACCGGCGTGGGCTGGGTATTCCAGTACGCCTTGGTCGACAGGAGCGGTAAACACGACCTGCAAGAGCTGCGCTCGTTCCAGGACTGGAATCTGCGGTACGCGCTCGAGAGCGTGCCGGGGGTCGCGGAAGTGGCGTCCGTCGGCGGCTTCGTCAAGGAATACCAAGTGCAGGTCGACCCCGTGAAGCTTCGTGCCTACGGCGTGGGGATCGCGGATGTCGTCCGGGCGGTACGCGAGTCCAACGAAGACGCCGGCGGCCGCACGATCGAAATTGCGGGTCACGAACAGATGATCCGGGGGCGGGGTTACATCCATAGCGAAGACGATCTGCGCAAGATCCCGGTCAAGCTCGGCGCCGGCGGCACGCCGGTCTTGCTCGATCAAATAGCCGTGGTCAGCATTGGCCCTTCGATGCGTCGCGGAATCGCCGAGCTCAATGGCGAGGGCGAGGTCGTCGGTGGCATCGTCATCATGCGCTACGGCGAAAACGCGCTTTCGGTGATCGACGCGGTGAAGCAGAGGATAGAAGATGTGAGGGCCGGCCTTCCCGATGGAACCGAGCTGGTCATCACCTACGACCGCTCCGACCTCATCAAGAGAGCGATCGGCACGCTCCGAAGCACGTTGATCGAAGAAATGATCGTGGTCAGCGTGATCATCTTCTTGTTTCTGCTTCACGCACGAAGCGCGTTGGTTCCCATCATCACGCTACCGCTCGCGGTGATTCTGTCTTTCATCCCGATGTACTATCAAAACCTGACGGCGAACATCATGTCGCTGGGCGGAATCGCCGTCGCGATCGGCGCCATGGTTGATGCGTCGATTATCGTCATCGAGAACATCCACAAGAAGTTGGAGGATTGGGATGCCGACGGTCAGCCGGGGTCGAGACAGCAAACGATCGTGGCGGCCATGCAAGAGGTCGGCCCGTCGATCTTCTTCTCGCTTCTGGTGATCACGGTCTCGTTCCTGCCGGTGTTCACGCTGGAAAGCGCGGAGGGGCGTCTGTTCAAGCCGCTGGCCTTCACGAAGACCTACTCGATGGGCTTTGCCGCGATCCTTTCCGTCACGCTGATCCCGGCGCTGGCTGTACTCATGATCCGGGGAAAAATTCGCCGCGAAGAAGAGAACCCCCTCAACCGTTGGCTGATCGCGTCGTATGCGCCGGTCGTTCGGTTCGTCGTGGCGCACCGGCGGGCCGTGATCGTCTTTGCGCTGGTCGCCATGGGACTCACGGTTCCCGCCTTCCTCAAGCTCCAAAGCGAGTTCATGCCTCCGCTCAACGAGGGCACGGTTCTCTACATGCCAACGGCGCCTCCGGGGATGTCCGTGACGGAGGCCTCGAACGTGCTCCAGGCCATGGACCGGCAGCTCAAGTCCTTCCCCGAGGTGGTCTCCGTGTTCGGAAAGGCGGGGCGAGCGGAAACCGCCACGGATCCTGCACCGATCGGGATGTTGGAAACGACCATCGTGCTCAAGCCGCGCGACGAATGGAGAGCCGGCCTCACTTGGAAGGACTTGATCCAGGAGATGGATGAAACCCTGCGCTACCCGGGCATGCCCAACATCTTTTGGATGCCGGTGCAAACGCGCACCGAAATGCTCGCGACCGGCATTCGAAGCCCCTTGGGCATCCAAGTGTTTGGAAATGACCTCGAGACCATTGAGCATACCGCGGTGCAGATCGAGCATGCAGTCTCCAAGATTCCCGGGACGCGGAGCGCGTTTGCGGAGCGATCCGCAGGTGGGTTCTTCATCGATTTCGAAGTCGATCGCGAAAAGGCCGCGCGCTACGGGCTCCGCGTGGCCGATGTCAACGAGGTCATCATGACGGCCGTCGGCGGCATGGCCGTCTCGGAGACCGTAGAAGGACGGGAACGCTATCCCATCACCGTTCGCTATGCGCGCGAGTTCCGTGATGACCCATCGCTACTCGGAGAGATTCTCATCAGCACGAAGGCAGGCGCGCAGGTGCCGATCAGCCAAGTCGTGGACCTGAATTTCGTGATGGGACCTCCGATGGTTCGCAGTGAAAACGGCAAGCTCGTGGGCTTCGTTTTCGTGGACACCGACCGACCGATCGCGCAGTACGTCGAGGACGCAAAGGGTGTCATCGCCGACGAGGTCACACTTCCTGCGGGTGTGTGGTTGGGCTGGGCCGGTCAATTCAAGTACCTCGAACGCGCCAAGGAAAAGCTCAAGATGGTCGTGCCCGTGACGCTGTTCTTGGTGATGATGCTTCTCTATTGGAACACCAAGTCCTGGGCGGAGACCGCGATGGTCATGCTCGCCGTACCATTTTCCCTCATCGGAGCGGTCTGGCTTCTGTTCTTCCTCGATTACAACTTGAGTGTTGCAGTCTGGGTCGGCATGATCGCCTTGGCAGGCCTGGACGCGGAAACGGGTGTGGTCATGCTGCTCTACCTGACCCTCGCCCACAAGAAGTCACAGGACGCCGGAACGCTCCAAACTCCGGCGGACCTCACCGAAGCGATCGTCGACGGGGCCGCAAGGCGAATCCGGCCAAAGCTGATGACTGTAATGACAACCACGATTGCGCTCTTGCCGATCCTCTGGAGCACAGGCACGGGAGCAGACGTCATGAAGCGCATTGCTGCGCCGATGGTGGGCGGTCTGGTGACTTCGTTCTTGCTGGAGCTCACGGTCTATCCGGCGATATTTGCTGCATGGAAGGGTCGCTCTCTTCCTGCGCTTCAGGTCAACCACGCAGAAGGAAATGGAGACAACGGATGATGAATCGACGACCAGCGGTTCTGCTCGTGTGCGCCGCAATCGGTGTGGCGAGCATTTTCATTGGATGCAGCAAGAGCCGGGAGGCGGTTCCCGAACCGTCGACGCTCCCTGCCGAGACGACCGCTAGAATCGACGAAGCCGTCGCGGCCTATGACGTCGTGCGCGGCGCACTCGCTGAAGATCGCGGAGACGTAAAGCCGTCCGCTACCGAGCTTGCTGACGCGGCACGACTGGCCTCGGCGTCGTCACCGGACACCGTCCGGCGACCCCTCGAAGAACTGGCGAGCGCCGCACAGCGGCTCGCCGGCTTGGACACCAGGGACGTCGACAGCGCGAGGGAAGCGTTTGGCGACGTGAGCCGAGCGCTGATCTCCGTCTTATCTGCTGAGCCGAGCCTCCAGCAGGGCCGACACGTCTATGAGTGCCCAATGGCGAAAGGCTACAAGAAGTGGGTACAGGTATCAGAAGGGGTCTCGAACCCCTACATGGGAAGCGACATGCCCCAATGCGGCACCGAGGCTGGTTTCTGAGCGCGAATCTCAATGCAAGAGTAGGACGTAGATCATTGCCCCGCCCGCCACCAAAATTGCGCCAAATGCGACGACAATCGGACCCCGAATCGCGACGGGAAACATTCCGCGTTCGAGGTTCTTCGCGACCCAGAGATAGCGGCTCACCGCGTAGATCAGCGACAGGCCACCGAAGCTGATGAAGCCGAGGCCCGCGGCTATCGCGATCGCTTCGCCCCCAGCCCCCAACCGTTCGAGCAGAACACCCAGCCCAACGAGGCCGAGCGCCGTCCGCACCCATGCGAGGAACGTCCGCTCGTTGGCCAGGTGGTCGCGCGCGGTACTGTCACGGTTTTCGATGAGGTCTCGGACCATCGAACCCGCTCATAGCATAGCTCGCCCGTAAAGGTGATCGTCGGGGTCAGGGTTGACGAGGCGGTGAGTAAAAGCGCGGGCCGGCTCGTCGAGCTATTCGAAGATGAAGTGTCCAGCATGCTCGAGAAAGCAAACCATTCGTATTGACGACGGCGAGGGAACTTGTGACTCTCGGCGGGCTCCCACGCGACGGGAAAGGTTTTAGAGAATGAAGCGCCGTTTTGTACCTATTTTTCTGCTTTTGGCCGCCGCCTTCGCGCTGCCGGGCACCAGCACACCCACCAAGGCCGAAGAGGCCTACACGCTACGGATCGCGTCCCTCGCGCCCGCGGGCTCATCGTGGATGAAGATTCTCAACGCCTGGAACAAGACGCTTCAAGAGAAGACCGACGGAAAGCTCAAGATGCGGTTCTACCCCGGTGGCTCCCAAGGTGACGAGCGCGACTTCGTCCGCAAGATGCGGGTCGGGCAGCTCGACGGTGGCGTGGTCACCATGACGGGGATGAGCTTGCTGATACCCGCGATGAACGTCCTGGTGCTGCCGGGCTTGCTCCCCACCTATGAGCAGCTCGACCGTGTCCGCGCGAAGATGGCCCCTGAGTTCGAAGCGATGTTCGCGAAGGAGAACATGAAGCTCGTCGGCTGGGGCGACGCTGGCAAGACGCGCCTGTTCTCCGTGAAGCCCATCAAGTCGCCCGACGAGATCAAGGCCATGCGCCCCTGGGTCTGGAAGGACGACCCGATTTTCGTCGAATTCTATCAAGTCATCGGCGCGAGCGCGGTTCGGCTCGGCGTGCCCGAGGTCTACCCGGCGCTGCAAACCCGAATGGTCGACGTGATTTCTTCTTCGGCGCTCACTGCAGTGGCTTTGCAGTGGTACACGCGTGTGAAATACATGACCGCGCACAACTCCGCGATCATTGCGGGCGGAACGATGATGCGCAAAGACAAGTATGACGAGCTTCCACCCGAGATTCGAGAGGCGTTCGACAGCACCGCCGCCCGCGCACACGAGTTGCTCAACAAAGTCATTCGTAAAGACGACGAGAAGGCCTACCGGGTCGTCCTCACCAAAGGCATCGAAGCAGTGGAAGCCGGAGATGCCCAAGCTGCGTGGGACGCCGCCGATAAGCAGGTTCGCGACAACCTCACCGGACGGATGTTCTCGAAAAGCCTGATCAACGCGGTGGCAGAAGCGGCAAAGCCGTAACGACCGCGCGCGGATGACGTGAGCAGCGCCGAGCACCTGACGCTCGAATCGAATGGGATTCGAATGCACGCGGTCAGCCGCGGCAAGGGGCCTGCGGTCTTGTTCTGTCACGGCTTTCCGGGCCTCTGGTACTCGTGGCGGCATCAACTGCCGGTGGTCGCAGACGCTGGCTTTAGGGCCATTGCCGTCGACATGCGGGGCTACGGCCGAAGTGATCGACCCCTCTCCGCAAGCGATTACGGCAACCAAACGATCGTCGCCGATCTGACCGGCGTGCTCGACGCGCTCGGGGAAGAGACCGCTGTGTTCGTCGGGCACGATTTCGGTGCGCAGGCAGCATGGGCGGCCGCGCTACATGCACCGGAGCGAGTCCGCGGCATTGTATCGCTCGCCGTGCCCTACGGAGTCGGATTTGCCGGAAGCGAGAAGAAGGCAGAAAAACGGACCACAGCGACCGAAGAAGAGCGGGCGAAGGGCAGAAAACCGAGCGAGAGCTATGCCGCCATCGCGAAGAACCACTTTCTGCATCTGCACTACTTCCAAGAAGTGGGACTGGCCGAAGCTGAGCTCGGCAGTCAGCCTCGATTGTTTCTGAAGCGGATCTACTGGGCCTTGAGCGCGCGCGGAAGCTTACTCGACTTCAAGAAGTTCCCCGGGGAAGGCACCGGTTACTTGGACGTGCTCGCCGATCCGCAAGAGCCCTTGCCATGGACCTGGCTCAGCGAAGAGGACCTCGATTACTTGGTCGAGGAGTACACGCAGGCGGGACCTGAGGCTGCGTTCATCGGTGGCCTCAACTCTTACCGCGCGATGGACCTCAACTGGGAGCACGACCGGGACTACGGTCGCCGCCAAGTCGAGCAACCCGCCCTATTCGTCTGTGGGGAGAAAGACCCCGTCCTTCAGATCATCACCCCAAAGACTCTCGAAACCATGCCAGGCCGGGTCCCGGACCTCCGGGGCATCGAGCTCATCCCCGACGCAGGCCATTTCGTGCAGCAGGAGCAACCCGAACTGGTGAACCGACACATTCTCGGATTCCTGAACAGGCTGAGGTGACGAACCAGGCGAGCGCCTAGGCCTGGAACTGCGTGGCTAGCTTGCTCGAGAGCTTGTAGACGAGGCCGTAGATCGAGAGTTGCGGATTGGCGCCGATGCTGGTCGGAAAGAGGGAGCCGTCCATGATGTAGAGGTTGTCCAGATGGTGGAACTTGCCATCGCTACCAGCGACGCTTCGCTTCGGGTCGTCGCCCATCGGACAGCCACCCATGACATGCGCGCTGCCGACCGTGGCCTTGTGCGCAACCACATCGAGCTCGGCAACGGCCGCCTTGGCTTCCTTCCAAGACATGTAGTGCTTCGCCTGCTTGTGCGCGGGCCGCGCGGACTTGGCGCCCGTGACAAACTGCATCTCTAACATCACGTTGAACGCTCGCCGCACGCCCTCCATCAGGTAGTCGTTGATCGGGTAGTCGACGATGGGCTGCCCTTTATCGTTGAGCTCGACGGCTCCTCCCTGGCTTTCTTCGTGGAAGCCATCGCGCATGAGGGCGATCATGCACTGCGTGTGGTTGAGCTGGTCCATGCTCCGGCTGATCTCTTCACCTGCGGCCGCGTAGAAACCCGCAGCAAACGCCGGTTGAAGCGGGGGGACCTCGAGCTTGAATCCGACCGGCCCCGTCTGGACATTCTGCCACTGGAAGTGGTCGGAATAGATCGACTGCGGGGCGCCATAATACGGGTCGATCGATTCTTCGTAGATCGCCATCGTGAGCGTCGTCGGGTGCAAGAACGTGCGCTTGCCGATGAGGCCGTGCGGATCGGGGACGTTCGAGCGCAGCAAGACCGCCGGGGAGTTGATCGCGCCGCCCGCCAGGATGGTACGCGCTGCGCGGACGGTGATTTTTTGCCCGGTCGTCCCTCGGACGTCGGCGGTGAGGGCCTCCGCTTCGACCCCGGTCACGACGTCGCCCTTGCGCAGCACGTTCACGACGCGCGCGCGGTGCACGAGCGTGGCCTTGTGATCCAAGGCCTCTGGAATCGTCGTAACGAGCATGGATTGCTTCGCGTCGACCGGGCAACCAAGCCCGCAGTAGCCGAGGTTCAAGCAGCCCCGCACGTTGCGGTGAATCGTGTGCCAAGAGTAGCCGAGCTCTTCCGACGCTCGCTGCAACATGGTGTTGTTGTTGTTGGGCGCCTGAGGCCATTTGTGGATGTTGAGACGCTGCTCCATGTGCTGGAAGTACGGCGCCATCTCTTGCACCGAGCAGCCGCTCACACCCATCTGCTCGGCCCAAAACTTCAGCGTCTCGGGCGGAGTGCGGAAGCTCGTCGTCCAGTTAACCGTCGTGGAGCCTCCGACCGAGCGGCCTTGCAAGATGACCATGCCCCCGTCTTTGGTGCCGCGACCGGTGCCTTCTTGATAGAGGTCGCGGTAGGCCGCGCGCTCCTGCATGTCGAACTGGCTCGAGGTCTTGAGGGGCCCTGCTTCGAGGAGAACCACACGCAGGCCAGCCTTGCTCAAGGTTTCGGCCGCCGTGCCTCCGCCGGCGCCGGTCCCGACGATGACCACGTCTGCTTCGAGCTCGAGTGATGACGCGAGCTTGCTGGCGTCACGGATGTCCCAGCCGCGTTCGGCCGCCTTGTTGTACGGGTCGGTGCTGCTGCCCAGAATCACTTTGGAAAGATCGGTCACGGCGTGGCCTTCTCCGGGATCGGAGCCACCATAGGCACTGGGCTTGCGACCTTCTTGGGCGGGCCGGGATATCCGGTCGTCAGTGCGTTCTCAGGAATCAGGTAATACGAGCTGATGGTGAGTCTGATGACCGCCGCGTAGATCGCGTTCAACAAACCGATGCCGCTGTCCCGCAAACGCGCCAGAGCGCTCTCGGCATCTTCCAACGAGGCCTTGGACCAAGAAGACCACTGGCCCGTCATCAGCCCGCGGCTCAGCCCAAAGCTCAGCACGTCGAAGGCCTGGTGCACGCCTGCAACGACCGGCTCGGATAGATCGACGAGCAAGGTATCGAACGATTTGAGGGTTTGTTCGATCGCGGTGGTGTCGCCCGGCGCAATCTTGCCTTTCATCACGGCAGGCGTCAGGGCGCGCAAGAGCTCCACGTCTTCCGGACGAAGTAGCTTCATGCCGGACGCAGGCCCGGCGGACGTGCAGCCCGACAGGGTCGCGCCCGCACTCATCGTCGAGAGCGCGGCGGCCCCGGCTACCGACAGCTTGAGGAAATCACGTCGATCGGTTGGCATTGGAGCTGAGAGTGTACCCATAGGATTGGGTCCGCGGTCCAGCAGAAAGCGATGCCCTAGGCGCCCCGGCTGCGGATGTAGTATTCGCTCATGGTGACACTGGTGATCTTCCAGATGGGGAGGAATGCCGCCACGCTTCGCATCATGATCCCCATGTTCCGCAGGAGCTCGAATCGATTGCGGGCCCCATAGAACAGGTACCGGTTGGTCACATGGGCTCGGGTTGGCCAGGATTCCTCGACGATGCCTTCGTACGGTACGGCGCCGGGTGTGAGGACCTCTTCCACGACGTTTCGGACGTATCGGGCGCGCGGCTGCATCTTCTCAGACATCGGCCCCTGACGATTAAACCAGTGCCCCATCCAGCGATCCTTGGGGACGCGCTTTGGCCGCTCCAGCGGAGTCACCGAGATGACGTATGGCGAGCGCTCCCCATCGGGCCAGTTGCGAGGTGCGCCGTGCTCGTTGCCGCCATAGTCGGTGTAGAGGTGCTCGCGGACGCGATAGCCGGCGATGTCGAAGTCCGCGTCGAGCAAAATCGCTTCTAGCGGGCCACGCACGTTCAGATCGTCGACCCAGATGCTGACCTCGGCTGCGAACGGATCGGTGAGCTTGGTCGTCGGCGTCGGTGACGGCACGGTGGCGAAGTCGTCATCGATGTTCATCAGGAGATACCGGGCGCCGGAGTCGAGAAGCCTTGGTGCGCAGCGATCGAGCAGCACGAGTCGGCGCACTTCGGGCTCCATCGGCTGCCGAGGCCAGAGCAGGTAAATGAGCTTGATCATGGGGCCGCCTTGAAACGGTCGTGTGTCGCTCGAAACTCGGGCATGAGCGAGGGAATGCCTTCCGCCGCGCTGGTTCGGGGCTCGTAACCGAGCTCGGTGCGGGCTTTGTCGACGCCGAACGACGCGTCGTTGCAGATCGACAAGACCGAACGCCTAGTGAGCATTGGAAAAGGGCCGCCAAAGTAGTGGGCGACTTCGCCGAGATACGCAATGCCGTAGGCCAGCGAGCGGGGGATGTGAAGCTTCGGCCAGGAGTACCCAAGGCCTTCGACGATCGGCCGGTACCAGCCCACGGGATTGGTCGGCTCGTCGTCGCTCACGAAGTACGCTTGTCCTCCGACCAGCTCCGGATCCTCGCTGAGCTTCCTTGCCACGAGGAAGTGGACGTCGACGACCGAATCGACGTGGACGTTGTCCGTCACGGAATTTCCATCGCCAATCTTGAGCTTGAACTGCCCAGCGGCGAGGTGCTCGAGGAAGTCCTGCACCATCATGGCGCCCTCACCGGGCCCCCATACACCGCCCGGCCGAACCGCCGCCGTTCGGAGGCCCTTTGGGTCGTCGGCTTCGAGGACCATCTTCTCGGCCCGGCTCTTGGTCTGCGAATAGAGGTCGGGCAGCCCATTGGTGCCGACGTAGGGCGCCGTCTCGTCTCCCTCGCGAATCGGGCCGTCGACCGCGACCGTAATCGAGCTGGTGAAGATGAGCTTCTTCGCGCCAGCGGCCTGGCAGGCGCGGATCACGCATTCGGTTCCGAGAACATTGACGCCGTAGACTAGGCGGCGAACGCTCGCTCGTGCGAGAGTGAGGGTGTTGATGATCGCAGCAGTGTGAAAGACGGTGTCCACGCCCTCGCACGCTAGGCCGAGATCGCTCGTTCGGCGGATGTCACCGACGATGCTCTTGACTCGTGCGTCGCCCTGAAACGGAGCAAGATCGAGCGCGCGCACTTCACAGCCGAGCTCCAAGAGCCGGCGGACGAGATGTTTGCCAACGTAGCCATTGCCGCCGGTCACCAGGCAGACGGGGCCGACTTGTTTTGGATCGACGGGGAGCTCCATGGGTCGCTACCGAACTTGAACCGGCGTGCTAGCTTGCGCAATCCAGATGAGCCGCCTGAGCCCAATCGTAGTCGAAGATGTGGAAGGCGTGCACTGGGACGACGTTGCAGATCTGGTCGTCGTGGGCCTGGGCGCCGCAGGCATCACGGCCGCCATTGAAGCGCGCGAGCACGGCACCGACGTGGTCCTTTTGGATCGTTTCGAAGGAGGCGGCGCCACGTCGATCAGCGGAGGGGTTTTCTACGCAGGCGGCGGCACCCACATTCAGGAAGAGGCTGGTGTCGAGGACACCGTGGAGAACATGTACCGCTATCTATCGATGGAGGTGCAGGATGCAGTTTCGGACGAGACGCTCCGAGATTTCTGCGAAACCAGCGCCACCAACGTGAACTGGTTGACCGACCGCGGCGTTCCGTTCTTGCCGAATCTCTGCCCGATCAAGACCTCGTATCCGACCAACGAGTACCATCTCTACTACTCGGGGAACGAGACCTTCCCTCCTTATAGTGATCACGCAAAGCCGGCGCCGCGAGGCCACCGTGCCGACGGTGGAGCCTTTCCCGGTGCGAACATCATCGAGCCGCTCCGGCAAACGGCGATTGCGGAAGGGGTGCGAATCGAGCTGCAGGCGCGGGTCACCCGCTTGATCGCCGACCGAAACGGCCGCGTGCTCGGCGCGGAATACCGACGCATCGCTTCGAGCTTCTGGCGCAGCCTTCACAAGCGGCTGCACGACTTGGAGACCGCCATCGGGAAGATCGCGCCAGGCCTGGCCGGATGGCTACGGAAGCGCTGCGACGGTATCGAAAGCCGGCATTCGGAGCCAAAGCGGATTCGAAGCCGTCGCGCCCTGATCCTCTGCGCCGGCGGCTTCGTCTTCAATCGTGAGATGGTCGCCGAGCACCTACCGGAGTTCGTCCCCGGCCTGCCCCTCGGAACGGCGGGTGACGACGGCCTGGGGATTCGTCTCGGACAAAGCGTAGGTGGGAAGCTCGAGCAGATGCATCGAGCCTCGGCGTGGCGTTTTCTCTACCCGCCAAACGCATTTGCGCAGGGCGTGTTGGTCAACGACAAAGGCGAACGCTTTGCGAATGAATTCTGGTATGGCGCAAAGATCGGCGAGGCGATGGTGGAAGAGAATCACGGCGTCGCCACGCTCATCATCGATGAAAAGCTCAAGAAGCTCGCCCACGAACAGTCCAAGCGGGGCGAGCTCCAGTGGTTTCAGCGGGCGGCCGCGCTGATGAACCTCTACCTCAACTGCAAGAAGGCCGAAGACCTCGATGCCTTGGCGAAGATGCTCGGTGTGCCGCGCGAGACCCTTCAAAAGACGCTCGATGAAAACAACGCCGTGGCTCAGGGGATTCGCAGGGACCGTTTCGACAAAGCGCCCGACAGCGTGCACCCGCTGAGCACCGGTCCGTACTACGCGATCGACTGCTCACTCGGGTCGAAGCGCCACCTCTGCGCGGTGATGACGCTCGGCGGGCTCGCGGTCGACGAGAAAACCGGGCAAGTCTTGAGCGAAAACGGAGGCGTCGTCCCCGGTTTGTATGCGGCGGGCCGGAACGCCGTGGGCATCTGCTCCCGCCAATACGTCAGCGGCCTGTCGATCGCCGACTGCGTCTATTCAGGGCGCCGAGCTGGGAAAAGCGCTAGCAGGCAATAAACCAACCGCGGAAAAGCCTAGGCACGCATCTCGAGCTCCACGAGACCGATCAGCACCAAAATCGAGGCCAAGCCCCACAAAAACGGGGGGAGGCGCGCGTTTGAATCGCAGGCAGGGAGAGACGTCTATCTGCTTAGAGAGGGCTTTCACCATGAAACTTAATCTAATTCGACGCTCTAGCTGCTTGGGAATCGCTGTATTTACCTCGATGCTCTCCGGCTGCATCTTCATCGGAGACTACGACGATGTCTTCGAGCCTGGCCCTAGGGCGATCACGTACGAAGTCTGCTACTCGAACATCGATTGCTTTGCAGGCGAGTACTGCGAAGAGCTCGCCTTGCCCGTTGATCGTTACACCGAGTTCGTGAACGCGATCTGCACGGTTGGCTGCTTCGACGATCTCGATTGTCCGGTCTCCGAATTCAACGGCCTGCCCGGCGCGTGTCTGGATCATGCGATACTCGGCGGTCCGATCGGCGCGCGGGTCTGTGTGGAGCGCTGCGAATTCGACGCCGACTGCGACGTCCCAGCCGGCTTCGGATGTGAGGTCATCGCAGGGGACCGGCTCTGCGTCCCGATTCGATGAACGCCTTCGGCTCGACACGACGCTAGCGGCGCTATGATAGCCTTCGAACCGAGGAGGGCTCCATGGCAACGGTATTGATTAC
>JAOTXX010000169.1 GCA_029862185.1 Myxococcales bacterium
GCGCTGGGGTTGACTTGCTCGGCACTGCCCGTCCGAAAGAACTCCGTGCACGACTGCTGCGGAACGAAACCGCTGCCACAGTCGAGCAGCCCGCTCTCGGGGTCGACATCGATGAAAGTCAGGTTTGCATTGCTTCGGACGGGGATATAGAGGCGTCTACCCGTCGTCGAGATGCCGAGACCGTCCGAAAAGGAGCCGATTTCTGCCTCGCTCAGCAAGAGTCCCGGCGCAACGACGGTCTTGAGCAGCGCGCCCTGATCTCGAAGCCGGAGCTGCTCCGGGATCACCGAGCATCGGTCCGCAGGCACAGGGGCACAGCGAAGCTCCGAGCTCTCCGGGTCGCAGTCGCACGCAGTACAGCCCTCATCGATGTCGGGGTCGCAGTCGCAATCGTTGACCTGGGTGCCCGGGGGGACGCACGTGTTTAGGACTCCCGCGGTAGCGTCGCGCTGGAGGCAAATGTTGAGAAAGCCCGCGCCTTCGCACCCTTGTCCGACGAACGCCCCGGTGCTGTCGATCGCTTCGTTCAGGACTCGGAGGTCATACGATTGAACCGTCCCGGTATTGAACTGGAGCGCAAAGTTTGAGTTGGCTACGAAGACGTACCCGGGCGGCTCGTCGTCGGCGGGCGGCAGCGATAGCTCGATCGCGATGGGGAACGTCATGAGGCCCGGCGGAAGTCGCTCCCCCTCCTTGTTGATGCAGCCGCTCCACATCAGCCCGGAAATAAGCAAGAACCCCAGGGAAAAGCGGCTTGCGCGGCCCCGTGGGCCGAATTGCGACCCCATGAGGCGCCACCCTAGCCGTTCGGCCTATGCCGAGCAACTCGCAGCGAGCTCGCTATTTCCAGGGATCGAGGATCGGTCCCTCGTCTTGTCCTCCCAACTCCGAGGGCTTCGGCTTCGAGCGCGGCTTGCGCTTGGCGCGCTCCTGCTTTGGGCGTGCGGAAGTCGCGTTGGGGATGGTGTCGGCCCCGTCGGTTTCGGCGACCTCTGGCGGTGTCGGCAGCTGCTCGCTTTCCACAGGTTCGGAGGGCGGCACATCAACCATAGTGAAAGTCGGCGTCGCCAGCCCGCGGAGCTCCTCCTCGGCTGAATCGAAGACGCCCCTAACCGCGGCCAGTGCGACGATCGCCAACGTGATGAGCCCTACTAGAAAGAGCGCCGCCTTGCGTCTTTGCTTGCGCTTCGGCCCGCCTTGCACCCTGAGCGTGATCGCATCGGAGCCGACTGGCATCTGCCCGATGTCCAGCCGGCTCAACTCGGCTTCCATTTCGTGCATTGTCTGGTAGCGCTGTGCCGGCTTTTTTTCGAGGGATCGCATGATGATGCGCTCGAGTTGCTCGGACAGCTTTGAAACCCGCATCGTCGGTGAAACCGGGTCCTCGTACATCTGCTTGGTGAGGATGCCCATCATCGTGTCCGCGTCGTGCGGGACGTGCCCGGTCACCATCTCGTAGAGAAGCACCCCGAGCGCGTAGATGTCAGTCCTATGGTCGACGTCGCCTCCTGCGCACTGCTCCGGGGACATGTAGTGGGGCGTGCCGAGAACCTCGCCATCCCTCGTGAGTCGGTGCGGGCGATTGGCGACCTTGGCGATTCCGAAGTCGAGCACTTTGACGAAGTCTTGGTCATCGCCGCGCCGGATCAGAAATACGTTTTCCGGCTTCAGGTCTCGATGCACGATTCCCGCGTCATGGGCTGCGGCGAGGGCGTGGCAGATCTGGCGGGCGATGTGTATCGCTCGGCCCTCGGGGAGTCGTTGCGCGGCGTCGATGGTATCGATGAGGTCGAGGCCCTCGAGACACTCCATCACGAAATAGGTCGAACCGTCGGGGAGTGTACCGAAGTCGATGATGTCGACAATGTGCTCGTTGCCGATATTGGACGCGCTTTGCGCTTCGCGCCGGAACCGAGTGAGCACTTCCTCGTCCCGCGTGTTCGCGCTCCGGAGCACCTTGATTGCGAGGGTCTTGTCGAGCTCGGTGTGGGTCACTCGATATACCAAGCCCATCCCGCCCTCACCGAGGAGCGCGTCGACGCGGTAGCGTCGGTCGATGACCGTGCCGATCAGCGCGTCGGGCGCTCGCGACACACCGGAGTGTCGACCGCCGTCTTCAGTATCGTCGTCGATCCG
>JAOTXX010000004.1 GCA_029862185.1 Myxococcales bacterium
CACGCTCTCCCAGTACTCGCCCCAGGTCGAAGTCGCCCAGGTACCGTCGGAGTTGCGGTCGTGAATGGCGGGTTCGTTGCCGCTGGACTTCGCCCAACCTTCGATCCGCGAGAGCATCGTTCCTTGAAGGGTCATCTTGCCTCCGTTGAGAGGGGGTTACGCTACTCGATCGGAGGCAGGGATTCTAGCGGGGATCGCTGCCGCTGACGCTGGGACTGGCTTTGGCGCTGACACTGAAAATTAGCGGAGGAGGAGGGATTCGAACCCCCGGTAGAGTCGCCCCTACAACGGATTTCAAATCCGCCGCCTTCGACCGCTCGGCCACTCCTCCGTGAAGGGGCGGATTTAGCACACGGATCGCGCACTGGCCCTTCCCATTTGTGAAGATCTCGGCCTATATTGGCCGGTCCCCGGTCCGTGGGCGGCCGGCAACTGATGAGGTGACGCTGTGGCTACTGACACGATTCCCAATCGACTCCTGCAACGTGCGAAGAAGACCCCGAATGACCCTGCGTACTACGCGCGCGAAGGCGGCAGTTGGAAGCCGACGAATTGGGGCACCTACGCCGACCAGGTGACGCAAGCCGGCCGCGCGTTGATCGCGCTTGGCTTCGAGCCCGGGCAGACGGTCTGCATCCTCGGGTTCAATCGCCCCGAGTGGGCGGTAATGGACATCGCAGCGATGGGTGCCGGCGGCGCTCCTGCAGGCATCTACACCACCTGCTCTCCGGTCGAGGTTCGCTACATCGTCGCTCACGCCGAAGCGCCAGTCATCCTCGTTGAGAACGAGGAGCAGTGGCGCAAGGTGTTGGCGGAGCGCGGGAACATGCCGAAGTTGAAGCACGTGGTCACCATGAAAGGCTGCCCGGCGATCGCCGACGACATGGTGATGAGCTGGGAAGAGTTCCTGGCCAAAGGCGATGGAGTCGAAACGCGGGCGTACCTCGACCGGGTCGAGAGCTTGAAGCCCGAGGCCCTTGCCACTTTAATTTACACGTCGGGGACGACCGGCCCGCCCAAGGGCGTGATGCTGAGCAACGAGAACCTGGCCTGGACGTCGAACGTCGCGATCAGCATCACGACCATCAGCTCCAGCGATTGCTCACTTTCGTATCTGCCTCTTTCGCACATCGCCGAGCAGATGTTCACGCTGCACATTCCGATCACCACGGGGGCCCGTGTCTACTTCGCCGAATCGATCGAGGCGGTGCCCGAGAACCTCAAAGAGGTCCAGCCCACCATCTTCTTCGGCGTGCCTCGTATTTGGGAGAAATTCCATGCCGGCATCTCCGCCAAGCTCAAGGAAGCCACCGGCGTGAAGGCCAAGCTCGTGAAATGGGCGATGAAAGTTGGCTGGGAGGCGAACCAGACCCCTGGCGGCAACAAAGGCCTGCAATATCAGCTCGCGAACAAGCTCATCTATTCGAAGCTACTGCCGGCAATCGGCATGGGGAACGCCCGCGTTTGCGTCACCGGCGCCGCGCCGATCGCTCGGGAGGTGCTCGAGTTCTTTGCCAGCTTGAACCTCGTCGTTCTCGAGGTCTACGGCCAATCGGAGGACAGCGGCCCGACCAGCTTCAACACCCCGACCCGGTATCGTTTCGGGAGCGTTGGCCCAGCGCTTCCGGGCGTTGAGGTCAAGATCGCGGAAGACGACGAGATCATGGTCAAGGGCCCCAATGTCTTTCTAGGTTACTACAAGGATAAGGAAGCCACCGAGGCCACGCTCTCCAATGGCTGGTTGCATTCGGGCGACTTGGGGTCGTTCGATCGCGATGGCTTTTTGAACATCACCGGCCGCAAAAAGGACATCATCATCACCGCCGGTGGCAAGAACATCACGCCGAAGAACCTCGAGTCGGGAATCAAGAACCATCCGCTGGTCGATGAAGCCGTCGTGATTGGGGACCGGCGCAAGTACCTGAGCGCGCTCGTCACAATCGACGCCGAAGCGGGCCCGGCCTGGGCCGCGGCCAATGGCGAAGATGCAAGCGCGCTTCACAAGAGCGCGAAGCTCAGGGCGAGCATCCAAGCGCACATCGAGGAGATGAATAAGGAGTTCGCGCGTGTGGAGCAGATCAAGAAGTTCACCATCCTCAAGCGGAACTTCACCGTCGAGGACGGCGAGCTGACGCCGACCTTGAAGGTGAAGCGCGCCAAGGTGAACGACCACTTCGCCGAAGACATCGAAGCGATGTACGACGAAGGCAGCGCACAGCCCCAGCCTCGCGCCTGATCGGGCCAGCAAGAGGCGATTCGGTCCCGAGCGACGTCTAACCGACAACCGTCACGGTGACCCGCCGCCGATGCCCCCGGCGGCGGTGTTCCCAAAGGAACACGCCCTGCCAGGTGCCAAGGGCGCAGCGGCCCCCGCTGACCGGGATGCCCAGCGAAGTCTGTGTGAGCGCGGTCTTGACATGCGCCGGCATGTCGTCAGGGCCCTCCATGGTGTGAACATAGAGCGAATCCCCGTCGGGGATGAGCCTCGAGAGGAAAGCGTCGAGGTCGCGCTGGACGTCGGGGTCGGCGTTCTCGTTGATGATCAGCGACGCGCTGGTGTGGTGCACGAAGACGGTGCAGAGGCCGTCGGAGATCCCAGAAGCAGCGACCGCTTCCTCGACCTCCCGCGTGATCTCGCAGGTGCCCCTACCCCGCGTCTCGACGACGAACGTCTGCGACTTGGCGGTCATGACGGGGATACCCTCATCCACATTGCCGCTTGGTCACCTTGGTAGATCAAGATGTCGTCCTGCGTGAAGCGGAACTCGTAGCGGCCAAACACCTGCGCCTCGCGCTGACGGATCTTCGTCGCACGAAGCTCCATCTCGAGCGGCGATCCCATCTTCGCGAGGGCGGCGAATCGAGCGTCGTAGATTCGGCCGCCATAGCCAATCCAGCCGTCGGCGTGTCGGAGCCCGAGGCAGTAATAGGTGTGCATGAAGCCCAGGATCCCGGTGAGGTGCACCATGAGGCCTCCGCTCACATGCCGTGGATGGCGCAGCGGGTGGGCTCGCTGATCGCGCGTCAGCGGAAGGTCAGGGCGCGTGGTCATTCGTGCCCGCAAGATCCCCGCCTCCTTGTCGACTTCGACGAGCTCGTCGATGCAGATCGCACCTGGGCCATAGGGGCAATCAGCAACGAATTCAGGGTCCAATGGCATTACTCTAAACTCCCTGGGCGTCCGCGTCCCAAATGACCTTGTGCATCTGCATCTGCACGCGAACCGGCAACTGGTCCTCGAGGACCCACTTCACCAAGTCCTTAGGGTCGAGCTCTCCCCAGACGCAACTGAGTAAGACGGCATGGACGCGTTCGGGGAGTCCATGCTCCTCGATGACCGCTTTCGCCCAGTCGTAGTCGGCACGGTCCGCAAGAACGAGTTTTACCTCGTCACGTTGGCTGAGCTCGGCGATGTTCTCCCATCGATTGCGCTGCGACTCGCCGCTTCCCGGTGCTTTGAGATCCATGATTCGATGGACGCGTGGGTCGACCTTGGAGATATCGCGCTCGCCGCTGGTTTCGAGCAGGACTGTGCGCCCCGCATCACAAAGTTCAGCGAGCAAAGGAATCGCACCTGGCTGCAGCAACGGCTCTCCGCCCGTAACCTCGACGAGGGGCGTGCCAAACGAAAGCGCCTTCTTCAGGACCTCGGCGCGTGGCATTTCGGTGCCGCCCTCGAACGCCTGCGGGGTGTCACACCAGCGGCAGCGCAGATTGCAGCGAGAGAGCCGGACGAAGGTGCAAGGTAGCCCAGCGAAGGTCGATTCGCCTTGAACCGATTCGTAAATTTCGTGAATTCGTATCTGCTCGGCGTCGGTCATCTTGGACGTGGGTTGCGGGTGATGAGGATCAGCATCTGTCCCTCGTGCGCGGCACGCTCGGGAACTTCGACGATCAGATCCCACATTCCGGGCTTTGCATCCACCTCCAGGGTCTGCGTGCGCCGGCGAACGCAGCGCTCGCCGTTTTCGTCGATGCGAACCCAAAGAACCCGGTGCTTGTACCCCGCGAGGTCGAGCGCAGAGGCGCGGAGGCGCCTGCGCTCGGCAAGCTCGACCCGGTGGCGGTACAGGCGGGTGTTGGTTTTGAGGAAGCTGCAGTTCTTGGGGAGGGTTTCCGCCGTGGGGAGATCGGGTTTGGAGACGAGAGCAGAAAAGGGGAAGGGAGGCGGAGGCGGAGCCGGGGCCGTGCCAGTGTCAGTGCCAGCGTCAGTGCCAGCGTCAGTGTCAGCGCCAGCGTCCGTGCCAGCGTCCGTGTCAGTGCCAGCGTCCGTGTCAGTGCCAGCGTCCGTGTCAGTGCCAGCGTCCGTGCCAGCGTCACCCCGCAAAGCCGAGGCTTCGCCTCGACCACGGGGTGCGTTAGCCCCGTGGACGACGCCCGGCGTCGTCTTTACGGGGTCCCTGTCCCCGTCCCCCACCGCCTTCCTCAACGCGTCCAGCATCTGCAGCGTCAGCAAGTTCCTCAGATTGTTCCCGTACCGCAGCCCCTTCTCCGTCAACTGGCATGCAGCCTTCAGGCCGCCCTGCCCCAGGACATTCGGGTGCACGCCGTCTCGGGCCAAACCTTTGCGCCGAAGCGCGCTGAGGGCGGCGTGGTAGTCGATGTACGGGAGTGACCAGTGCTGGGCGACCGCTTCGGTGATCGCATTGAAGCGGCTGATCCAGCGGTCCTTGTAGGTGTTTCGTCTTGGGAGTGCGGCGCCGAGGATGGGGATGACGCCTATGGCGGCGAGCTCTTCGATCAAGTAGACCAGTCGCTTGGCGTATACCCGCTCGTTCTCGTTTTGGGCGTCGTTGCCGCCGAACAAAATCAGCGCCCAGCGTGCTTGGGTGCGCTCGAGCTCGTTTCGGAAATTGGCTGGACGACCTCCGAGGACGTAGCGGAGGTTCCAGCTCACACCGGCTGCTTTGCTTTCACGATTGAAGGAGTTGCGCCGGCCGGTCGCGAAGTATTCGACGGTCTCGGCGAGGTCTTCGTGCGCGCCAAGGTCCACATACGGGGTCGAAAAGCAGTGGAGGAAGGCTTTGCTGGCCACACTGGAGCCGCCCATCTTCGAAAAAGCGTCGTCGCGAAGCTCCGGATTGCGCGCATGGATCATCCGAACGTGCTCGGTGACTTCCGCGCTGAGGCCGGCCGGTTCGGCGCGAGCGCTTCCGGCGACAAGCAGCGTCAGAAGGAAAGCAAGGGCGGCTGACTTCATTGAATCGCGCTCGAGGGGATCACGTAGAGCCGGCTTGGTTGGCCGGTTGCGGTTCGGTGCTGGTTGTCGGTGAGGACGACCGCTGAACCGTCCTCCATCCAGACGAGCCCTTCGAAGTTCGGCAGCGGCGACAAAAGCTCGGATAAATCGGCAGCCAGCGTGGGCTCGATCCACTGCCCCTCGGGCCCTCGAGGGATCTGAAAGCGAAGGAGGCGCGAGACGCCGTAGTGGCGCTCCACAGCGAGCGCGACGATCGACTCGCCGACGAGCTTGCAGCTCAATGCCGCGAGCCTTCCGGTCTTGCTGGTGAGCCGTACCCAGTGCGCGGTCCACGACCGCGTCTTTGGATCGAACATCCCAACAGGTGCCCAGCGACCCTTGCGCTGTCGTTCCACGAGCTCCGTCGCCAACACGAAGAGGCCATCTACGTGACAAATCCCTTCGATGCCACGGTTATCTGGAGCGGCGAGCTGCCAGCGTGCGTAGTCGAGGTTGCCGACCGGATTGACCACGAACCGCCCAGCGTCGAGCCGGCCATCGAGGATGGTATCGCTGAGGCGTTCCTTCTCCTGGGTTTCGGTGCCGAGCAGGAATCGCGTCCCGTCCACCCAGGCCATCGCTTCGAGGTCCGTGCCGGGCGGTGCGCCGACAACCGAGTAGCGGGTGACGCCAAATGTCTCCGGGTCGATCCGGATCACCGAATCCCCATCTTCGCCGGGAGCCCAGAACGCACCGTGATCATCCACGGTGAGACCGGACAAACCGGGAACCTCGGACGCCAGGGTGACGATGCGCCCTGGGCCTCGTGGCTCCTTTTTCGTGCAGCCAACGCAGGCGAGCAGCAGCGCCACGGCAACTGCCCCACGTGCGGGCACGATCAGCGGACCGCTTCGAGCACGGCCGCGGCGCCGAGGCCACCTGCAGCGCAGATCCCGAGCAACGCGGTCTCTCTTCCACTGTTTGCGAGCTCGTTTGCGACAGTCGTCACCATGCGCGCGCCGGTGGCGCCAAACGGATGACCGATCGAAAGCGACCCGCCGTGGATGTTGAAGCTGTCTTCGTCGATTTCGCCTACGGCCTTGCTCTTGCCAAGCCTGACCTCGGCAAAGCCCTTGCTCGCAAGCGCCTTGGTCACCGAAAGCACCTGCGCAGCGAACGCTTCGTGCACGTCGACGAGATCGATGTCTTTGAGCTCCATGCGAGCCCGGTCGAGCGCCTTGGGCATCGCGAGCGCGGGCCCGATGAGGAGCTGATCCGCCGGATCGACCCCAACGTACGACCAACTCCGAAACGCTGCCAGCGGTTTGTACCCCAGCGCGCGCGCCTTCTCCTCACTCATCAGCAAGACTGCGGCCGCGCCATCGGTCAAAGGTGATGCGTTGCCCGCCGTGACGGTGCCGTCCTTTGCAAATACCGGACGAAGCTTCGAGAGCTTCTCGACGCTCGTGTCGCCACGCACGATGTTGTCGGCGTGCACCCAGCCATCGGGTGCTTCGACGGCCGTGACCTCGTTATCGAAACGGCCCGAGGCAATCGCTTCGGCAGCGCGGTGATGCGAACGCTCCGCAAACCGGTCCTGCGCCTCGCGCGAAATCTCGTTGCGCCGCGCCATCGATTCCGCGGACTCGCCCATGACCTCACCGGTCGTTCGCTCCGCGATTTTGGGCATTTTCGGAAGGATGTCGGTGATCGGCATCATCTGAGCCAAGACCCCGAGGTAGTCCCCGGGGGTGGCCGCCTTGCCAAACGCAAGCGGGGCCAGCGCGTGAACCGCCTTTTGCGGCAGGTTGAGAGGCGCGTTGCTCGTCGAGTCCGAACCACCGGCAATCACGACGTCGGCCTCGCCGCGCTCAATCGCCGCGGCCGCGAGCGTGACCGCCTGGAGACCCGACGCACAGGCGCGGGTGCAGGTCATGCCTTCCACGCTTGGAGGCAGGCGCAGGTCGAGTGCGATCTCGCGCGCGATGTTCGGTGCGAGCGATGGCAAGATGACGCCACCCCAAATGATGCTGTCGATCTCTTGGTGGGGAATGTCGGTTCGCTCGAGCAGCGACCGGACCGCGATGTCGCTCAAGTCGATGCTGTCGAGCTTGAGGAACTTTCCAAAGGCTTTCACGAACGGGGTGCGAACGCCGGACACGATGACCGCGCGCTGCTTCTTGCCCCAACCATTCTTCTTCTTGGCCATGCTCATGCTCCTACGAGTGCGCCGCCGCAGACACGAACGGTTTGACCGGTCAGGCCTACGGCACCTGGGGTTGCTAGAAAAGTGATCGTCTGACCGACGTCTTCGGGCTTGCCGCCCTGCCCGACGGCGGACATGCGGCGTGCGACCTCGCGGATCGCCACGGGCATCGCGTTGGTGAGCCTTGTCTCGATGAAACCCGGCGCGATCGCGTTGACCGTGATGCCCTTCTTCGCGACCTTGGCGGCAAGGGCCTCCACGAAGCCAACGATGCCCGCTTTGCCGGCCGAATAGTTGGTTTGACCGCGATTTCCGGCGATTCCCGAAACCGACGAGAGGCAAATGATCCGTCCGCCCGCCCGCAACACCTCGTCTCGTAGGAGTCGATCGGTGATGCGGATGACGGCACCGAGATTGATGTCGACCGCCATGTCCCAGGCGTCGGGCGTCATGCGCCCGAGCGTCTTGTCGCGCGTCACACCGGCGTTGTGCACGACGATGTCCACGCCGCTAAAACGCTCTTTGAGCTCGGCAGCGATTCGCTCCGGCGCATCCACGTCGGTGATGTCGACCAGGAGCGTGGATCCGCCGATGCGCTGCGCGACTTGGCTGCACGGCGCGTCATCCGCAGGCCGATCGAGACACACCACGTGCGCGCCCTCCGCGGCTAGAAGCTCGGCCGTGGCTTCCCCGATTCCCCTCGCCGCCCCGGTGACGAGGGCAACTTTGCCGCCGAGCACGTGCGTGCCGGGCGCCTCTTCGCCTTGGGCTCGGGTCGTGACGTGAAACGGCTGGCAGCTGATAAACGCCGAACGCGGAGACAGGAGAAAGCGAAGCACGGCGTCGAGTCGCTCCTCCGCGCCCTCTTGCACGAACACACTGTTGGCGATCGAGCCGTTGCCGCCGATTTCCTTCGCCAGGCTTCGCGTGAAGCCCTCGAGGCCGGCTCGCGTTGCCGCATGCACCGGCTTCTTGGCATCCGTGGCCGGGCGACCGAGCACGACGACCCGACCCGACGGATTGAGCCGGCGAATCCACGGATGGATGAACTCGTAGAGCTGGTGAAGGTCTGCTGGCGTTTCGAGGCCCGTGCCGTCAAACACGATGGCGTCGACGCGCGCACCTTCCGGGGCGTCGCCGGGCGCCACGAGTTGCGGAGCCCGCGCCCACGCTTCGCCAGGCCCCACAAAAGGCTGGACGGCAGCCTCAGACGTGCCGACCACCCAGGGGTGGGCGCCGGCTTTCGTCAGGCTCTGGGCAAGCACGCTCTGCAACGCACCGACGCCGCAGACGAGCACCCTCTTGTCGTCGAGCGGCCGCTCTTCGTAGGGGCCTTTGGCCCGCGCCAGCTTCTCCGGAACGGGGATCGGGAGGCCAAGGGTCTTGACCAGTTTTCGCGCGTTTTGGTTCTCGAGCAGAAAATCCGTCATTCGAGCTCAGCTCCTCACTGAATAGGTTCCAACTAGATAGGCAGGGCCGCCGGGCGCGTCCCCCACAAACACACTGTCATCCTCGATGTAGAGACCGACCCTGGCGGGAAGTACCAAAGGCTTGGTGAACTTCACATCGATCGATTCGAGCCGATTCACGTCACCGGAAAAGAGCGAACGGTTCAAACCTTCGATCGCGCGTGCCATCGTAGAGAACCCGTGATTGATGATGTTGCGGAAGCCGTTGGCGCGAGCGGCCGGCGGAATCCAATGGATTGGATTGAAGTCGCCGGTGAGCATGGCGAACTCCAGGCCTACGTGCGTGCCAAGCTTCCAGCGGGCCAGCTCCTTCGCCATGACCGGAACGCGTGGGCGGTCGTCCTTGCGCTTCGCGGATTTGTCGCCGCCTCCGAGCGGGACGATGCCGTACACGTCGCAAACGATCGCCTCGGGGTGAGTCGAGGTCGACGTCGTCGCGCGCTGATGAATGACCGCGCGGCGTCCGTTGTCATCGATGTCGAGGAGCTGCACCTTGAGCTCATAGGGTTCACCCAGCGGAAGTGGCGCGTTCATCTGTAGCCGGCTGCCGCCATTGAGAACACGCTGGATCGGGTACTGGAGCCCTTCGATGCCGCGGGCCTGGAGCGGGAAGACCCATTGGGGGAACAGATGGGCAGGAACCTGGCCGCGATACCAGGCGGGGTCGCCGCCGACGTGCCGGATATAGTCGCGCACCAGATCGTCGGGCCTTGCAGGAACTCGCGCCGACACGATGGGGCCCGGGACCTGAGCGGGCGCCTTGTTGGGCTGCCCGGACGCGCTCTTCACGGCAACGAACGCCGCGCGAGCAAGGGCGCCGAGCATCGGCCCCTGATGGAGGATGTAACGCGTAGGTACCGCCATATCGATTCTCCCGGCTTGCCGGTGCGGTGGAGCGCCTGCCGCCCGACCCGGTTCTCTACCATTTGGTAGGGAGCCGCGCAAACCCGGTCGCGCTGCTAGGCTTACTCGATGCCTAACCCGTTGATACAGCTCGGATTCGAGATCCCCTTCGACCAGATCGAGGCCGCGCACGTGGAACCGGCCATCGACGAGCTGCTAGCGCGATCGCGGGCGGCCATCGAGGGAATCGTGAAGAGTGAAACCCCTCGCAGTTACGCCAACACGCTGGGCGCCGTCGAGGAAGCCACCGAGAAGCTCGAACGAGCCTCGACCGTCGTCGGTCACCTGGAAAGCGTGGCAAGCAGCGAGGCGCTGCGCGCCGCCTACAATACGACCCATCCGAAAGTGAGCGCCTTCTGGTCGGAGCTCGCGATGAACGACGGGCTCTATCAGGCCGTGCGTGCGTTTGCGCAAACCGATGAAGCAGCGGCGCTTCCAGCGACCGAGAGGCGCTTCTTGAAAAAGACGCTCGATGACTTTCGAAGGCATGGGGCCGAGCTCGATCCCGAAGACAAGGCGAAGCTCAAAGAGATCGAGATCGAGCTCACCAAGCTCACGACGGAGTTCTCCCAAAACGTCTTGGACGAGACCAATGCCTTCGAGCTCTTGGTCAGCGACGAAAGCAAGCTCGCGGGCTTACCTGACAGCGCGAAGCAAGCGGCGGCAGAGAACGCGCGCGCAAAGGGCCTCGGGGGTTGGCGGTTCACGCTGCATGCGCCGAGCATGATCCCATTGCTGACCTATTTGGACGACCCCAGCATCCGTGAGCATGTTTGGCGCGCCTACAACACGCGCGCGGTTTCCGGCGAACGCGATAATCGTAAGGTCATCGCAAGGATTCTTGAGCTTCGCCGCGCCAAGGCCGAGCTGCTTGGGTACGCCGATTTTGCGGACCTGGTGACCGAAGACCGAATGGCCAAAGCGGGCGCAAAGGCAAAGGCGTTCATCGACGATCTGCGCGAACGCACCGAGGAGGCGTTCCGCCGGGAGAATCGGGAGCTCGAGGCCTTTCGCAAAGACGTCGAAGGAAGCTCAGCACCCGCGCTCGAGCCCTGGGACATCGCCTATTACTCGGAGAAGCAGCGGCAGGCGAAGTACGACTTCAACGAGGAGGAGCTTCGGCCGTATTTCCCACTCGACCGCGTGCTCAAAGGCCTCTTCGCAACAGCGCAGGCGCTCTACGAAATCGAGATTGTCGAGCGAGGCGCCAAGGTCTGGGATCCGGAAGTGAAATCCTATGCCATCCACGATCGAGATGGCACGATGATCGCCGCCTTCTATGTCGACCTGTTTCCGCGTGAGGACAAGCGCGGCGGCGCCTGGATGAACTCGCTGATCAGCGCTGCGTATCGTGAAGGGCAGGCGGTGCCACAGCTCGGGCTGTTTTGCGCCAACGTCAATCCACCGGTCGGTGGCAAACCCGCGCTCCTGACGCATCGTGAGGTCGAGACACTCTTTCACGAGTTCGGTCACTTGCTCCACCACTGCTTCAGCCGCGTGAGCGTGCGAAGCCTCGCAGGCACGAACGTCGCCTGGGACTTCGTGGAGCTGCCGTCGCAGATCATGGAGAACTGGTGTTGGGAGCGGAGCGGCCTCGATCTTTTTGCCGCGCACTATGAAACCGGCGAGCAGATCCCGGACGAACTTTATCAGAAGATGGTTCGTGCGAGGACCTACCGCGCGGCCAACGCACAGATGCGGCAGCTGGGCTTTTCGGCCGTCGATCTCGCCCTCCATCAAAACTACGATCCGGAGCGCGATGGCGGTGTCATGGCGTACGCGAGGGAGATCATCCAGGCGCATTCGGCGACCAAGCTTCCCGACGACTACGCGATGCTCGCGGGTTTCGGGCACGTCTTCGCGCACCCAACGGGCTATGCGTCCGGCTACTACAGCTACAAATGGGCCGAGGTGCTCGATGCCGACGCGTTCACGCGTTTCAAGCGGGAGGGCATCACCAATCCCGAGGTCGGGCGCGCGTTCCGTGATGCGATCCTATCCAAGGGCAACAGCGAAGAAGCGGAGAAGCTTTATGAGGACTTCATGGGGAGGGAGCCAGAGCTTGATCCCTTGCTCGAGCGGACCGGGCTGCTTCCCAGTGAAGCCCGTGCCGCGCGTGGCCCACGGAGCTGACCGTTGCCTGGCTACTCCGCGACGGCACGCAGGTCGACGGACACGGCGATGTCGTTCGCGACTTTCAGCCGTACAATCGACGGAACCGAGACATCGTGATCTTCGAGCACCACGTTGAACTCGGATTTGATTCGAAGCTGCTTGCCGGACCAATTCACGGTTCCTTTGGCGATGACGGGCTTGCTGACCCCGTGAGCGGTGAACTTGCCCTTGACCTGAACCTTGCGGTCCTTGCCTGACTTGAGCTCCGGCGAGTCCTTCTTGCCGAGGATGACTTCCGTGATCTCGAAATGGATGTTCGGTGTCTTCTTCGCGTCGAGCCAGCCGTCCCCCTGGAGGTGCTCGTCGCGGAGATCGTTGCCTGTCCGCAACGACGCCACGGAGACCTTGAACGAGCCGGTCGTCTTGGTGATGTCTGCTGGATCGACGCTGAGGCTACCGCTGACTTTCGAGCTCTTGCCTACCATCGTCTCGAGCGGAGCGTCCGAGACGAAGGTCGCTTTGCTCTTGCCGTCCGCCCGTACGACAAAGGTCGTCGCGTCGGCCTGAGAGACCGCCGGCATCGCCATGCACGCGGCCAAGATCAGACTGACTCCGGTAGCATTCTGCATCATTCGCTCGTTCCCCTTTCCTCAAGTATGCCGGTTTTGGACGGCCGCTTCACCCCCGTATTCACGCGGCCGCCACAATCCGGGCGGTCTCGTTGAAGCTCCAACTCTCGTTGTCCCGCTCCGCCCGGCCGAGCTCCCACTCGTCCCGAAACAGGGCCACCGGGCGATTGTCTCGATCGACGACGGCCATCGGGACTCGCTTGGCCTTGAGCTCCGCGCAGTCGGCGGCGCCGGTCACCCAGCGCGCGTGCTGATAGGGAAGAAGGTCGAAGGTCACCCTGGCGCCATACTCGTGCTCGAGACGAAACATGAGCACGTCGAACTGCAGGCGACCCACAACGCCGCACACCGGATCTTTCTCGCGGCCCGGTTCCATGAAGAGCTGAACGGTGCCTTCTTCGGAAAGCTCTTGAATGCCTTTTTGGAGCTGTTTGCGTTTGAGCGGATCGAGGAGCTGCAAACGCCCAAAGTGTTCCGGAGAGAACTGCGGAACCGCGTCGAAGCTCATGGGGCCGTTCGTCGAAAGGGTGTCGCCGATTCGAAAGAGCCCAGGGTCGTATAGGCCCACGATGTCGCCCGCATAGGCCTCCTTCACACTCTCGCGTTCCTGCGCGAAGAATTGCTCAGCACGATTGAGGCGGATCTCTTTTCCGAGTCGGAAGTGGTGGACGCGCATGCCTCCTTCGAACTTTCCGGAGCAGATGCGCGCGAACGCGATACGATCCCTGTGAGACGGGTCCATGTTGGCCTGCACCTTGAATACGAACGCGCTGAAGCGATCGTCGTCCGGGCTGACGGTGACGTCTCCAGTTGCTTTGCGCGCGCCCGGCGGGGGGCAAAGGCCCTTGAACGAACGTAAGAAGGGCTCGACTCCGAAGTTGTTGAGTGCGCTGCCGAAGAACACAGGCGTGATCTCACCCGCGAGAAATCGCGCTTCGTCCCACTCTTCGCCTGCACCGTCGAGAAGCTCCACCTCGTCGCGAAGGGTTTGCGCGGCTTCTTCGCCGAGCAGAGCGTCGAGCTCGGGGTCTTCGAGGCCGGTGACCTTCATGATCGCGCGCTTGGATTGGCCCTCGGACGAACGCTCGAAACGAATGACGAGCTTGTTGATACGATCGTAGACCCCTTGAAACAAATCGCCGCTCCCGATCGGCCAGGTGAACGGCACCGTACTCACGCCGAGCACCTCTTCGACCTCGCTCATCAAGGCGAAGGCGTCGCGCGCGGGGCGATCCATCTTGTTGATGAACGTCACGACCGGCGTGTTGCGCAGGCGGCAAACGTGAAAGAGCTTACGTGTCTGAGGCTCGACGCCTCTCGCGGCGTCGAGAATCATGATGCCGCAGTCGGCCGCCATCAAAGTTCGATACGTGTCCTCGCTGAAATCGTTGTGACCCGGTGTGTCGAGCAGGTTCCAGCGGATGTCGTCGTACTCGAACTGCAACACCGAAGTCGTGACCGAGATGCCGCGCTGCTTTTCGAGCGCCATCCAATCGCTGACCGCAGACCGCTTTGCCTTGCGCGACTTGACGGCGCCGGCTGCATGAATGGCGCCCCCGTAAAGCAGCAGCTTTTCGGTCAAAGTCGTCTTGCCGGCGTCCGGATGCGAGATGATCGCGAATGTGCGCCGCCGTTGGTATTCGTTCTGGCCCATGCCCCGGCGCCAAGATAGTCACTGTGCTCGGTTGCGCCAGTCTGCGAACGTGCTGAGATGCGCGCTGCCAATGGCGGGGCTATTTCCAGAAATCGAGCCGTACGATACGGGCCACCTTCAGGTCGATGAGCTGCACTCCGTTTACTTCGAGCAATGCGGAAATCCTCAGGGAAAGCCGGCCCTCTTTGTGCATGGAGGGCCTGGCGGCGGCGCGAACTCCGTGCACCGCCGGTTCTGGGACCCTGCCGTCTACCGCATCATTCTCTTCGATCAGCGCGGCTGCGGCCGCAGCACGCCTCACGCAGAGCTGCGAAACAACACTACCTGGGATCTAGTCCAGGACATGGAGCGAATCAGGGAGCACCTCGACATCCAGCGATGGCAGTTGTTTGGCGGCTCCTGGGGGAGCACGCTCAGTTTGACCTATGCCCAGCAGCACCCCGATCGCGTGTCTGACATGGTGTTGCGCGGCATCTTTCTACTCCGGCAACGCGAGATCGACTGGTACTATCAGGAAGGCGCGAGCCGGATCTTCCCGGAGGCATGGGAGAAGTATCTCGAGCCGATTCCCAGAGAAGAGCGGGGCAACCTGGTGGACGCCTACTACCGCCGCCTCACGAGCCGCGATCGAGCCGAACGGATTCGGGCCGCTCGCGCGTGGAGCATGTGGGAAGGCAGTACGAGCAGGCTCGTCCCCGACCCGGAGTTGATCGCACGGACCGGCGACGAAACGTTCGCCGAAGCGTTCGCGCGAATCGAGTGCCACTACTTCGTCAACGGCGGCTTCTTTCAAGACGAGAATCAGCTGCTGAACGACGTCGACCGCATCCAACACATTCCGACGCTCATCGTTCAAGGCCGCTACGACATCGTCTGCCCCGCCGAAAGCGCCTACGAGCTCCACCGCGCCCTGCCCAACAGCACCCTCGAAATCGCCCCCCGCTCCGGCCACTCCGCCCTAGAACCCGAAATCACCTCACTGCTCGTAAGGGGACACTCTCCTACCCCCTAACGTCCCGCAACCACTGCGATCCCCCGGCAAAGATCGCAGCGCCCCAGGCGTGACCGCGAGTATTCCGCCACGAGATCGGGAAAGGTCGCGCTGCGATCTTTGCCTGAGAAACCGCGTGATTACAGGGGGTTGGAGGGTAGGAGAGTGTCCCTATCTTGAGAACTTGCGGTATTTGATTCGGTGGGGGACGTCGGCGTCGGTGCCTAGGCGGGCTTTGCGGTCGGCGGCGTAGTCGGCGTAGGAGCCTTCGTGCCAGACGACCCGGCTGTCGCCTTCGAAGGCGAGGATGTGGGTGCAGATGCGGTCGAGGTACCAGCGATCATGGCTGATGATCATCGCGCAGCCGGGGAAAGCGAGGATCGCTTCTTCGAGTGAGCGCAAGGTGTCGACATCGATGTCGTTAGTCGGCTCATCGAGGAGCAAGACGTTGCCGCCGCTCTTGAGGAGCTTGGCGAGGTGCACGCGATTTCGCTCGCCGCCGCTCAGGTTCTTCACTGGCTTTTGCTGATCGCTGCCGCGGAAATTGAACCAACCGACATAGGCACGCGACTTCACCGTACCGCCACCCACGTCGATTTCGTCGGCGCCGTCCGTGATCTCCTTGAACACATTGTTGCTGTCGTCGAGCGAATCGCGGCTCTGATCAACATACGAGAGCGCGACGGTTTCACCGACGGTCACGGTCCCGGAGTCAGGCGTCTCCTCGCCAACCAGCATTCGGAACAAGGTCGTCTTGCCCGCACCGTTTGGCCCGACGATGCCGACGATCGCCCCGCGCGGCACGATGAAGCTCAGGTCTTCGAACAGGAGCTTGTCGCCGTAGCCCTTGCTCACCCCGTTGACCTCGAACACCTGCGTGCCCAGCCGCGGCCCCGGGGGGATTCGGATTTCGTTGGCATCGCCGCGAGCCTTGGCCGCGTCGGCCACCAAGCTTTCGAAGGCCGTGATGCGGGCCTTGCTTTTGGCCTGCCGAGCCTTCGGCGACGACCGCACCCACTCCAACTCCCGCGCGATCTTCCGCTTTCGAGAGCTGTCTTTCTTCTCTTCTTGGCCGAGTCGCGCCTCCTTGGCTTCGAGCCACTGCGTGTAGTTGCCATGAAACGGGTGCGCCTCGCCGCGGTCCAGCTCCAGGATCCACTCCACGATCTCGTCCAAGAAGTACCGGTCATGGGTGACCAAGATCACGCAACCCGGATACTTTTGGAGGTATCCCTGCAACCAAGCGACCGATTCGGCATCGAGATGGTTGGTCGGCTCGTCGAGCAATAAGAGCTCCGGTTTCTCCAGCAACAAGCGACAGAGCGCGACCCTGCGCTTCTCACCACCCGAAAGCGTCTTCGGGTCCGCGTCGGCCGGAGGCAGGCGAAGTGCGTCCATGGCGATCTCGAGCGTGCTCTCGAGGTTCCAACCGTCGACAGCATCGATCTTGTCTTGAAGCGCTCCCTGCCTGTCGAGCAGCTTCGCCATCTCCTCGTCGCTCATCGGCTCGCCCAGCTTCATGCTTAGCTCGTTGAACTCGTCGAGAATCGCGCGCACCGAAGAGACACCGGCTTGCACCGCTTCCAAGACCGTCTTGGCGTCACCGAGATCCGGCTCCTGCGGCAGGTAGCCCACGTGGGCGCCCGGACGAATCCAGGCCTCGCCGGTGAAGCTGTCATCCACGCCCGCCATGATGCGAAGCAAAGTCGACTTGCCGGTGCCGTTCACACCGATGACCCCTATCTTCGCGTTCGGAAGGAACGAAAGGTAGAGGTCTTCGATGATCTTCTTATCCGGGGGATGAACTTTCGTAACCCCCTTCATCGTGAAGATGAATTCTGCCATGAGTTATTGAGCGGCGCGTCTCCTGGTCAGCCACATAGCAACGAAGCAGAGCGCGATCCAACCGAGGGACGCGCTCTTCGCCGCGCTCACTCTGCAACCGTCCGAGGTGCTCGCATCACCGCTTGGTCCGCCCTTCCCGTTGCCCGGGTCCGCCTTGCCTTTCGGCGCCGCTTCCACCGCACCCGCTTTGAGGTCGAGCTCTGGGATGTCGGTCTGGATCAAGCCAGGCAGCCGATTGGTCAGCGTCTTGCCAGTGATCCCCTTGAGTGCGGTGTTCCCCGCGGCAAAGGGCCTCGGCGTCGGGCCACCGGGCGGTCCACCCCAGGTGCCACGCTGTGGGTTCTCGCACGCGATCGGTTCTTCCCAGCGGTGCAAGATCACGTAGCGCCCCTGGAAGTTGTTGACGCTCGACGCCTGCGCGCGCCGTTCTCCGAGGTCGCCCTTTTGATCGGGCATCCCACGACCGCCGACGATCGGGCCCGCCGCGCGAAACACGAGGTCCTCGTCGAGCCCGTCCTTGTCGTAGCGGTAGTGCAAACGCGTGAGCACGAAGCCGTAGGGCTGCCACGACGGCCGCCGCCTGCGCTGCGGCACCACACCGGGGATGTCGGAGTAAGGATCCTGCTCGCCCGGCACGATCACGTCGCCACCGAGCGTCGCGAGCTCATCGGGCCTCAGCGGGGGCTCTGGACAGGGATCGCAAGTGGTCGCGTCCCATGCGTATTCCGTCACCACGGCGCCGGGGTTCTTCTCGACCGTTCGCTCGAAAAGCGCGTCGTAGAACGCCCCGAAGGTCTTGCGAACGCTGTCTTCGACGCGGATGTTGGTCGGGATCGACGCGTTCTTGTAGTTGGCCACCTCGTAGCGCTGCTGCTTGCCGAGGATGTGAACGATCAAATCCTGCTTGCCCGCGCTGTTGAGCAGCCCAAGTCGCACCGGCAGCGTGAAGGTCGGCGCATCGTAGTGGAACCGCAGAGGCGACAGCACCGCCTTGCCATCGCGGAACGTCACCTTCTCCGCATCGACTTTCGCCACGAAGAACTTGGTGTTCTGCTCGACATATGGACGAAGCACCGCGTTGGCGCCCTTCGGAATGTTGTATTCGTTTTTGCGAAGCCACTTGTCGAGGCCGCCCGAATCCTTAGCGCTCAAGATGACGATGTCGTATTCGGCCACCTTGAACTGCGCTTCGATGGTCACCCCATATTTCGAGTCGTCTTCGGCGTCTGCGCTCGACTTGGCCCTTCGCGCCATCGGCGCACCCGCAGCCATCTCGTAGACGACCATCGGACGGCAGGGATCCTGTTCCCAGTACTCGACCAGGCGCGGCGCCGCGAGCTTGTCGACCCGCGAAAAGATCTCCGGCGGCAAGGTCTTCACGTTCTCTTCCTGCAGAACGACCGGCACCGGCACAATCATCGCAAAGTCTTCGGGCGGCCCCTGGTAGTTGTTCTGCATCGAGAGGACGGTCCGCGTACCCTCGCGCATCATGACGACCATGGTCGCGTTGTTATAGAGCGAGGCATCGGCCCCGCTCACGTAAAATCCACAAAATGCGCGCGACGTCGTCGGCCAGGCCATGGCCACGCACAAACCTAAAACAGCGATTGCTTGCTTCATCGAATGTTCCTCACTTGCCCAGGTAGACGCACGAGTCCGCAATTCGGATCTATTTTGCGAAAACCTGGGCGATTAGCGTGAGATCAGCTGGATCGCGACTACTGCTTGATGTCGAGAAGCTCGACGTCGAAGACCAGCATCCCTGCCGGTCGCCCCGGTCGGCCGCCGTAGGCCAAGTTCTCGGGGATCCAGATTCGTCGCGACTCGCCGATGACCATCAGCTGCAAGCCCTCGGTCCAGCCTGGAATGACCTGGTTTAGACCAAAGCTCGCCGGGGTTCCGCGCACGACGGAGCTGTCGAACATCTTTCCATCGGTCGTCCACCCCGTGTAGTGCACGGTGACGACGCTCGTCGCGGTGGGATGATCGGTGCCCGTTCCCTTCTTGAGCACGCGCGAACCAATTCCGGATTTGGTCGTCTTCGCGTTTTTCGGAATCTTGGCGACGTCTTTGGGCGTCTCAGGCGGCTTGGGCGCTTCCTTGAAGCTGATGAGCTCCACGTCGAACACCAGGGTGCCGCGGGGCGGACCCGCCGCAGCATGTGGATCGTTCGCCGCTGCTTCGCCGTACGCGAGGTCGCCTGGGATCCAGAAACGGCGTTTCTCGCCAGACACCATCATCTGCACGCCCTCGGTCCAGCCTCTGATGACGCGGTTGAGCGGAAACTCCGCGGGCTGTCCCCGCACGACCGAGCTATCGAACATACGCCCGCTGGTGGTCCAGCCGGTGTAGTTGACCGTCACGATGTCCGCGGCGGTAGGATTCTTGTCCCCGGTGCCCGCCTGCAAGACGGTCCAGGCGAGCCCCGAAGCGCTCTTCTCCGCGTTCTCGGGCGGTGCGGCCACATCTGGAGGCGCCGGAAGCGCGCCAGGCTTGGCGCCTTGAGCCACGATGCTTTGCGTGTTGGCTTCTTTCTCGGCGGCTTCGGCTTTTTCGGCCGGCGCTTCGGCTTCCGCGGCGGTCTCGCCCTCCGCGGGTGCGGGTTCGCTGCTCTTGCAAGCGGTCAACGCGGCGGCAAGCACCACGCAGCAAAGAAGGGTCCAGACATTTTTCATGGACGCTTGGTAGCCGACTGCGCGCGCGCTGTCTACTTCTCTAATTGCCCTGGGGAATTCGGTTTGGCCACCACCTCGACCACCTCCACGACCTCCCCTTCGACGTCAATCACCTCTTGGGGACGACCAGGCCGGCCGTCGTAGCCGGGCGCGTACACTTGTACCCGCTCCGCTGCGATCTGCCGCTCGAACCATCTGCGAACAAAGCCCGCAATGACCCTGCGCGTCGGGGGCATCACCATCGAAAGGCCTGCAATGTCGGTGAGGATACCGGGGGTGATGAGCATCAAGCCGCCGATGAAGATGAGAAAGCCATCGATGACGCCGTCTTTCGGGATTTGCTGCCGCGCCATGGCCTCTTGCCAGCGACGGATCACCCGGGCGCCCTCGAGGCGAGCGAACCAGGCACCGACGGCGCCGGTCACGAGGACCAAACCGATCGTCGCCATCGGCCCGAGGACTCGGCCGACGGCGATCAAGAGGTAGAGCTCGACCAGCGGAACGACCGTGAATAACAGGAAAAGGCGGCCCACCGATCGAGCGTAAGGCCTCTGTGGAACCTGCGCTACCCCGAGGCTCGCCCTTTGCTTGGCGTCTCCGTCTTTCTGCCGTACACCCGGCGGCATGAATATGGCGCTGGACGGCTCGATGAGCCCGAAATGGGGACTGCGGTGCTTGTTGGGTGGCGCACTGATGGGGTTAGCGAATCTCGTCCCCGGAATCAGCGGCGGCACGATGTTACTCGCCGCCGGAATCTACCCCCGCTTCATCGAGGCCCTGGCCGACCTGAGTGGGCTTCGATTTCGGAAGCAGTCGTTCTTCGTCTTGGGGCTCGTCGGGATCGCTGCACTTTCGGCGATTCTCCTTGGTGCCGGCACGGTCAAAGATGCGGTCGTCGAGCACCGCTGGGCGATGTACAGCCTGTTCATCGGACTGACGCTGGGCGGTGTTCCCGTTCTGTGGCAAATGGCTCGGCCCGCGACCAACGCGTTTTGGAGCGGCATGGTAGCCGGGCTTCTCCTGATGGTGGCGCTGGCCTGGCTCCAATTCGAGGGGGCGAGCTCCGGTGCAAATCGAGAAGGGGTCGTCATGATGTTGGCGGCCGGGGTCGCCGGCGCGAGCGCGATGATTCTGCCTGGCGTGAGCGGCGGATATCTGTTGTTGGTGCTCGGGGTTTACGTCCCGGTGCTGAGCGCCATCGACGCCCTCAAAGAAGCGGTCAAGTCCGGTGCCCTTGCCACCGCCTCGGAGCCCATCATGGCTGTCGTGCTTCCTGTCGGCGTGGGCGTCGCGATCGGCATCTTGCTGATCAGCAACCTGATCAAGATCGTGCTCGAGCGCCACGAGCAACCGACCTTGGGCGTCCTGATGGGCCTCCTCGTGGGCGCGGTCTTCGGCCTCTGGCCTTTTCAGGACGGCGTGGCGCCCAAAGTCGGCGACATGTTCAAGGGACAAGTCCTGACGAGCGAACGGCTGGCCGAGTTGACGCCTGACAAGTTCCCAACCGAGTTTTACACGCCCACCTTCAATGAAGTCATGATGGCCTTGGGTCTGCTTGGCGTGGGCTACATGGTCACGACGCTGGTCGCCCGGGTCGGCGGCACCAAGCCGGCGCGATCGAGGGCGTAGGGCGATTTGATCGCGACGTCGCGTTTTGACTCCTCAGTTCTTGAGGAGCGCATCACACTCGGCGCTGATGTAGCCGAGGGCGACGAGTTGGCGGCAGAGCTCGGGCGTCATGTCCTGTTTTTCCTCAGTCAGCCCGGGCGTCTTCTTCCCGGCGGAACCGCTGGAAGCAGCCAACCAACGACCGCGATCCTCGGCCCCCAGGAACTGCCCGTGGAGCGTCCGGAGGTAGCGCTGGGCGATGGGATTCTGGCTGCCGTCGAGCTCCCGCTTCTCCCAGTAGTCGTTTCCGAGGTCGAACATGACCTGACTCAAGTTGCCGCGAACGATCATTTTCCAATCACCGCCGCGAATCACCCGGCGGTGATCGAGGAAATCGCTGAACGCGACATAGGGTCCGGCCGGCCAATCGCCCCGCATGAAGCCGAGGAGGCTTCGGCCCTCGAACGCGTCGGGGATCGAAACGCCCGTCGCCTCGAGGACGGTTGGCCCAATGTCCATCGTGCTGACGACCGGGCCGATACGCGTGCCTGCCGGAACGACGCCGGGCCATCGGAACATCAGCGGAACGCCGAGAAGCTCTTGATACACCGAGTGCCCATGGCCCCAAGAGCCATGCTCCTGAAACTCTTCGCCGTGGTCCGAAGTCACGACGACGATGGTGTTCTCCTCCAGCCCGAGCTCGCGAAGCTTGACGAGAAACTTCCCGAAGTACTCGTCGTGGTAGCTGATCTCGCCGTCGTGTAGCGCTTCGATGCGCTCCTTGTCGCGCTTCGTGAACGCGTACTTTTTCGGGTTCTTTTTCGCTTCGTCGAGCATCAAGTGCGTTCGGCGATTCTGCACCTGCCCGCTGTAGGGCTGCGGGTCGTACATCTGCAGAAACTTCGCGGGCGGGTCGTACGGGACGTGCGGGTCGATCGTCTGTATGTAGACGAAGAAGCGCCCATCCTTGTGCTTTTCGATCCAGCTCTGCGCCTCCCCAAACACGTTGGATGCGTTCGTGTTGCGCGCCTCGCGAATGTAGTTGGTGTAGTGATCCCAACCCTGATCGAAGCCGAATGCGTTCGACACGTAGCCATTGGCGATGAAGCTCGCAGTCCTGAAGCCAGCCTTCTTGTAGACCTCGCTCAGCATCAACGCGGACTTCGGAAGCTTCGAGGCGTCTTCCTTGGTCCGGTGCGTGGCCGGGTGAAGGGAAGTGAGCACGCTTGCGACGGAGGGTTTGGTCCAGTTCTCGGGGGACTGCGAGCGTTCGAAGAGAGTGCCCTGCGCGGCAAACTCGTCGATGGCCGGGGTCTTCACGCGGGTCTTCGGATAGTAGGCGTGGACCTTGCTCGCGCGCAGCGTATCGATGAGGAGCACAATCACATTGCGCGCCGGCTCGTCCATGGCGATCGGCTCGCCAGCCCGTCGAACGATGCGAACGTCGCTCAGCGCAAGGTCGGCAGCGCCCTCGTTTCGGAAACGCAGTCGGACTGCCTCTCCGGCGTGTGGGCTCAACGAGACCGTTCGATCGCTCCACGCAGGCCCAAGCTCCATCCGTTCGGTGGAACCGGCGGTGCGGTCGGTGCGGATCTGCAGGGACAGCATTCCACTTCCCTCGGCGGCAAGGCCAGATCCGAAGACCAAGCTGCCTTCGTCCGGCGCCTCGATGAACCAGTCGACCTGTGTCCCAGGCGCCAAGACGATGGCGCGGCGGTCGACGCCCGACGCCGAGACTTGGCTCACCGTGACTCGACGCGGCGCAGTCGGATCGTCGGCGCTGGATGGCTCGAATCGCAGCCAGTCGATCGCAACCGACCGGGCCTTGCCGCGAACCTGGGTGCTCTTGGTCGCGCGCAGCATGATCGAATTTTCGCCCGAGCGAACCTGCGCTTCGGGGATCGGAATCACGAAGTCTCGAAAACCGTCCCCCTGCGACATACGGGCTTCACCGGCGGTTTTGCCGTTGGCGTACGCGATGAGAGCTCCGCTGGCGTAGGGCTTGGCCCGAAAGCGCAGCTGCATCGCCTCCTTACGTGCCGCCGGCAGATACAGGCGCGCCGTCTTGCCGAAGGTCGACACGCGCGCGTCGCCCTCTCGGCTCTCGCCTAACCAGCCGCTGTTCCAGTTCCCGATGGTGTACTTGGGCCGAGCCGCGGTGCCGAAGTCGATGAAGAGGCCCGCCGGGTCGTAGACATCGGCCAGATGTAGAAGCGCAAGGAGGTCCTGGTGCTGGGCCGTGCCCTCAGGCGCTGGTGCGACAGTCGGCGCCGGCACGGCCGAACGTTTCGGGCGGGCTCGCTTGGGTTCGTCCAGCGACGCCTTTTCCGGCGGCTCATCTGTGCCTGCCGCATCCGGCTCGCAGGTATACCCCTGAAGACAGAGCAGCATGACCAGGGCCCATCGGCTCTTGTTGTGAGTTCCCCGCATGCGCGTTCGGCTACCACGGCTCGGCGGGGGGAGCAATGGTGCCGGGGCGACCCCCGAGCCGAGGGATGTGCTAGTGCTCTGGCCTCATGGATGGGAACGGCGAGCCTCGCGATTGGAGTGTCAAGAAGAGCAGCAAACTCTACCAGATCAAAGGCTGGGGAGAGCCGTACTTCCGCATCAATGAGCACGGCCATGTCGAGGTGCGGCCCGATCCAACCGAGGACCGGTCGATCGACCTTTACGAGCTCACGAAACAACTGACGGAGCGCGGGCTTGATCTGCCTTTGCTGATTCGATTTCCCAACATCCTTCAAGATCGACTCCGGCTTCTCAACGAATGCTTCGGACGTGCAATCCGGGAGTACGGGTACGACGGAACCTACCGGGGCGTGTTTCCGGTCAAGGTCAATCAGCAGCGACATCTCGTGGAGGAAATTGTCGAATCCGGAAGGCCGTGGCGATTCGGCCTGGAGGCGGGGTCGAAGCCCGAGCTGCTGGTCACACTCGCTGCGATGGAGGACGAAGACGGCTTCATCATCTGCAACGGCTACAAAGACCTCGCGTATATGGAGACCGCGCTTGTCGCGCAGGGCTTCGACAACACGGTCGTCGTGGTGCTCGAACGCGTCGAAGAGCTCGCGCTCGCGTTCCGGGCTTCCGAGAAGCTCGGAATCCGGCCCTGTCTCGGGGTTCGGGCGAAGCTCAGCAGCAAAGGCATCGGGCGCTGGGCGGACTCTGCGGGCGACCGGGCAAAGTTCGGCCTTTCGATGTCGGAGATGGTTCACGTCGTCGACGAGCTCGAAGAGCGAGGCATGCTCGATTGCCTCAAGCTTCTTCATTTCCATCTCGGTAGCCAGGTCTCGAGCATCATCCCGGTGAAGAACGCCATGCGCGAAGCGGGACAGATCTACGTCGAGCTGACGAAGATGGGTTGCGAGATGGGCTTCCTCGACGTCGGCGGCGGCCTGGCGGTCGACTATGACGGGTCGAAAACCGATTTCCGCGGCTCGATGAACTACGACCTGCAGGAGTATGCGTACGACGTCGTGGCAGGCATCCAAGAGGCCTGCGAGAAGGCGAGCGTGAAGCCTCCCACCATCGTCAGCGAGAGCGGCCGCTCGATTGCAGCGTACCAATCGGTGCTGGTGTTCGATGCGCTGGGCGTCGACCGCGTCGACTTCGAGGATCCGCAGAATCCCTCTGCCGAAGACCATCGAATCCTCAAAGAGTTCTACGAGACCTGGAAGGGCATCCAGCCTAAGAACGTCCAAGAATCCTGGCACGATGCGCAGCAATCGCTCGAAGAAGCGCGAAGCCTGTTCAAGTTCGGCTACCTCGGCATGCGCGAGCTGGCCCGCGCGGAGCATCTATTTTGGAGCTGCTGCGAGAAGATCTTGCGCAGCATGCGCCGCCTGAAGTACGTGCCTGAAGAGCTCCATGCCGTCGAAGAGCTCATGGGGGCAATCTACTACTGCAACTTCTCGTTGTTCCAATCGGCGCCCGACATTTGGGCAATGGACCAACTGTTCCCATTCATGCCAATCCACCGCCTCACCGAGGAGCCCACCGTCCGGGCGAGGCTTGCGGACCTGACCTGTGACTCGGACGGCATCGTCGACCACTTCATCGACGTGGAAGAGGTGCAACACTCGCTCGACCTTCATGCCGTGAAAGACGGCGAGGAGTACCTGCTCGGCATGTTCCTCGGCGGGGCCTATCAAGAGATTCTCGGCGACCTTCACAATCTCTTCGGCGATACCAACGCCGTACACGTGCGGCTCGAAGACTACGGCTACAGCGTTGCCAACGTCATCAAAGGCGACTCGATCGACGAGGTGCTTCGCTACTTGCAGTACGATCCGGAGGAGATGGTCGAGCGCGTGCGCAAGCAAGCCGAGCGCGCACTCAATCAGGGGCGGATGACCTTGCCGCAGCTACGCACCTTCATGCTCCACTACGAAGAGAGCCTCCGCGGCTACACGTATCTCAAGGGCGACGCCTAGATTCGGGCGATTTTCGTGCCGATTTCGACACGGCGCCGCCCAAGCTTTACCTTGAAATTGTGGATCTAGCGGAGTTCCAAGAGGCGCTGCTCCAGCAGATGGAGCGAAAGATGCACTGGGCTTGGCCGGCTTTCACGCACGGGCTGGTTTCGAGACACAAGCTGCACATCCACCTCGAACAGGAATGGGAAGTGTACGTGCGCGACTTCCCGATCATGGTGGGCCGCGCATACGTGCAGTGCCCCATCGCCGATGTGCGGCGCGAGCTGGCAGAGAACCTCTACGAGGAAGAAACCGGAGGATTGGCCGCGGGGAGGCCACACCCGGACTTGTTCATGATGTATCCGCAGGGGCTCGGGATGGACCTCGAGCGCTTCTCGAAGGTTCGACTCCTTCCGGCCGCGCGCGCCTATCGCAGCTTCTTGGATGACGCGACGACGAATCGCGGCTGGGCTGTTGCAGCATCGATCGCGACGCTCTTCATCGAAGGTACGGCATATGAGCGACACGAGCTCGACGCGTCTGCGCCTGCGCGTCCGCAAGCGCCGCTCGAAGAACATCCACTTGCGAAGCACTATGGGCTTCCAGTCGAATGCCTTGCTCTGACCAAGGCGCACCGCTCGGTCGAAGGCGAGCACCGTCAGGCCGCGTGGCGCGTGATGTTGAATCACGTCCCGGTCGATGACCGTGGCGCTGTCGTTCAAGCCATGTCGCAGGCGGTGAATGCATGGCTCGCATACCGGAACGACGTGGCCGAAGCCTGCGGCATCCGCCGGGATGAGCTGCCGCTAACCGCCTAGAAGCTTCTTCTGTACCTTGCCCATCGCGTTCCGCGGGAGCTCCGCCAAGAACTCGATGTCTCTCGGGCGCTTGTGGGGGCTCAGGTGCTCGGCGACGAAGCCCAGCAGCGCGGCGGCGTCCTCCGCTTCACCCGGCTCCAAGACGACGAAGGCAGCGATTCGTTGGCCGAGATCATCGTCGGGCAACCCGACGACGGCCACCTCGCGAACGGACGCGTGCTCTAGCAAGCAGGCCTCGATCTCTCCGGCGCCCACACGATAGCCGCCCGTCTTAATCAAGTCCGTGCTCCGTCGGCCCAAGATGCGAATCACGCCCTCCTCGGTGCGGGTCGCGAGGTCACCAGTATAGAACCAGCCTGCATCGTCCAAGACCGAGGCGGTCGCGTCCTCACGGTTGAGATAGCCTTTGAACACCGCATCGCTCCGGACCGCGACTTCACCGATCGTTTGATCGTCATGGGCTTGTAGCTCGCGGCGCTGGTCATCGACGAGCTTCAGCTCTACTCCGGGAAGCGGCGGCCCGACGTGGCCGGGCATCGGAGCGTGGGACGCGGGCACGCCGCAGTTGATGAGGGTCTCGGTCAAGCCGTACCGCTCGTGGACGCCCCGCCCAGTCAACGCTTGGATGCGCTGGTGCTCCCGAAGCGAGAGCGCGGCCGAGCCGGAAACGAGCAATCGGGGCCGGCGCAGGGCTTCACAGAGGCCCGCATCCCCCTCGGCGGCCTCTGCGAGCCGGTGAAACATCGTCGGCACGGCGAACAACATCGTTTGCTCGTGGCGCGGGTCGGCGATCGCCGCCGCGATACCTTCGGGTGAAAACCGCGGAACGTAGTGAAGCGCGCCACCCAGACGAAGACTGCCAAAGAGCCCCAGCACTAGACCGTGGGCGTGAATCAAGGGCAGCGAATGGACGACGGTGTCTCGCTCGGTCCAGTCCCAGGCTTCAGCAAGCGCATCGAGGTTCGCCGCGATGTTGCGTCGCGTGATGACGGCCCCTTTGGGCGGGCCGGTCGTGCCGGACGTGTAGAGAATCAGCGCGGCCGTCTCATCGATCGGAATCTCAGGCAGGGTTTCCGATCGGGGCCGATAAGCCGCCCGAAGCGAAGGGACCCCAACCGCTTCGTGTGGCAATTCGTGCCGCTCGCAGCAAAACGCAAGCTTTGGCGCGGAGTCCTCGAAGATGTGGACGAGCTCGCCCGATCCGAGCTTCGGATTCAAGGGCACCGTCGCCACTCCGGCCAGTGCGTTGCCGATCATCGCGGCCGCGGTACAGAGATCGGGCTGCGCCCAGATCGCGACACGATCCCCCGCGGTGACCCCGGTCCGTTCGAGCAAGGCCAGATGCTCGAGCGCAGCGCCGGCAAGCTCGCCGTAGGTCCAACTCTCGTCGTTAACCAGGAACGCTAGGCGCGAATCGGCATGGGTCAGGCGGGGGAAGAGGTCGGACACGGCGGATCGATACCAGCTAACAGGCGGGTTGTCTCGGTGGCACCCCGTAAAGACGTCGCTTCGCGCCGTCCACGGGGCTTCGCTGGCACGGGCACTGGCGCGAGCGCAGCGAAGCGCGCGGCAGGGAGGACTACGGGTGGGGGTGGGCGGGCGGTGTAATTAAACCAAACCCCCCAACCAGCCCACCGTCTGCCCTCCAAACACCGGCGCCGCTACTGCTCGACCGGGAACGCCCCGTTCCCCCACTCGTTCCACGACCCGTCGTATAATCTCACGTCCTCGAAGCCGAGGGCGGTCAAGGTCAGCCAGGCGAACGATCCTCGCCAACCCGACACGCAGTAGCTCACCGTCGTTTCGGCCGGATCCATGCCTTCGTACAGGGCCGCGAGCTCGGCCTCAGACTTCAAAAAGCCGCTCTCGAGGTTCCTCGTCCAGTTCACGGTGCGGGCTGTTGGGATGTGGCCGCCGTCGTATTCGCCTTCGGAACGTGCATCGACGAGCTGAATCGAGGGCATCTCGTACGGCTCGTCGCCGAGCTGTGAGAGCACCCAGTCCCCGGTCACCCGAAGGTCTTCGTTGACGCCGACGATCGTGTACTCCGTCGACTCTGTGATCGGCGGGTCGGTGTCGAGCGCCCCTTGCGCCGCCACCCAGGCCGCGAAGCCGCCGTCGAGGTAACGAACATCGTCGTGACCGTAGTACCGAAGGGCCCAAACGATTCGGGACGGGTCGTACTCCGGCGCCTCGCCGTACACCACGGCGGTCACCTCATTGCGTAGCCCGGCCGCACGCAGCACTGGCTCTCCCTGCATCGGCGGCATCAACTGCGCCGTGATGCCTTCGACGGTCGTCGCCAATTCGACGGGCTGCAGGTGAATCGCGCCAGGAATCCGCGAATCGTCGTAACCCGACTGGCGCGTGTCGATCAGCTGAACGTCGGGATCGCCGAGCCGCGCTTCGAGCCAGTCGGTGTCGACCACGAGCTCGGATTCCAGGGGGGCGCCGCCATCCGGAAGCCCCGCGTCCGGCTGGCCGCACTGCTCGGCTGGCAGCCCTTCACAGGCGCTCGACGCGGGGCTGCTCCCGCAGCCTAGAAGCGTCATCGGAAGCGCCATCACGAAAACTACACCAAGTCTTCTCGCACGCATCGCGCAACTCTACCCGAAAGGCCCGAAATGCGGTACGAGGCTTTCTGCGATGTTCGACCCAACCAAGACCCTCGTCATTGCCAACCCGATGGCCCGGCACGGCTACGTGGGGGACAACTGGGCCGCGCTGAGCGCTCAGATCGTCGAGGTCCTAGGCCCGGTGAACCTCGAGCTCACCAAGTCGCGGGGCGATGGCCTGCAAATGGCAAAGCAGGCGATCGCCGACGGCGCCCGCACGATCATCTCGTTTGGCGGGGACGGCACCCACAGCGAGGTGGTCGACGGCATCATGCAATCGGGGCTCAATCACCAGGTCACGCTCGGTATTCTTCACGCGGGCACGGGCGGCGACTTCCGGCGCATGATCCCGGGTGCTGAGGAGCTCGAAACCGGCTGCGCGGTCATTCGCGATGCGCCTGCAGTCCCCATCGACATTGGCTGGGTCCAGTACCAGCACGACGAAGGGCACCGCGAGGGGCGGTTCTTTCTGAACATCACGTCCATGGGTATGGGAGGCCTCGTCGATCGGTTTGTCGGAGCGTCGAAATCAAAGAGCAGCGGCAAGGCCAAGTATTTCAAAGCCGTGCTCCGTGCGCAGATGAAGTACAAGCCCGCGCGGATCGGGCTGCGTATCGACGGCAAAGACGAGGGCGAGCACGAAATCAGCAACATCTGCGTTTGTAACGGTAGATGGGCGGGGGGCGGCATGATGTTTGCGCCGGAAGCCCGCGTCGCTGACGGCATGTTCGACATCGTGTTGATTCGCGCGACCTCGACGCTCCGTGGGCTTCCCGTGATGGCAGGGCTCTATAAAGGAACCCACATTCGCTCTCCGATCGTGAGCACCTATCGCGGCAGGCACATCCAGGTCGAGATGCTCGCCAACACGGCCTGGATGGACATCGACGGCGAGGCCCCAGGCATCGGACCGGCGGACTTCCGGATTCACGACCACGCGTTACGCGTGATCGGCATTGGCCGCGAGTTCGTCTGAGCTCAATCGCCTACGGTGCGTTCGCGGCGAAACAAGCGCACTGCGATTCGGCCGACCCCGAAGGAGGTTTTCGGCGCGTAGCGGTGAAGGCGCCAGAGCGCCTGAACGGTCGGGGTGAGGACGATGTAGAATCGATTTCGATCGACGCCGCGAAGAATCTGTCGGGCCGCTCTTCGAGTCGGTATCGGCTTCCCGGGCCAGAGCTTCCTCAGGGCCTGCGAGTCGAGCTTGACGTATTTGGTCGAGTCGAGGATCGGCGAATCGACCAGCCCCGGACAGGCCACACTCACCTTCACGCCGAAGGTCGCGGCCTCGATGCGCAAGGTCGACGACAATCCAACCACGGCGTGCTTGGTTGCGGCGTAGGCACCTTCCGCCGCAGCGGGGATCAGGCCCGCTGCGGAGGCCGTGTTGATGATGTGGCCGAAGCCCTGCTCGCACATGATCGGATAGGCCGCGTGCACGCCGTGCACCACGCCACGCAGGTTCACATCGATCAGAAGATCCCAATCCTCTAGACTGGTGTCACGAAGCTCGGCGCAGACGTTTACGCCGGCGTTGTTGAAGATGTAGTCGATGCGGCCGAGCTCCCGGTGTGCGCCTTGGACGAGTGCTCGTACCTGAGCCGCGTCTCGAACGTCCACCGTCTTCGCATCGAGCTGCGCCCCGGCGGCCCGAAGCTCGGCCGCTGTCTTTTGGATCAGCTCGGAGTTGATATCAAGCAGCACCAGGTAGCAGCCACGCGCCGCCAATTCCTCGGCTAGGGCTTTCCCGATGCCACTCGCGCCGCCGGTGATGATCGCGACCTTCCCTGCCAAGTCATTTGCCATGCTTCGGTTCCCTTCGCGGCCGCACGATGGCCACAAAAGCGCTTAGCGACAAGTGTTGCGCGCCCGTTGCGAAAAGAGCGCTATGCTGCTCCCTCGATGCCTCGCCCTTTTTTCGGCCCGACGACACCGATTCCATTTGCACATCGGGGAGGTGCCAAGCGCTGGCCGGAAAACACGGTACTCGCGTTTCGGAATTCCGCCGAGCTCGGGTACCGGCACATCGAAACCGACCTCCATGAAACCTCGGACGGCCGCTTCGTGTGCTTCCACGACTCGACGCTCGAACGAACGACCAACGGCCGCGGAAACCTTCGGGACCACACGCTTGCCGAGCTTCAACACCTCGATGCCGGGTACCACTTCATCGAAAACGGAAGCTACGCGTTTCGACATGCAGGCCTCCGCATTCCGACCCTCGAAGAGGCGCTCGAGGCTGATCCGACACTCCGCTACAATCTGGAGATCAAGCCCAATGACCCGTCCTTGGCAGGGCGGCTCTGGGAGCTCATCCAGCACCACGGCCTTCACGACCGGGTCCTCGTAGCGTCGGAGCACGACGAGGTGACCGCGGCATTTCGCAAGCATAGCCGGGGCCGAGTGGCCACTTCGGCGGGCCGAAAGGCCGCGCTTCACTTCTGGGCGCATGCCTTGATGGGGCTTTCCAGGCACGCGGTGTATGCGTTTGACGCGCTGCAGATTCCTACGACCTTCCGGGGGATGAACGTCATTACCCCGCGATTCATCCAGGCTGCCCACCGTCACGGGGTTCAAATCCACGTCTGGACGATCGACGACCCCGCACAGATGCAATGGCTGGCCGCATCCGGAGTGGACGGGATCATGACCGACTTCCCCGACGTCCTTCTCGAGGTTTTGGCCAAGCACTAGCGCGCGAAAGCGACCTGTGTTGTCATGCAAGCGACGCCATGAAGCAACCGATGCTCCTCTTCGCGACCGAACGCTACCAAGAGCTCTGCGAGGACATTTCGGGCGCAGGCGACTTCGACCTGGGCGTCGTGGAACGCAAGGTCTTCCCGGACGAGGAGCGATACCGCCGCCTCGAAACCGATTGCGCCCTTCGCGACGTGGCGGTCGTCGGCGGGACGGTCGACGACGTCGACATGCTCGAAATCTACGACCTCGCATGCGGCCTGGTTCACCTCGGGGTCCACACCCTCACCCTCGTGCTTCCCTGGTTCGGCTATCAAACGATGGAGCGCGCTTCGAGGTACGGTGAGATTGTGGCCGCGAAAAACCGTGCCCGGCTGATCTCTTCGATCCCGAGCGCCGGCTCCGGCAACCGCGTGGTTCTGATCGACCTGCACTCCGAAGGCATCCCGCAGTATTTCTCGGGCGACATTCGTCCGGTTCATCTGCAAGCACGCTCCGTCGTGCTCCAAGCGATTCGAGACTTCGGTGGCGAGGATTTCGTCCTCGGCGCAACCGACGCCGGCCGAGCCAAATGGGTCGAGAGCCTCGCCAACGATCTGCTGGTCGACGCCGCCTTCGTCTTCAAACGCCGCCTCTCGGACACCCAAACCGAGATCACGGCCCTAGCCGCCGACGTCGAAGACCGTCCCGTGGTCATCTACGACGACATGATCCGTACCGGGGGCTCCCTCATCTCTGCTGCCAACGCCTATCGAGAAGCCGGCGCTAGCGAGGTCTACGCGGTGTGCACCCACGGCGTATTCGCCCAGGAATCGCTCGAGCGGATTCAAGACAGCGGAGCGCTCGCGGGCATCGCATGCACGAATACGAGGCCACACGTCCAGGATCTCGCCGACGGAGACTTTTTGAGGGTCTATTCGGTGGCGGATTTGATCGCGCAGTTTTTGTCGGACAGCGTGTAGCGCTGGCGCTGAGGATGGCGCTGAGGCTGAGGCTGGCGCTGGCACTGGCGCTGGCACTGGCACTGGCACTGGCACTGGCACTGGGGCTACCGCGGATGTGGTGGGGGGTGGTTGATTTGCGTAGGGCCTGGTCAGGTTTAATTACACCGCCCGCCCACCCCCACCCGTAGTCCTCCCTGGCGCGGCATTCGCTTTGCTTTGCCTTGCCGGCGCATTCGCGCCGGGCTTCGCCCTTTGGGCTCGCGCTGCCGCCAGCTGTCTTGTGGGGGTGTTCTGATGCCGCTCTCTTACACAACTGGATATGAATGGAGGGGCGCGGACAAAGGCGCGATGTGGGGCGGAGTCGACGTCCGAAGTGCCAATCTGCAAGACAGCAGCCAACCCAGATTGGCGCGCCGGTCGAGGCGAGGCTTGCCTGGTCCCCGCCCTCAAGTCCGACCGACCAGATTTGCAAGCCGAGCCGTTCGATGGAGCCCTGCGTCGCGCCTTTGTCCGCGCCCCGCTATGAAGCCGCGCCAGGGAGGATTACGGGTGGGCGGGCGGTGTAACAAAAACCGACGCTGACACCTACCCTACTCGCCCCGCCCCACGAGCGTCCTCACATGCGCAACCAGCTCCCCGATCTGCTCGGGCGTCAGCAAGTCCCCAAACGCCGGCATCATCGGTGGATTGCCGCGGGTGATGAGTTGGGCGATCCTTGCGTCGTCGATGCCTTCTTGCCAGGCCGCGCTCGCGAAGCTCAGCTTGACCTGAGGGCCGCCGCGCCCGTCGGTGCCGTGACAGCGCGCGCAGTTGCGCTGCCACAAGAGCTCGCCGACCGTGAGGTCGGGGCGTTCTTGCTGCGGCACGCGATTGCGATCGACCAGATTGTCCGGCACGTGCGCGTGGTCCTCGGGGGTCCAGACGCGAAGGTTTTCTGGTTCGCTCGAACAGGCCGCCACAAACAGGCAGGCCACCATAATCCTGATCAACACGGAACCCCCCGTAGCCTATCCGCCGATGAGGCTCATCCCGACGCGTTCGTGCTCGTGCTCTTCGGGCTCTAAAAAATGATGACCGCGGTCCTTGCCGGTGAGCGACCAGACCATCGCCCAGGCGAGGTCGATGTCGCTGCCGCCGGCGCGCATGATGTTGCGCAGGCTAATCGCCCGACGCGAGGCCAGGCAGGCACGAATGTCGCCCCGGGCCGTGACCCGGACGCGATTGCAGGTGTCGCAGAACTCATTGCTGATGGGCGTGATGAAGCCCACCCGATGACCGGAGCCGTCGGCTGCGGTCATGTAACGCGCGGGCCCCTGGCCTTCAATTCCCTGCGGAGCCTCTTGCGATACGCATTCTCCGAGGACTTCGAGGACATCGGCGGCGTTCATTCGCATGTCTTGCGGAAGCTTGGCGCCCTCCCCGAGCGGCATGAGCTCGATGAAACGCGGCGCAACGCCGAGCGACCAGGCAAAATCGACGATCCGTTGGAGCTCGTCGTCATTGCGGCCCCGAAGCGGCACGGTGTTGAGCTTCACGTCGAGCCCGACGTCGATGGCAGCGTGAATGCCGGCCAGCACTCGCCCCAGGTCGCCACCCCGGGTGAGCTCGGCAAACCTGGCGGCGTCCAGCGTATCGATCGACACGTTGACACCGAATAGCCCCGCATCGCGCAGCGGCCGCGCCAGCTCGGAGAGCCGGGTCGCGTTCGTCGTCATCACGAGTTGTTCGACGTCGGTGCGCCGATGCACCAGCTCCACCAGCCGAACGATATCTTTTCGCACCAAGGGCTCCCCGCCGGTAAATCGCACCCGCCGAATGCCCGCCAGCGCAAAGACCGACACCAGCCGCGCCGCTTCTTCGAACGTCAGCAGGTCGCGCCGAATCGCATGCTCATCCTCCCCGCTCGGGGGCATGCAGTAGACGCATGCAAGATCGCAGCGGTCGGTCACGCTCAGGCGCAGATAGGTGTACCGCCGCCCACGCGAGTCGCGCAGAAGCGGGATCGCGTCGAAATCGTCGGGCCGAACGGGCCAGTCTTCGTAGACTGCCGAGCGACTCTGCACGAGAGGGAGTCGGTGCACCGGCTGAGTCTAGGGGCCGGCGCGTTCCGGTCAACGCTCGGACGCGTGCTTGACATCACCTGAGCAGGGAATCAGGCTCACGCCTTCCACTGAATCACGGTTCATTTTCAGGAGCTCAGCGCATGGAATCTAACGGAAACCGCGTGGCAATCGTTGCCGGACTGCGGACGCCCTTCGCGAAACAATGGTCGGCCTACCGCGAGGTCAGCGCACTCGACCTTGCGAACATCGTCGTGGCGGAGCTGCTGCAGCGGCTCGAGCTCGACCCGACCGAAATCCAGCAGGTCGTTTACGGACAGGTCGTGCCTTCGGTGGAAGCGCCAAACATCGCCCGCGAGATCGTCCTGGCGACGGGCATGCCGAAGAGTATCGAGGCCTACAGCGTCTCGAGAGCCTGCGCGACGAGTTATCAGTCGACCGTCAACGTCGCCGAGGCGATCATGGCCGGCGCGATCGACACCGGCTTGGCGGGCGGCGCGGACAGCGCGAGCAACGTACCGATAACCGTGTCGAAGCGCCTCGCCGAAGCGCTCATGGCAGCGACCAAGGCGCGGAGCATCGGTGAGCGAGCTCAGATTTTCGCGGGGTTGCGTCCGCGGGACCTCGTACCGGTGGCTCCGGCCATCGCCGAGTACTCCACCGGACTTTCGATGGGCGAGAGCGCCGAGAAGATGGCGAAGGAAAACCACATCGCCCGCGAAGCCCAAGACGAGTTCGCGCTTCGAAGCCACACGCTGGCCGCCGCGGCCTGGGAGGAGGGCAAGTTCGACGCGGAGGTGATGGAGGTCTTCGTACCCAACCGCTTTGATCAGACCATTCGCAAGGACAACCTAGTTCGGGAGGGCGGTACGATCGAAGACTACGCCAAGCTCAAGCCTGCCTTCGACCGCACACACGGCACCGTCACCGCAGGCACGAGCTCGCCGCTCACCGACGGCGCGAGCGCGCTCCTGCTGATGCGTGAAGACAAGGCCAAGGCGCACGGCTTCGATGTCCTCGGCTTCATTCGAAGCTACGCGTTTGCCGCGCTCGACCCGGCCGGCCAGCTTCTGATGGGTCCCTCCTATGCAACACCCATCGCCCTCGACCGGGCCGGCATCAAGCTGTCCGACCTCGATCTGGTCGATATGCACGAGGCGTTCGCTGCGCAGATCCTCTCGAACACGCAGGCGTTCGAGTCTAAGGAATGGGCAGAAGAGAACATCGGTCGCTCCGAGAAGATCGGCGACATCGATTGGGACAAGTTCAACGTGACGGGCGGCTCGATTTCGATCGGCCATCCGTTCGCCGCCACGGGCGCGCGTCAAATCACACAGACCCTCCGCGAGCTCAGGCGGCGGGGCGGCAATCTTGCTCTTTGCACCGCGTGCGCGGCAGGTGGTTTGGGCGCCGCCATGGTCTTGGAGGCAGAGTAATGGCGAACGAAGGACTCAGCATCGAGAAGCGCGACGACGGCGTAGCCATCGTTCGCATGGATATCCCGGGCGAAGCGATGAACACGCTCAAGAGTGACTTCATCGACACCTTCACCGAAGCGTTCAGCTCCATCGAGAACGACCCGGACATCAAGGCGGTCGTCTTCACGTCCGGCAAGAAAGACAGCTTCATCGCAGGCGCCGATATCACGATGCTCGAAGCCGTGACCAGCGCCGAAGAAGGCGAGCGGGTCTCCCGCGAGGGCCACAAGGTGATGAACCGGATCGAGAACTGTCCGAAGCCCGTCGTCGCGGCCATCCATGGCGTCGCGCTCGGTGGCGGCCTCGAAGTCGCCCTGGCCTGTCACGCCCGCGTGGCGACCGACAGCAAGAAGACCCAGCTCGGCCTTCCGGAGGCCCAGCTCGGCCTTCTTCCCGGCGGGGGCGGAACCCAGCGACTTCCTCGGCAAATCGGAGTGCAGGCTGCGCTCGACATGATGCTGACCGGCAAGAATGTCGACGCGAAGAAGGCGCTCAAGCTCGGACTGGTCGACGAGGTGGTTCCCCCATCGATCCTTCTCGAAACCGCTGCGGCTCTGGCGCTCTCACGGGTCGGCTATGTTCCCCATCGGGAGAGCTTCATCGAGCACCTCCGCGACAAGGACGCCGTGACGGAGTTCGCGCTTTCGAAGAACCCCGTCGGGCGCAAAATCCTTTTCGACCAGGCTCGAAAGCAGTTGCACAAGCAAACTCGAGGCAACTACCCCGCCCAAGATTTGATCATCGACATCGTGAAGACCGGCCTCGAAGACGGCTTCGAAGCAGGACTCGCCGCCGAGGCGCGCGGCTTCGGTCGTCTGCTTACCACACCGGAAGCGGCGAACCTGATGAGCCTATTTTTCGCGACCACCGCGCTGAAGAAAGACTCGGGCGTGGACGACCCCGACGTCAAGCCTCGCGAGGTTAAGAGAGTCGGTATGCTGGGAGCCGGACTGATGGGCGCCGGCATCGCCTACGTCACAACCGCGGTCGCCAAGGTTCCAGTGCGTCTCAAGGACAGGGACGCCGACGGTGTGATGGCAGGCCTTCGCTACATTCGCGGCATCATCGAAGGACGCGTCAAGCGCAAGCGGCTCAGCAAACGGCAGGCCGACGCGCTCATGCTGCAGACAACCGGGACGACGGGCTACGAAGGCTTCCAGGACATCGACGTCGTGATCGAGGCGGTTTTCGAGGACCTTTCGCTCAAAGAGCGAATGGTCCGCGAGGTCGAGGAGGCGGGCCGGGACGACGTGATTTTAGCGTCGAACACGTCCTCGCTACCAATCACGATGATCGCCGCGGCGAGCAAGCACCCCGAGACCGTCATCGGGATGCACTACTTCTCGCCGGTCCACAAAATGCCGCTGCTCGAGATCATCGTCACCGACAAGACCGCCGACTGGGTCACCGCGACCTGCGTCAAGCTCGGAAAGAAACAGGGCAAGCACGTGATTGTCGTGAAGGACGGCGTTGGTTTCTACACGAGCCGAGTGCTCGCGCCGATGATGAACGAAGCCGCGCATCTGGTCGCCGAAGGTGTTCCCATCGAAAAGATCGACACGGCCATGCTCGACTGGGGCTTTCCGGTCGGCCCGATCAAGCTGACGGACGAAGTCGGCATCGATGTCGGTGCCAAAGTCGGCAAGATCATGCGCGAGGCTTTCGGCGAGCGCATGGGTGCGCCCGAAGGCATGAAGAAGTTGATCGACGACGAGCGCTACGGCCGCAAAAACGGCCGCGGATTCTATCTCTACGGCGACAAGAAGAAGGGCGTCGACGAGTCGGTTTACGGGGTGCTGGGGGTCACGCCCAACAACAAGAGCATCTCGGACGAAGACATCGCCTGGCGTTGCGCGCTACAGTTCGTGAACGAAGCCTGTCGCTGCTTTGGCGACGGCATTCTGCGGAGTGCTCGCGACGGTGACATCGGCGCGGTGTTTGGGCTCGGCTTCCCCCCATTCCGAGGCGGCCCCTTCCGTTTCGTCGACCAGGTCGGCGCAAAGGAAGTTCTCGGGCGCCTGCGCGAGCTGGAAAAGCAGCTCGGCTCTCGGTTCTCGCCCGCACCGGTGCTCGAAGAGATCGCCCGAAGCGGCCAGACCTTCCATGGTTCAGACCCGGTTCAGCCTGGTCAGTCGCGCGGAAACCGTGCTCAGAGCTCACCCAGGGTTACCGCGTAACAGTGGTTTTTCAAGGGCAATCGGCTGATTCGCCGAGAACTGGCAACCTCGATTGCACCCAGACCCCGACCTCCTTATCATGGGGCGGGGTCGGGGAAGAGGGAACAACGGACGAACGCAAGGCGTTGTTCGATGGCCTGCGGCGATGAGCGACCGAATAACGAAGATGACTAGCGAATCAAGCGCACCTAAGCTGGAAAGCGCGGCAAGGACGATCGCCGAGAGCCGACCTCGGCATCGGAGCGTGTTGCTCGTCGAAAGCGACCCGGATCTTCAGTGGAGCCTTGCCCGTATGCTGACAGTCGACGGCAATCGCGTCGTGGGCACCAGCTCCGGCGAGGGCGCTCTCACGGTCATCGAGCAGTGGGACGCGGATCTCGCGCTGGTGGCGTCGGACTTGCCTGGCGCGAGCGGGATCGAGGTCGCCCGGCGCCTTCGTGAACGCAATCCCGACCTCTTGGTCATTCTGATGTCCGACGAGGTTCCGGGGCCCGTCGTGAGAGAGCGTTCGATCGGCGTGAACGCCTACCTCGCGAAGCCCTTTCGCTTCGAATCTCTGCGCGCACTCATCGAATCACTTCAACTTACACCGGCTCCAGCGGAGTAGCCCTGCTAGGCTTACTAGCTGTGAGGCGACTGCTCTCCGCGTTGTGTTTCGTATCGAGCGCGTCGCTCGTGTTGGGCTCGTTGCTCTGGGACGCCGCAATCGCCCAATCGAGCCCGGGCTTCATTCACGTCGACGAGATACGCCCGGGGATGAAAGGCTATGGCCTTTCGGTTTTGCGGGGCACAGAGCCCGAGCGCTTTGACGTCGAGGTCATCGACGTGCTCCACCAGTTCCGGCCCAACCAGGACCTGATCCTCATCCGGACCCCACATCCGCTCCTCAACCGGGCGCGGGGCGTGGCCGGCATGAGTGGAAGCCCGATCTACCTCGACGGACGCCTTGCGGGCGCCTACGCGTACGGCTGGAGCTATGGTGTCGACCCGGTGGTTGGGGTAACGCCGATCGCCAACATGCTCGCCGAGCTCAAACGCCCTGTTCGGCTCGACATGTTCCCAGGCGCCAAGCCGCTCCCAGGTCGCCCCAGCGCCAAGCTCGAGCGGCATCGGCGCTCGAAAGAACGGCTCGCCGGCTTGCCCCCGTACCGCGGCGAAGACGAGGTGAGCGCGCTTTCCACGCTCCGTGCACTCCACGAGAAGAAGGCCCGCACGAAGGGGCCGCTGGGCCTTCACCAGGCCAGCACGCCGCTCATGCTCGGCGGTCTCGACGATGCGATCGCCCAAATGATCGCGAAGGAGCTCGAGCCGCTTGGCTTCGTGGCGACGCAAGCCGGCACCGGGGAAGGCTCGAAACGCGGCCCGATGCAGTTCGAACCGGGAGGATCCGTTGCAATCCAACTTGCCCGGGGCGACATCGCCATGACCGCCGTGGGCACGGTCACCTACATCGACAAAGGAGGTCGAACCCTCGCATTCGGGCACCCCATGATGGATGCGGGCGCGAGCGGTCTCCCGACGGCCACCGCGCGTGTCGTGCACGTGCTGGTGAGCGAGGCCCGTTCTTTCAAGATCGCCGAGGCAGGAAGGCCTCTTGGTGCCTTGGTTCAGGACCGGCAGCCTGCCATCGTCGTCGACCCGGACATTCAGGCGGCGAGCGTCCCGATACGCGTTAAAATAAACGGGGCCGAGGGTGCCCCGAAGACAGAGTGGCACGTGACGGTAGCGAGCCACCGTGTCCTCACCCCGAGCATCGTGTTCGCCGTGATCGCCAACGCAGTCAAGTCGACGGCCAGCGACGCAACGGACGTCATCTTTCGGGCCAAGAGCAAGATCGGCATCGAAGGCCACGGCATCGTGTCACTAGAGGAGCAGGGCTTCTCTCCGATGGGCGCCGCCAGCGCGGCGGTCTTTTCGCAGCTTCGGATGTTCGGCTTGATGGAAGCGGCGTTTGCCAACCCCTTTGAAATCTCTCGTGTGACGTCGATCGACCTCGAGCTCGATCTCGAGCTCAGCCGCGACGTCTTTCAAATCGCCGATGCCTCGGTCGCCTATGACGAGGTCGACCCAGGCGAAGAGGTCACGATTTACGTGAAGCTCCGCCGCGTCGATCAGCCCGACTCCACCCGCGCAGTCAAGGTCAGGGTCCCGGAGGCTGCAGCAGGCCAGACGATTCGTGTCGCGATCCTCCCCGGCAACAAGGTGGCCGTCGAACAGCCACGGGCTCGTTCACTCGACGACCTGATCGAACAGGCAAACCGGCGCTATGCGGCGACCTCAGTCGTCGTCGCACTCCAAATGCCGACACGCGGCCTTCGTTTCGAGGGACATGTGGTCGATTCGCTTCCGGCCTCGGCGCTGAACTCGCTTCAATTCGTAAGCAGCACGGAAGACAGTCGTCCTTTCGTCACGCAATCCCGTACGGATATCAACATGCCGCAGGTGGTGGTCGGCGGCACGACCCTGGCCCTCCGCGTCCGTGAGGTCGCGCTCGGCCGGCTTCTCGGTGAGTAACGAAACGATGAAAAAACCCAAAACCATTCTGCGAATCGCGTTGGCTGGCTTCGTGATCACTACGAGCGCGACCGTTGCTGCGTTGGGCACCCAGAGCTTCGTGCTCGACAAAGCCGACGCGTTCTTCGACGGTGAGCTCGACGGGGCTGCGGTCCATTCCGACGGTTCGATACGAGCCGGTGCGGCCACGGAGCGGACGGCGCTCGAGAACGTGCCACTCGCCTACAGCATCGCGCGAGGCGCTGGCGCGACCTTCATCGGCACCGGTACCGATGGGGTGGTCTATCGTGTCGATGGCAAGGACACCAAGGTCTTTGCGAACACCGGTGAGCTTCTGGTGTCGTCGCTCGCATTTGGCAACGACGGCGCGCTCTACGCCGGCACGCTGCCGAACGGCCGGATTTACCGCATCGAACCGAAGTCCGGGAAGGTGAAGCGCTTTTCCATTCCGGAAGGCGCAAAACACATCTGGGCCCTTCACTACGACAAAAAGCGCAGCCGCCTGATCGCAGGAACCGGCCCCGAGGGAAAGCTGTTTGCGATCGACCCGATCGGTCGCGCCAAGCTGCTCTTCAAGACGGAAGCGTCCCACGTGATGGCGCTCTCCGGAGACGACAAAGGCACCATCTATGCTGGCACGAGCGACCAGGCCGTGGTTGTTCGAATCAGGCCGAACGACCAGGCGGACGTCGTCCATGACTTTCCTGGCAACGAGGTCACCGCCATCGACTTTTACGACGGGGAGCTCGCGGTCGCTTCGAACACATTCAAGACCGCCCCCGGAAGCCAGTTCAAGTCGTCGACCAGAAAGGCCCCAACTCCCGCCGGTCCGGTGACCCGCCCGCGACCCGGAAGTGGGCAGGTTTGGCGGGTCGACGCCGCGGGGCGCGCCGAGATGCTGGTCGCCCGAAAAGACACGCATTTCACTGCGATCCAATGGGGAACGGACGGCGCGATCTATGCCGGCGGCGGGCACGAAGGCCGAATCCTGCGCGTGGAGCCCGACGCGAGCTACTCGATCTGGGTCGACGTGGAAGAGAGGCAGGTCCTTGCGTTGGACCTGCGCGCGAAGAACCCGTCGTTCGTCACGGGTGACGGCGCGGCGCTTTACCGCGTGAAACCGACCAAGCGGCGTGACGCCATCTGGACGAGCAAGGCACTCGACGCGCGCTTCGCGTCGAAGTGGGGCCGCCTCACCTGGCGGGGCCAAGGTCGCTTCGTGTTTCAAACACGCTCCGGCAATACCAAAGAACCCGGAGACACGTGGAGCGGCTGGTCAAAGAATCTCAAGCAACCGGGCGTCGTCTCGAGCCCGGCCGGACGCTTCATTCAAATTCGTGCCAAGCTTCCCAACGACGACTCCGCCATCCTTCGCGCCGTACAGCTCTTCTATCTCCCTCAGAATCAACGTGCGCGGGTCTCAAACGTGCAAGGCAGCAGGCCCCCACCCAAGCGAGGGGAAACGCCGCGGCAGCCTCAGGCGCCGACGACCCTGTTGAGCCTGAGCTGGAAAACCAACAACCCCGACGGCGATTCCTTGCGCTACCGCATCGAGTATCGCGAAGAAAGCCAGTCGTCCTGGCGCGACATGTTTGCCGAGGACAGTGTGCTGATGGAGGCGAAGTACACTTGGGACACCAGCAGTATTCCGGACGGGTACTACGTCGTGCGCGTGGAGGCCTCCGACGAGGAATCGAATCCGGAACAGCGCACCTTGCGATCGAGCGCGACCTCGGAACCGATCGTCGTCGACAACCATCCGCCGCGTCTCGAACAGCTCAAAGTTCGCAAGGGCCGAGTGCTCGGCCGGGTCGTCGACGCGCTCGGGCCGATCGCGCGGATTCAAATGTCGGTCGACGCGGGCCCCTGGCGCGACGTGTTCCCAACCGACTCCGTTCTCGATAGCGCCGAGGAGCGTTTCGACGTCTCCCTTGGCGCGATTTCGGGCGATAGCCATATCATTGCCGTTCGCGCCTTCGACGCCTCGGGCAATCAGGCGAACCGCGAAATTACATCAAAAACAGGCAGATAGCGGCCGGACCGGTCGCGTCGAGAAGGGCGCGCGAATTGACGACCCGAGCATCCTTCGTTTTATCTGATAGTCTGTTCCCTTACTTTGTTTCACTTGGTTGTAGATCCGGGGGAAGTCGTGGTACACACGCGCACGCAAAAGGGGCGACGTGGATCCGGCATATTCCGGACCTAAGGAGAAGAACGTATGAAGATCAGCAAACTAGCTTTAATCGCACTGCTCGGCGGTGCACTCATGACCTTCGGGTGTAGCGAGGATACCAGCGAGACTGGCGGCTCTGGCGGCACTGCGGGAACCGGCGGCACCGCCGGCGAAGGTGGCGGCGGCGGCACCGGCCCGCTTGCCTGCGCCGAGGTTGACCCCTCGTGCACCAACGGCGAGGTCGATCCCACCGACGAGAACTGCGTGCCAGCGCTTGCAACTCCGCCGACGGCGGACGTCTGCGACGGCACCGAGAGCCTCGAAAATCCCACCGAGTGCGCGACCACCGGAACCACGGTCACTCATCAGCTCACTCAGCTGGAAATCCTCACCGACTGCAACCTCGGCTATGACCTCGACGGCTGCGCGGGCGTTAGCTGCCTCAACGGCGGCCTTGCGCCAGGCGAAGGCCTTGACGGCGTGGACAACGCGCTTGCTGGCTTGGCTCCGACACTCGTGACCGTCGGCGGTAACCTCGGCGGCGTCAATCAGGCGTTCTACGACGCGGTTTGCTCCGGCGTCATCGACCTCGCCCTCCGCGTCGACGCAAATGTCGAAGCAGGCTGCGCGACCGTCGAGCTGCTCGTCAACGGCACGGCCGCCGGCACGGTTCTCTTGAACGTGGGGCCCATGGTCGAAGGCGCGGTCTGCGCCAGCGGCACCATCGGCGACCTTCCGATCTCGATCGGCGAGCCCGGAATGGCTGTAGACGGTGCGATTGGAAACGCGGTCGTCCGGGTCTCCATCACACCTGACACGGGCTTCTCGAACGGCACGCTCGGCGGAACGGTCGACCAGGCCACCGCCGCTGCCATCGCGGACTTGCTCATCGACGGCGGTAGCGCGGTCGTAGTTCAGGTTCTCGACATCAACGACGACCTCTCGGGCGACGTGGGCACGGCGTGCAACGCCCTCTCGCTGACCCTGACGATCGGCGGTGTGGTCGAGGCGCAGTAATCCGATAGTCGGATAAGACGAGCAAAGGCCGGCGCCCCAGGGCGTCGGCCTTTTCTTTTTGTATCGACCCGCCCGCTAGGACTTGTTGAAACGGCCGACCTTGAGCCGATGCATGACGGCGAGCTTCTGACGCGCTTTGTACGCCTGGTGGCTCGCGTCGCCCGCCTCGTTGCTCTCGTCGGTCGCTCGATCGAGCAGTTGAAACTCGGTCTGGACGAAGATGGTGTGACCGAGCTCCGAAACCGCAGGCGGCGCGGCCGCCAGAACCTTGTCTGGGACTCGAACCGGCACGTCGGCGACGAAGTGGACGACGCGGTAGCTCGGCGCCGTGAAGCGATTGTCGATCGGGGACAGCCCGTCTTCTAGATCGAGTGGCAGCTGCATGTTGGCGATGTGCTTTGAAAGCGCCGGCTCCGACCGGCAGTACTCGTGGAAGCGCGCCAGCGTATTGGTGGACTGGCCCGGAATCACGAAGTTGAAAGGCACGATGCTGCGCTGAACGTAATTCAGGACGGGAAAGATGTCGTGCGAGCTCCGCGTCACAATTCGAAAGCGCACCTTGTCGTAGATCTGCGACGCACTGACCTCGGGCTTCGACAGGAGTTTGGTGTAGAGCGAATCCTTGTTTTTTCGCCCGCCGATGAACTCGAGAATTGGGAAGTCATTGGCCAAGGCAGACGCCATGACGTGGTAGACCTTCTGCTCCACCCACTGGAAGACCTCTTCGTCTGCGGTTGGCAACAAGAACAGGAGCTCGCGGGCCTCGAGGTGGTGGATGATGTGCATCACTTTCAAGATCGCGCAGGCACAGATTTGCCGATGCCCCTTGGAGGACGCAAGCATCAAGAGGCCCACGAGGTCCCTCTTCGCCACCGGCTTTGGAACCGGAAAATCGAAGTGGCGGCGGAGATAGTCGATCGCGGCTTCTTTCACCTGCAGCACGCGCGCCGCATCGACGGGGTCGTCCGGGTTGATCTCCTGGGCCCTTATGAAGGCCTCGGCCTCTTCCTCGTCGGCGAAATTGAGCCGATGCCAGTCGACCACCGAGCCTCCGCGCAAGAGGACCCGAATGGCTTCGAGGTCGGCCAGGGTGAATTCGTCGAGAGTACGGAGCTCCGGGATCATCACAGCTAGGGAGACCGCTCCAAGAGGATCGTCCCCACGAAAATCCCCACGCTAACCAGCAATACGAGCGCGTTGAACGCGAGCCCGCCGTGACAACCACCGATGGCGGTCAGTCCGAGCAGCCCCGCTCCCCCTATTGATCTCCGTCCCAGCATGTCGGGCGCCGCTTTGATACCAGCCGACCGCCCAGGGCGCTAGTGGATTACGCAGGGTCGTTGCTGGCGGCGTAGATCTCGAATATCGTTGGCAAATCTAATGACTGATTCGATCTTTCCCGCTGGCGCTGAACCGATCTTACCCATTCTGCCCCTCCGGAATTCGGTCCTCTTCCCAGCCACGGTCGTGCCTGTCAACGTCGGCCGGCCTCGGTCAGTCCGCCTGATCGAAGAGGCCTGCGGGCGCGAGCGCCCTGCCATCGGGGTGGTGACGCAGCACAGGGCCGAGGTCGAGGACCCCACCTTCGATCAGGTGTATCACATCGGGACGATCGCCCGCGTCTTGAAGGTCATCCGCCTAAACTCGGGCCAATACAGCGTCGTCCTCCAAGGGGTGAGCCGGATGCGCATCGAGGAAACCCTCGGCCGGCATCCGACGATGCGCGCCCGCGTGCATCGTTACCACGAGCTGCCCACCGTCGACGTCGAAGTCGAAGCCCTGGCCGCACACCTCAGAGAGTCTGCGCGCCAACTGCTCCATGACCTGCCGACGGCGTCGCGAGAGTCTTTGCACATTCTCGACAATGTCCGCGAACCGGGCGCACTGGCCGACCTCATCGAGTCGAACCTACCGGTCCCAAACGAGTCCAAGCAAGAGGTTCTCGAAACGCTCGACATTCGAACGAGAGTTCGCAAAGTCCTCGACCAGGTCAATCGGCAAAATGAAGTGCTGCGGGTCAAGCAAGAGATCTCCAACATGGTCGAAGAAGAGATGTCGAGCTCACAGCGAGAGTACCTGCTGCGTCAGCAGGTCAAGGCCATTCGCCGAGAGCTTGGTGAAACCGACGTGGACGAAGACGAGATCGAAAATCTCCGCGAACGCATCGCGCTCGGCCGCCTTCCGAGCGAGGCAGAATCGGCCGCCAAACGCGAGCTTCGGCGCATGGGAAGCATGAACGCGGCAAGCAGCGAGTACCAAGTCGCACGGACCTATGTGGAATGGCTCGCGGACCTGCCCTGGGCAAAGAAGACCCCGGACCGGCTCGACGTTCAGCACGCCAGGCAGGTCCTCGACGAAGACCACTACGGGCTCGAGAAACCAAAGCGCCGGATCGTAGAGTACATCGCGGTCCGTAAGCTTCGGCGCAACGGGCGCGCACCCATTCTGTGCTTCGTCGGTCCGCCTGGCGTCGGCAAGACTTCGCTCGCTCGCTCGATCGCGCGTGCATCGGGCCGCGCATTCGTACGCGTGTCGCTCGGCGGCGTGTCGGACGAAGCCGAAGTTCGCGGCCACCGCCGCACCTACGTCGGGGCATTTCCCGGACGCATCATATCCGGCCTCAAAAAAGCAAGCTCGAGAAACCCGGTGATGATTCTCGACGAAATCGACAAGCTCGGCACCGACCAACGGGGCGACCCCGCCAGCGCGCTGCTCGAAGTGCTCGACCCCGAGCAGAACCATCAGTTCACAGACCACTACATCGACGTGCCCTTCGACCTCAGCCAGATGATGTTCATCGCGACCGCCAACCAAAAGAGCACGATCCCGGGGCCGCTACTCGATCGAATGGAAGTGATCGAGCTTCCTGGCTACACATCGCGGGAAAAGCGGTCGATCGCGCGCGACTTCTTGATTCCTCGGCAGTTGAGCGAGCACGGTCTATCGCCGGAACGCCTCGACTTCTCAGACGAAGCGATCGACCTGCTGATCGACTCCTACACCCACGAGGCCGGCGTCCGAAAGCTAGAGCAACAGGCCGCTGCGGTCTGCCGTGCGGTCGCCGTCCGACTTGCGAACGGCGAAGACGTCTCGATCATGGCCGATGCCCCATTCATCGAAAGCGTGCTTGGCGCCGCGAAGGCCAGACGGCAAAAGCCGGAGCGAGTCCCGAGGGCCGGCGTCGCAACCGGCCTGGCCTGGACTGCTGCGGGTGGGGACCTGCTATTCGTCGAAGCGACGCGGATGCCGGGCACGGGCAAGCTGCATCTGACTGGCAACATGGGTGACGTTCTGAAGGAGTCGGCTGCAGCCGCGTTTACGTTCGTGCGCGCGCGCGCCGGGGACCTTGGTCTCGCAGACGATTTCGTGAGTCACACGGACATTCACGTTCATTTGCCGGGGGGGGGCGTGCCCAAAGACGGCGCCGCAGCAGGCATCCCGCTGTTCGTGGCGCTGGCCTCGGCGCTCACGCAGGTCAAGGTCCGACCGGATGTGGCGATGAGCGGGGAGATCACCCTCCGCGGCAACGTGCTCAAAGTCGGCGGCATTAAGGAGAAGTGCCTGGCCGCACACCGCGCAGGCGTCGCCCGCATCGTACTTCCAAAGCGAAACGCGCCAGACCTCGAAGAGGTGCCCGAAGAGGTGCGTGACGAGCTCGAGATTTGTCTCGTCTCCACCATCGACGAAGTGTTGGGCCTCGTCGCGGAGTACGAGACGACCGGGGCGCCGGCAGCCGCCGAATAGTCCGTGGCAAGGTTGTTCATGTTCCGGTTGAGCGCAGCGTTTGCGGCCGTGGTTGGTATCGTTCTGGCGTTCATCCCTCTCCTCGCCGTGCACGGGGTGGAGAGCGCCCTGGCCCTTGGCCTGCTTCTCCCGCCGTGGGTGGCGGCGACGGCAGCCCGCTACACCGAACGGCACCGCGGTCTCCGAGGCGTCGATCTCATCTTCCGAACGGTCGGCATGGGCTTGCTGATTTGGTTTATCCCGTTCGTGCTGCTCGTGGTCAGCTCGCTGCGAACGCGGCAGTGCGCGCCAGCCGAGGGTCTCGCCTTCATGGTGCTGGGCCCGGCGCTCGGCTGCGTGCTCGCTGCCTGCACCGGCGTATGGGTCGCCGGGGCAACGAGGCTGCCGCGCTCGGCTCCATGGCTCGCGGCCGCCGTGCCTCTCGGCTCCGCGATGCTTGGGCTTTGGGCATTTTACTCGACGCCAACGGTCTACGTGTTTGGCGCGTTCGCGGGCTACTTCCCGGGTGCGATTTACGACGACCTCGTCCAGATTCCAACCCGCTACCTCACCTACCGAGCCACGATGCTCGTTGCCGTGCTCTCGCTCGCCGTCCTGTTTGATGCCCTCTGGGACCCGACATCCGGGACGCTCGGCCTCCGCAGCCGGGGTAGCTCGCGGGTTGGTGCGATTGCGGTCTGTATCGGGGCCTTGGGCGTCGTCGCTACGTCGTATTGGCAAGGCAACCAGCTCGGGCACTCGGTGAGCGAGGAGTATCTGCTCGAGCGGCTCGGAAAGACCGAGCGTGGGGCGCATTGCATCGCGCACATGCCGCGCGAAACGCTTCCCGACGACGCCATTCGCTTGCTGGAAGACTGCGACTTTCAGGTCGAGCGCGTTCGATCCCTCACTGGTCTCTCGTCCAAGGAGCCGGTGACCGCCTATTTCTTTCGGAGCCAGAAGGAAAAGAAAGACCTCATCGGCGTAGGGCGTACGCTGATCGCCAAGCCCTGGCGACGCGAGGTCTATCTGCAAATGTCGCACTGGCCGCATCCGGTGCTCGGACACGAAGTCGTGCATGCGGTGCTCGAGGAGGCCGGACGCGGACCTTTCGCGATCGCAGGGACTCTGGGCGGCCTGGTCCCGAACCCCGGCATCGTCGAAGGCGCCGCGGTCGCCCTAGCCTGGGACATCCGGGACGACCTCGACCCCGACCAGTGGTCCAGGATCATGATGGACCGAAACGAGCTTCCTTCGGCATCCGCCGTCATGAGCGTGCGCTTCAGCGCGCTCCCCGCACGGCGCGCATACATGGCCGCCGGGTCCCTGATTCGCTTCCTGATTGCAACCCGGGGGATGGAAGCACTTCTCGAATCGTACCATCGCGGCACGGTCGACGACTTGGATGAGCTCGAAGCAGACTGGCGCGCCTACATCGAGGAAGTCCCGGTGACGCCGACGGAGCGCGGCGTGGCCGAGGTGGCGCTGGCAAGGCCGAGCATCTTCTCGTCGGTCTGTCCTCACGAGCTCGCAAAGCTGAGGGCCGACCTTGCCGGCGACGCAGCCGCCCGCGACGACCTCCGTACGATCGAGACCTGTCGCGCCATTCTGGACATCGACGAGCAGGAGGCGCAGGCCCGGGCAATCCTGGTAGGCGCCCTGGCTCGCAACGGGCGCGACGCCGAGGCACTGGCCACGCTCGATGCGCTGCGGGCCACGATGAACGCCCCGAAGCCAATCGTGGCAGCCGCCCTGGAGCAGTACGCCGATGCGCATTGGACGCTCGGCAACTTGGCGGAGGCCGACGCGCTCTATGGGGAGCTGCTGAACATCCCGCGCACCGATGGCGCGGCCCGCCAAAGCGAAGTGAAGAAGCTCGCCCTCGAAGCCACCGACCCGGAGCGCAAGCTTTTCTACGAGATCTTTCTCGGCCGGTCACCGAGCCCGGTCGTCGTTCACCTGGCACATTCGCTGGCAGCGATTCGGAACGATGGCCTCGGGCAATATCTCGAGGCCCGGCAGCTGATGGGGGCGAATCGCTACGCGCTCGCGCTTCCACTGCTCCAAGATGCGAAGCGGCTCGGATTGCCGAGCGTACGCCTCGATCACGAGCTGAGCCGCCTTCTCGGCATCGCGTTCTTCGCACTCGGTGATTACGGCCAATCCGCGGCGACTTGGAGGGCTCGCGCCGGAATCAGCCGCGCCGCCCAGGCGGAAGCGCAGCGCTGGCTCGAACGAATCGACTACGCGCAGACCCGTGCTGTCAGTCCCGCGTTGCCAGATCCATCGTCGGCTCCCCCAGCTGCGCCTTGATGTGAGCTGCAATGGAACAGTCGGCGGTGACGATGGGATCGCCAGCCGCTTTGGCAGGGTCCACCTTGGGTCCGATTTGGCTGCGGACCGTAATCAAACGGCCCCGATTTTCGGTCCGCGAACGCAAGACGAGCTTGTCCTGCTCGAGGTCCCAGAGGAAGACGTCGACCGGATCCCGTAGCCGGCTCTTGCCCTGCACCAACAGAAGAAGGAAATAGTCGACGGGCACGCGCTTCTGGAGAGCTGGGAGCTCCCGCTCGATCGCCCGGGCGAGCTGCTCTTCGCGCACGGAGAGCCGCTGCATGTCGTTCGTCTCGTGGATTCGCGCGAGCCACTTGGAGGTCAGGACTTCCGGCACGTCGGAAAGCGTCGAAAGGCGCGTCAACTCCAGACCCAGGCAGGGCCCGATCGCGTCCTCCATTTCGGTCTCGATCGCGGTTTGTAACGCCTCCACGGAAGCGAGCTCCGGCGCGCGGACCTTCAGGTACACCACCTCCTCCTCATGAAGGGCAGAAAGTCGCACCTGGGCCTCCACCAAGCGGTTCGCCGCTCCGGATTTGGCCCCAAGGGCCTTCTCCTCGAGCTCTGCACGCGTGGCCTGGAGCTCGTCGAGAACCGGTGCGACCCGCTCGGCGTGCAGCGCCTGGATGCGGCTTCTGAGCTCGTCGGCCCGGACCTTCTGACGCCAGAAATACGCGCCCGCGATGAGCGCGCCGAGCAAGACGACGGAACCGATACGCGCCCACGGAAGGCGTGGCCGGTATCGGTTGGTGCGAATGCCGTCGAACTCGGCAGGAGTGAGCTCTGACGGCTCCATGCGCTGAAGCTTACTGGAAGTTCGTTACTCGCGCTGGTTCACGGCAAAGCTGACGTTGCCGTAGCCCGCGGCGGCAGCCGAGAACATGACCTTCTTCACGACTCGGAAGTCGATGTTGCGGTCCGCCTGAACGATGACTTGGCCTGCGAACGGCTCCGAAGGATGAATCGTCTCCCACTTGCGCTTCTCCGCCTCGAGGCCCGCAATGAGCGGTTCGATGCGATCGACTTGTGCCGACTGCCCTTGCGTCTGTGTGTCGGCGACCCTGCTGCCGTCGAGCGTGATCACCCGCTCGTCGACCGCGACGATCGGCGAGATTGCGATCTGCTCGGTGTTCTTGGCATCCGGCATCGTGATGGTCGGCTGCTGCGCGATCAGCTCGCCCGAAGCCGAGAAGGACATGAGCAGGAAGATCACGAGAACGATCAGGAAATCGATGAACGGAATCAGCGGGATCTGGTGGTCCACCGCCTTGCGCGCATGGCCCGAAACGCGTTCGCGCACGAACTTCAGCGGGATGTGACGGAGCAGCTCTGGTTCTGGCCGTTTGATCGCCATGGTTTCCCCCCTACAGGAATGCAGCTCCGTCGGCCATCGACAGGGTGGTGAAGCCCGCCGCTGCCGCAATGTCCATTGCACGAATGACGTCCTCATACCGCACGCCGTCTTCTGGCGCGACGATCAAGTCGTCACGCTTGTCCCAAGCCTGCTTCCACTGCGCGAGCTTGGTTTCCAGCTCGTCGATGTCGAACTCCTTTTGGTCCGCCACGACGCGCTTGCTGATGTCGATGCTCTCGCCGGCCGACGACCCCAGCACGTAGCCGGAGTTCCGAACCTGCAGGATTAGCTTCACTTTTTCGTCCTCTGGGGGCGCGTCTTCCGTCGAAGCCTGGCCTGGGACTTGCTGATTGGCGTTCATCGCGGCGAGCTGGTTCCAGACCGCGGTGGCCAGCAAGAACATGACGCAGCAAAGAAGAAGATCGATGAACGGAATCAGGGGGATCTCCTGATTGACCGCCTTCTTTCCGGAGTTCCCCCCGCCACTATCGATTGCAGCCATCTGGCCCGTTACTCCGCGGGAAGATTCTGAAGATCGACCTTCGAGCGGTTGCCCACCACCAGGTTGAGAACCTGTACGGTGGCCGCGTTGATGTCGTCGATGATCCTCTGAGTCTTGCCGTTGAGAAGGCCCATCATCAGAAGCGCAAAGACCGCGGTGATCAGACCGAATGCGGTGCAGTTCATCGCTTCCTCGATGCCCTTGGCCAAGCCGGTTGCCTTACTTGCCGCGTCGGCCTTGGCAACCTCACCGAATGCAGTGATGAGACCGACGACCGTTCCGAACAGACCGCAGAGCATGCCGACGTTTGCGAGCAGACCTAGGTACGGCGTGCGCCGTTCGATCAGTGGGAGCTCCTTGAGCGCCGCCTCATCCATGGCCGCTTGAACTTCGGCATCGGGGCGGTTCACTTTGAGCAAACCCTGCTTGACGATGCGCGCGAGCGGATTGTGCTCGGCGGAGCACACCTTGATCGCTCCCGCCACGTCTCCGGCGGTGATGCACTTCTGCATCTTTGCGATGAACTCGTCCTTGTCGATCGACGCTTTGTAGAGATACATCGCGCGCTCGATCGTGAACCCGATTGCAAACACCAGACAAACGAGGATTAGCCACATCGCCCATCCGCCTGCTTCAAAGTGGTACGCCAATTTGGCCATCTTATTACTGCCTCCTGCGAACTTTACTTCGACAGTGTTATCCGGACCCCGAGTGAGTACGGTTCGATCCCCATCACTGTCTTCTGATTAAAACTCGCTGCTCCCCCCAGAACAGTAAGCAATTCCATGGTTTGCTCACTACATAGGGATGATAACGGTTGGATCCAGCAAGTCAACATCGTGCCCGGTACAGTCCCTTAGAAACCCCGGCCGTGGCGAGCTTGGGTGCAAAAAGCGGAAAAAGCTGTAGTCGCGTTGACAACTTCGCGGGGGGTGGGGTAGCTTGCCCATCGGTTAAGGGGTTCGTCCCAACAGTCGTAATGATTTCAACGGATTCCGGCTTACGGGGTCCGAATTTCAGTGGGGCTGGAGGGTAGCGAAAACAGAGGGGTTTTCTCGCCAAATCAACGGCGAGCCGGAGGGAGCCGCAGGCATGCATGAGATTTGGGAGGCACTGCTCGAAGGTGCTCCGTTTTCGTTCGTCAATCTCGGTGTTCTCGCGTTTGGGGTGGGCATCATCATCGATCGCGCCTGGTATATCCGGATGAACTACAGCGTGGATGCCGCCGAGTTCATGAACCGAATCCGAAAGCTCGTGCAGGCGGGAAACATCGATCGCGCGATTCGACAGTGCGAGGCGAAGGCCGTTCCACTGCTCGAGGTCGTCAAATCCGGGCTGACCCAGGTCAACCGCGGCGAAGAAGCCGTCATCGCCTCGATGGAAGAAAAGATGTCGGAGGTGATCCCCGCGCTCGAGAAGCGAACGGGCTCGCTCTGGACGCTGGCCAACATCGCGACGCTCATCGGCCTGCTCGGCACCATCAGCGGTCTGATCCGCGCCTTCAAGGCGGTCGGTACGATCGACGACCCGTCGCAGAAGACGGCGCTGCTTTCGGCCGGTATCGCCGAGGCCATGTGGAACACATTCCTCGGTCTTTTGATCGCGGTGATCTTCATGGTTGCTCACCTCGTGCTTCACGGGCTCACCAAGCGACACAAGCACGAAATGGAAAAGGTCACGATGCAGCTGGAAAACCTCCTCACGCTGCGCCGGCAAGGCGGCTGATCGGGCCCGGCCATGCCCGCACGACTGACACCACGCCAACGAGCCTACGTCCGGAAGCGAACGCGCATTCCCGACCTCGATCCGTCCGAGACCAGCGAGGAGCTGAACATCGTTCCGTTTTTGGACATCGTCGTGAACATCGTCATGTTCTTGTTGATGACTCTGACGACAATCGCCTTCTTTTCGCAGGTCGAAGCGGCGCTCCCCGAATATCACAAAGGCGGGATCGGAAAGCGCGCAGCGGCGGATGAAGCCCTCAACTTGAACGTCACGGTAACGCGCGAAGGGGTCGTCGTCTCTGGGACGGGCGGCAAGCTCGCGCGGGGATGCACGACCACGGCGCCTGGCAAGGTCATCACCGTGCCCGCCGGAATGAACGGCGAACATGACTGGACGGCGCTGACCACCTGCGTGAGTCGCGTCAAAAAGCAGTTCGAAGACGAAACGCGGGTCACGATCAGCGCAGACCCCGAAGTGCCGTATGAAGATCTGATCGCCGCCATGGATGCCGTCCGAGGTGACGAAAGCGAGCTGTTCCCTGAAGTTTTGCTTTCGGCGGGGATTCGATAGTGGCAAACGAGCGCAATAGGCCGTCGCGCCCCTCCCTCGCACCGCCCGTCGCAGAGAAGTCCGTCTCGATGTCTTATGTGAATCGCGTGGTCCGCGCGAAGCTGCGCCGCCGCGCCGAGCCTGAGCACTTCGGGCTCAACATCTACCCGATGATGGACATGCTCACGATCCTGCTGGTCTACATGATGGCGATCTTCGCGACGTCGTCCGCAGCGGCGGTTCAGGAGAGCAGTGAGCTGAAGATTCCCTATTCGACCTCCAAGGTGGAGCTGAGCGACGCCATTTCCGTTCAGATCTCACGCAGCGGGGTAGTCGTCGACGGCAAATCCGTCCTCGAGCTCCGCAACGGGATCGTCGACCCCAGCCTCAAACAAGGCGGTAGCAGCGGCTTCCTGATTACGCCGCTGTACAAAACGCTGGGCGAAATCCGCGACCGAAAGAAGCGAACGGCGCAGCGCTTCGCAAATCAGCCATTCGTCGGCGACGTGCAAATCATCGCCGATAAACGGACCCCGTACCGGACGCTGAGCGAAGTGATTTACACACTCGGGCAGACCGAGTTTAAGAATCTGCGCTTCGTGGTGAACAAGAAGACGGAGTAGGCGCCGGGCATACCGGGGCGCGGAAAAAAGCGCGACACGGGGCTGCGTCGAACGGCTCGGCTTGCATTTGTGGTCGGATGCACTTGGGAGCTTTGACCACGCAAGCCTCGCCTCGGCGCGCGCGCCAATCCGCGGTGGTTGCTGTCTTGCGGATTGTCACTTGCGACGTCGACTCCGCCCCATATCGCGCTTTTTTCCGCGCCCCTCCATACGGAGACATGTCGAACCGCGTTCCTCCGTACGGAGCCATCCAGACACGTTCCAAAGGAGCGCCTCAAGCCATGCGCGGTAGCGCGAGCCCGAAGGGCGAAGCCCGGCGCGAACGCGCCGGCAAGGCGGAGCGCAGCGACCGCCGCGCCAGGGAGGATTACGGGTGGGGGTGGGCGGGCGGTGTAACCAAACCCAACCACGCCCCAAGCCCAGCAACCCCCCACACCACACCCGCGGCAGCGCGAGCCCGAAGCGCGAAGCACGGCGCAAAGCGCCGCTTACAGCTCGAAGTCGCCGTACTCGAGAATCTCTGCAACCCGGTACAGGAAGCCATTGGCGTGCACCCCGTCCACCACGCGGTGGTCGTAGGTCAGGGCCATGTGCATCACGGGGTGAATCGCCATCACGTCTTCGCCCTCGTGCTCGATCACCACGACTCGCTTCTTGATCGTACCGAGGCGAAGGATCGCGACGTTGGGTTGCGAGATGATCGCGCCGCCGACCAGGTTGCCTCGGCGGCCGGGGTTGGAGATGGTGAACGTCTTGCCGGAGAGATCGTTCGGAGTGAGGTTGCCGGAGCGCGCTCGCTCCGCGACGTCGGCCACGGCGCGCGCAACGCCTCGAATCGTGAGGTCATCGGTGTTTCGAATCACGGGGACGACCAAGCCTTCGTCGGTGTCGACCGCAATGCCGATATTCACCTCGGCAAGCTTGACGAATGCGTCATCGAGGACGCGTGAATTGATTTCCGGAAACTCGCGCAGTGCCCGAGCGGTCGCCGCGATCGCAAAGGCAAGGTAGGTGAGATTGACGCCGTCCTTCTTAAACTGCGCTTTGTGTTGGTTTCGCAGCACCGCCGTTCGATGAAGGTCGCATTCGGCGAACGTGACCACGTCCGGGGCGGTCTGCTTCGAGAAGACCATGTGGTCGGCGATGATTCGGCGGCGGCGCGTGAAGGGGACGACCTCGTCCCCGGGCTTGGGAACATACGGCGGCAAGCGAAACGCTCCGGAGGGACCGCTGGCTCTTGCGGCCGCTGGCGCGCGCTGGGCCGCGGGGGGAGCCGCCGCTGGCGCTGGAGGCGGCGTCGCCATCCGTGCGGGACTAGGGGCGTTGCTGATCGCCGCCATCACGTCGTCATGCATGATGCGTCCGCTTTCGCCAGAGCCTTGGACAGCGGAGAGGTCGATGTCCTTCTCTCGCGCGAGCTTACGAACCGACGGCGAAGTCGGCGGCGCGGGAGCGGCCGCGGAGGCAGGCGCCGCGGGCTCGCCGGCCGGGGCGGCCGCCTCGCTTGCTTGTGCGTTCTCGTCGATTTCGCAAATTGGATCGCCAACCGCGATGATGTCGTCTTCGGCCGCAAGCAGTTGCGTGACGACGCCCGCAACGGGCGCCGGTAGCTCACTGTCTGCCTTATCGGTGAGGATCTCGACGATGGGCTCGTCCTTGGCGACGGACTGCCCCACCGAGACGAGCCATTTGCCGATGGTGCCTTCTACGATGCTTTCGCCGAGTTGCGGCATCGTCACTTTGGTGGCCATTGGAGCCGCACCATAGCCGAAAACAACGGGCGCGGTAGCTCCTTACACCGGCCGTCTTCGTCTGAGAGCCTCCATGCGATGGAGAGCCCGGAGTATCCGCGGATCTACAGGGGGCGTTTTGGTTTCCCACTGGTCACGGTGCGCCGGACTTCAGACTAGTCTTGGCGCGCCGCTCGGAGTAGAGTCCCGCCCATGCTGGATACGCTCAACAGGGAAGACAGGCTTCAGCTCATGAGGTTTGTTTGCTCCTTCGCCTGGGCTGACCTCGAAATCACCGAACGTGAACGTGAGTTCATCGTCAAGATGGTGATTCGACTCGGTCTCGACGAAGACGAGCAGCAGCAGGTCGCACAGTGGCTCGAGGTTCCACCCCGCGCCGACGACCTCGACCCTGGTGACATCCCGAAAGAGCACCGGCAACTGTTTCTAGACGCAGCAAAGGCCATGATCCTCTCCGACGGCACCGTCGAAGATGTGGAAGCCGAAAACCTGGTCATCCTCGACCAACTGCTGCGCTAACCGCTGTTCTACTAGTGGAGACATCATGGACATCGACGCGAGCAAGTACATCGATCTGTTAATGGAGCACGGCCCGAAGGTCTTGGGCGTCCTGCTGGCGCTCTTCTTTGCATTCGTCTTGGCGGGCTGGGCGGAGCGAGGCGTCCGCGGCACACTCGAGCAGCGCAAGTTCGACGCCACGCTCACGCGCTTCTTCGCGAAGTTCGCGCGCTACCTGATTCTCGTTGGCGCTGTTCTCGGCTGCCTGGGGGTGTTTGGAATTCAAACGGCGAGCTTTGCCGCCGTGTTGGCCGCTGCCGGCTTCGCCGTTGGAATGGCGTTCCAGGGCACGCTCGGCAACTTCGCTGCGGGCATCATGCTGCTGGTGTTTCGGCCCTTCAAAGTTGGGGACTTCGTAGAAGTGAACGACGACACGGGCGTTTGCGAGCACATCGATCTCTTCACCTGCGAGTTCCGGACACTCGACAACCGGAAGCTGATCATCCCGAATGGCGCGGTCTTCGGGAGCACGATTACCAATTACACCGGGTACGACGTTCGCCGCGTCGACGTCGATGTGGGCGCCGAGTACTCGGCCAGCATCGACGCGACCCGAAAAGCACTCGAAACTTCGGCTGCAAAGGTTCCCGGCATGGTGCAGGACCCCGCGCCTCAGGTCTTCTTGAAGGGGCTGGGGGGCTCTTCAGTCGATTGGCAGGTTCGCGTCTGGTGCAAGACCGAAGACTACTGGGACGTCTGGCAGGCGACGGTTCGGGCGGCCAAGGTGGCCCTGGACGAGGCCGGCATCGGGATTCCCTTTCCGCAGCAGGACGTGCACCTCGACGAGGCCGTCATCAAGGCGCTCTCGAACTAGGGACGCACGCACCTGGGCTCAGGCGCAGGGGTCGAGGAGCGCCGAGACGGCCGGACGGGCTGCGGCCAAGCTAGCGCCCAGCCCGACGACCTGCATCGGGTCCAAATCGGAGCGTGGCCGCTTGCCGAAGTACGATTCGATGTACTGAACGACACCCGGAAGGCGCGTGCTGCCGCCCGCCAGGAACACCGCTTGCATGTCGCGTGCTTTCAGGCTCGCCTGGGCGAGGACTTCATCACAGATGCCGAAGGTCGAGCGGACCAAATCCAGGGTGAGCTGTTGCACTTCGTCCCGCGTGATCGGAATGATGCCACAGCTCTCGGGTGCGGCCGGATCGACGCTGGGAATGGCGATGGCGGCCTCTTCGGACTCGCTGAGCTCACACTTCGCGAGCTCGCACGCGTTGACCAGGCGATCGAAAGTCACGGCGTCATTGCTCAGGTCCCAACCGTCTCGTGCAAGCGTCCGGTCGGCCACGTAGAGCGCGATCGTCCGGTCGACGTCGTCCCCGCCGAGGTAGGGATCGCCACCGTGACCAACGACGCGAAACGGGTAGCTGCTGCAATCGACCACCGCGGCATCGAATGTGCCACCACCCAAGTCGTACACAAACGCGTACTTCAAACTGCTTCGGTTGAGGTACGCAAGCGCGGTCGCGATCGGCTCTTCAACGACCCGGACGGAGGCGAACTGCGCTTTTGCGACCGCAAGGGCGGTCGCGTCACGGCGGCGTTGATCGAAGCCTACAGGAGCCGTGACGACCGCGTGGACGTCGCGAACGGGACACCTGGTCAGCTGGCACAGACCGCTCACGATCGTGCCACCTACTTCGACGGGGGAAACGATGCCGGCGCGAGTTTGGATCGCTAGTCCGCCGTCCGAGCTTTCACGCATGTCGTACGGATAGTGCTCGCGAAACTGGGCCGTGTAGGAAGAATGCCAGCGGGCGCCGATCACGCGCTTGGCCGACAAGATGGTGTTCTTCGGATCCATGGCGCGCCGGCGCCGCGCCGGTCGGCCGACGAGCGTCGCCCCACTCGGCGGGAACGCGACGGCCGAGGGCATCACGTAGCCACCGCTGTCGAGCGGCAGGGCTTCGAAATTCCGGGCGACCACGGTGTTCGTGGTACCAAGATCGATTCCTACGGTCTGCTTCCTGCGCACGGGCATCGGGCGCCCCGATTTATGGGGTCTGACGTGATTGAGGTCCATGGGGGGATTGGCCTCTCCGGAACAACCAGGCTACGTGATTCAGCGGCCCGCCGCCACAGTGACTGCGACGGCTGGACCGCACTGCTTCCCTGCTCTAAAGTGAAACACGTTCTAGTTGGAGGCCTCAGCCGATGCCGGCGGACTTTTACGAGCTTCAAATAGCAGGAATTATTCAGGAAACCCACGACACACGGTCCTTTATCTTCGCCGTGCCCGAAGCCCTGCGCCAAGAGTTCCGCTATCGCGCCGGGCAATTTCTGACCTTCGAGGTGCCCTTCAACGGGATGCAGCTGCGCCGCTGCTACTCGCTTTCGAGCGCGCCCGAGACCGACGCCTGGCCCAAGGTGACGGTCAAAAGGGTGGACGACGGCCGCATCTCCAACTGGTTCAACGACAACCTAAATGTGGGGGACACGATTCTCGTGCAGCCGCCAGAGGGCCGCTTTCTGATTCGCTCGAACGAAGGAGATCACGGCATCGTCCTGTTCGGCGGAGGTAGCGGGGTCACGCCGGTGCTGTCGATCTTGAAGTCGGCGCTGCGCACGACGCAGCGCGACGTGAAGCTCGTTTATGCCAACCGTGACGAGCGCTCGATCATCTTCAAAGACGAAATCGGTGTTTGGCTGTCGGAGTTCCCGAACCGCTTGGAAGTCGTTCATCACCTCGACAGCGTGCACGGTTTCATGTCGGTAGCCGAGATTTGCGAACAGATCCGCGGTTGGGAAGAAGCCGAGTTCTTCGTCTGCGGCCCAACGGGATACATGGATGCTGTCGAAGAGGCGTTCAAGGCTTCCAACATCGATCCAGGGCAAACCAAGTTCGAGCGCTTCATTTCGCCGATCGATCCGGATCGCAAAGATGACTCCGCCGAGGTCGTCCCCGAGCAGTCCGACGACGAGATCCCGGCGACATTCACGATGGTGCTGGAAGGTCAATCCCTCGAGGTGCCTTACGAGAAGGGCTTGACGCTACTCGACTCCGCAATCAAGGCCGGGCACAAGCCACCTTCGTCTTGCGAAGATGGCTACTGCGGTTGTTGCATGGCCTTGCTCAAAAGCGGAAAGGTCAAGATGGCCACCCACGATGCGCTCGAGCCGAGCGACATCGAACGCGGCTGGGTGCTGGCTTGCCAATCGCGACCCGCGAGCCAAGAGCCGATTGAAATCGACTTCGACGCCGAATACTAAGTGCGCTGCCGATCGGGCCAGTCCCAGAACGACGCCTTACCGATCGTCCAGTCCGGGCCTTCGCCCCAGTCGTTGCGCGTGCGCTTTTGCTGGTGGTCCGGGTCGTACTTTTTCAGCGCCTCTTGGTAGTCCTGCCAATGCTGGATGCCGAGCTTCTCGGCCCAGTAGTCTTCTTCGGACGACCATTGGTTGTCGCCGGCGTACTGCAGAACCGTGATGCCCGGGAAATCCATGACGCCCTCCCCGCTTGGATGATCGCGGCGATTGTTCATGCGAAACACGACGCGGCCGCCCGGGTCAGCCATGTGCCAATCGTAGACACCGTAGATCTCGCCGTACTGCTCCATGAGCGGGACGATCCAGCTCCGAACGTTTTCACGGCCATGAATCGTGCCGAGAACGCGCTCGTGATAGACCACGTCTTCGGTGAAGAGGTCGACCCAGGCATTCCAATCCTCGCGAATCATCCCGGTGTACCAGAATTGCCGAAATGCCGCCTCGACCTCTTCGAGCTCGAAGCGAGGCACTACTGAGCTGCCTGCTGGTCTTCGGGCCAGGAATAGAACTGCGTGCACCAGCGCCGGAAGGTGCCGATCGGGCCATCTCCATCGCACAGGAGCGGCTTTTCATATTGAACTTTGTTTTCCCAAATCGGGATGTCTTGTTCGAGTTGTCGCGCTACCTCGGCGACGAACGCCTTGCCAACGCCGCGCGCCATCTCCGCCCCGGCCGTCTGCTTGACGGAGAAATTGAAGCGCAGGTGAATGTGGTCCGCGTCGATGGGTGTCATCGTCGCGACGTTCAAGGTCTCTACGATCCCCTTGAAGCGAACGACCGCGAGCCCGAACCCGTAATTGAGGCTCTCGATCGAGCCATCGACGGTGCCGCGCGGCGTCTCCATGCCGGCGCCCGAGTAGACGCGCAGAATCGCGCCGTCGACCGTGGCCTCCGACTGCGGCATGTTGGTCGTCCCGTGCAGATAATGGAAGTGCGCGGAGTCGACGGCGTTTTCTGCCATCTCCTGATTGCGGGTTCGAATCGTCCACTGTCGTTCGATGAACTCCGTCCACTCCTCGTTGCGAACGCCATCTGACGTGCCCCACTCGGGAATCTCGGCGGGCAAGTCGAAGTTCGGCGGCTCGCCTTCGGCGTGATGCCAGCACAACACCATGTTCGCGAGCTCTTTGATGCGCCAAGTGCCCACCTTTGCTTTTCGGGGAATGTGCTCCGCGTAGGGGACTCCGGTACACCGGCCGTCGGTGCCGAATTGCCATGCGTGGAAGGGACATTCGATCGACCCACCTTTGACCTTGCCACCGTGACCGAGGTGGGCGCCCAGGTGAGGGCAGAATGCATCGAGCACGGAGAGCTCGCCTTGTTCCGAGCGCCAGATGACCAGGTCATCGCCAAAGTACTTCAGCGGCTTGACGTCTCCGGGCTTGATCTCGTCGGAGTAAGCAACCTGGAACCAGCCGTTCGGAATAGGCGGGGTGAAGTAGCGGTCGTCCATTGGACAAAAATAGAACGTGTTTCACTTTTTTCAAGTCGAAACATGCTGCCCTCATCCCGCCGACTGTGCTTTTCATCCATGGGTGCTAGTTTTCGAGGCGGAGGTCCGTTATGGCAACGATCGCGGTGGGTGCGAACGCCCCAGACTTCGCCAAGACCACACAGAACGGCGACACGATCTCGCTCTCGCAATTCCGCGGCGAGAAGACCGTCGTTCTCTACTTCTATCCGAAGGACGAAACCCCCGGATGTACCGCGGAGGCGTGCACGTTCCGCGACAGCTTCGAGGATTTCGTCGAAGCCGGCGCACTGGTCATCGGGGTCAGCCAGGACAGCGAGGAGAGCCACAAGAGCTTTGCCTCCCATCACCGTCTTCCATTCCTGCTGGTAAGCGATCGCGACAAAGCGCTGCAGAAAGCCTACGGCGTGCCCAAGACGATGGGCTTGCTCCCCGGGCGCGTCACCTACGTGATCGACCGCGAAGGCAAGGTGCAGCACGTCTTCAACTCGCAGCTCAATGCGAAGAAGCACGTTCGAGAAGCACTCGAAGTGGTCAAGCGACTCGCGGCCTGAATCGCCGGGCGACTACGAAGAGCAGCAGGCCGATCCATCCAGACCATGTGCCGGTCGAACCGGTCGATGCGTTGCAACCGGAGGATGGGGAAGCGAAGACGCCGCCGCCCGGGGAGGGCAACGGAGCCGAGCCGCAGGGCTCGCCTTCGCAGGCGCCGGGGTCGCAAAGGTCCTCGGCCTGCCAACCGTCCTCGCAAAGGGCGGCGACGATCGGCGCAATGTTGTGCACGATCTCTCCGGCCTGAGAGTTCTCGTAGACCGAGACCCGTGCGCAGTCCTCGCCATCGAACGTGACGTAATCCGGGGCCCGACCCCCGATGAGAATGCCCGCAAGCCTACTCTGCGAATCAAAGGTCGCGCTGCCGGAATGCCCCTGAAAGGCGTCTAGATTAGCGACGAAGAAATCGAGCTGGGCCGCGCGGGGGTCGGCGACCGATCCACCGTCATCGATTTTCGCGGGGAGCCCGCTTCCAAAGCCAATCATCGAAAGCGACTCTAGCTCGGCGAGCGCCCTGGCGGGTCGGATGATGACCGGAGCCTGGTTGCCTTGAACCGGGCGGTCTAGTTGGATGACGGAGAAGTCGGGGGTGAATGAGCCGGACCCAGCACTAGCCTGTGAAACGACCCGTCGGCACGTGTAGACGTCTTCGTCTCGGATCGCGGCAAGCATGTTGGGCTGAGCGTAGTGGTAGTTGAATACGTATGAATAGGTGTCACACGGTGTGCGTTCGTCGATGCAGTGACCTGCGGTCAGGACCAGGTCGTCATCGATGAGCACTCCTGAGCACGACGCTGCGATCGGTTGTTCTCCAAAGAGCTCGCCTTCGCAAAGGCCTCGCGAGTCCTTCAAGGTATTGGTCAAGAGGCTGTAGGTCCCGCTTGGTTCCCGGCTGATCTTGAAGCTCGGGATCAAGGCGACGATGGACTGCTCGGCGATGCCACGCAGCTCCGCGCTCGGATGGTTGTACACCTCTACCCGGTCGTCCTCGCCGTACACGACCGGAGCGGTCACCTCCCCGACAAACCCCTCGTCGGGCGACCCGCAGGCCGTGATCAGCCCCAGCATGAGGGCTAAGCAAGTGTGCGAACGCATCACCTCATTTCTTAAGGCAAAATTGAGCCTAAAGCTACTCGGACACCCGAACTTGTATGCTGGTCACCAAATCCCCGGTGGAAGTGGCCACGTCCGAAACGACCACGACCGGCTCACCGGCTTCGATCACAGACCGCTCCTTGAGCTTGGCGAGCGCATTCACGATGGTCTTTTCAGGGTCTCGGGACAGATTCATCCGAAAGGGAATGACGCCGCGGAGGAGCCAAAGCTTGCGGCGGGTCGTGCTCATGTTGGTGAACGCATAGATGATCGCGCGCTGCGGCCGGTAGCTCGCGACGAGCTGACCAAAGTAACCACGCCGCGTCATGACGACGATCGCTTTCGCACCCAAAGAATCGGCAAGACGGCACGCACCCTGGGCGATGTGGGCGCGCTGGGTCGTAGGTGCAGCGCGCTGCTTGTAGAAGTCGAGGCCTGGTCCCGGCTCGATCCGGCGGGCAATCGTGTCGAGCACCTCGACACATCGTGCGGGGTACTTGCCGGCCGCGGTCTCGCCACTGAGCATGATCGCATCGGCCTGCTCGTAGACGGCGTTTGCGACGTCGGTAACCTCCGCACGCGTGGGCAAGGGGTTGTCGATCATCGATTCGAGCAAGTGAGTCGCTACGATGATGGGTTTGCCGGCGATCGCGCAGCTACGGACCATGTCGCGCTGCAGAACGGGAAGCTCTTCGAATGCGACTTCGACGCCGAGGTCTCCTCGCGCAACCATGATGCCGTCCGCCGCCTCGAGAATGGCTTCAAAGTTGTCGACGCCCTCTTGGTTTTCGATCTTGGCGATGAGGCGCTGGTGACCACCCGCGTCGTCGACGATCTTCCGGACCTCCAAGACGTCTTGTACGCCTCGGACGAACGAGAGCGCGATGAAATCGACGTCTTGTTCCAGGGCGAACGCGATGTCTTCGCGATCTTTCTTAGTGATGGAAGGCAGGTTGACTCGAACACCGGGCAGGTTGACGTGCTTGCGCGACCCAAGCGTTCCGCCATCGAGGACTCTGCACTTGAGGCGATGCTCGAACAGTTCGAGCACTTCCAGATTGATCAGGCCGTTGTCGACCGTCACTCGTTCACCGACGCGTAGATCTTTGACCAGGTCTAGATAGTTGACGTGGACGCTGCGCTCCTCGGCGTCGTCGGCCAGGACCGAGAAGTAGAAAACATCGCCAGCCTTGAGGTCGAGGCTCTCGGCGAGCTCGCCCGTCCGAATTTCGGGGCCCTGAAGATCCATCAAGATGGATACGGGGTGGGCGAGCTTCTTGCTGAGGCTCTTGAGGTTTCGGATGACCTGCAGGTGAGACGCATGATCGCCGTGCGACATGTTGAGGCGGGCGAGATTCATGCCCGCACGGGCCAAGGCCGCGAGCCCATCCCAGGAGCTGGTCGACGGACCGATCGTACAGACGATCTTGGTGAGCCGTGTTTGCGACGGTTGCGGCGGCAGCTTCATAGCAGCGCGGAGCCTAGGCCAGGGCTAAACCGCTGACAAACGGCGCCTGTGCAACCGCCTGTGCAACGCAAAGCCAAGCAGAAGGCCAAGAGCTGAAATCGGTGAACGATCTCCGGTGGTCGACGAGAATGCGGCGCAAGCGCTGACTCGATGGAGCGAACCACCTTTGGAAACGCTGATCGGGTCCGCCCCTTCAGCCAAGAACGAACCCTCGCTCGAGCCCATCGCGCTGCTGGGCTGGAACCGGCTGCCCGCAGCCTCCGCGATCCAAGCGAGGTGCGCGGAAAGCAAGGTGTAGACGCCGCCGTCGCCGCAGTCCCGCTTCACATCAGAGCGGCCGCGGGACACGAGACCCACGAGAAAATCGCCTTCCTCGGTAGGAACGTAGAGCGGGCCGCCGGAATCGCCGTAACAGGAGTCACCGAGCTGATCGAGTCGACGTGTCAACAGTTCCTCCGGCCCGAGGATGTCGATGACCGCGTCTGAGATGTAGAGCTCGCCGTTTAGCTTGTGGTCGAGGTCGTAGATTCCGTAGCCGGCGACGAACCCGACGTCCCCATGATGGACGAGCTCATGCTCACGCTCTTTGGTGAGTAGCGGCGCGTTTGGAATCCCGTCGAAAGGCGACGCGAGCAACAGGAGTGCGATGTCGTTGGGCGAGCCAATGCCACCCTGACCCGCCCCGCTGCGGTTTCGTCCCATGATGAAGTCGTGGTCGTAGCCCTCGTGGACACGCACCTCGGACACGGGGCGAATCATGCTCGGTTGCGCCATACGGCTCGCGAGATGGCCTGCAATTACCTCGAGCGTGCCGGGCGCCGCGGCTCGAACGACACCGACCTCGGGCTCGACCACTGCGCAGTGGGCTGCGGTGACCACGACGAGTGGTGAAATCAAGGTGCCAGAGCAGAAGCCTGTGCTCGCGCCCGCGTGCCGGATCTCGACGGTGGCGAAGATCTGCTGGTCGGTCGCAGCCCAACCTCCGACTACGTTCGCACTGAGCTGGCCGATCTCTTCATTCCCGTCGGCCGTGTTGGGCATCTCACCGCAGCCAAGGGTTATGCCCAAAAGGGTTACAACTAGGGCTTTGTATGCCTTCGCGAGAAGCATGGGGAAAGGTAGGTGGGTGTATCACGGGTGCATCGGCCTTCATAGAGTGAACGGATGACGTTCACGCGGGATCTGATCATTGTGTGAGCTGCCAAACCTTTGCCCGATGCGGAAAACTTGTTGTGGATTGCATGGAAGACGAGAGTCGTTCTCGTGGAAGGCATGAACCGTAGGGCACGCCGCAAAGAGGAAACCCTGCGACGGATAGAGAAAGCGGGTTGGAGGCTGTTGACGAGCCGCGGTTACGAGGCGACTTCGACTAGAGAGATCGCCGAGGCTGCCGACATCGCCGCGGGGACACTGTTCAACTACTTCCCGGAGAAGCGCAGCCTCTTGATCCACTTGATGCAAGGTCAGATTGACAGGGCACTCGATGAAGCATTCGCGACGATGACAGCGTCGACCCTCGAGGCGGAATTGACCTATGTGTTCTCAGCGTTGACCCGCTGCTACGCGAAAGAACGGCGCTTGAGCCGAGTGTTCATCAAGGAGCTGCTATTCACCGATGGCCAGCGACGCACCAAGTCCGCCGCGTGGACCTTCGACTTGGTGAAGCGAGTTGCGAATTTGGTGAGGAACGCGCAGCGGCGTGGCGAGCTCGACCCGTCGATCGACCCGATGGAAGCCGCACAGCAGGTTTTCAGCACGCACTACTTCGGTCTCGTGACCTGGTTGGGCGGCACGATCCCGTCACAAGCCGCCCAGGAGAAGCAGTTTACGGCGTCGCTACGCCTGCTTCTGCGCGGCCTGCGCCGAAGCGCGGCTTAGCCTGGCGTTTACGTCGAGAACGGCAGCTGCGATTTCCTCGGGCACTTCTTCCTGCAAAAAGTGGCCGGCCTGCGTCTCTGTCACCGGCGGGTCACCGAGGAGCGCTTTTGTGCGCTTCAATGCACGGGCAAGGATGGGATCGCGTCGGCCCCAGACCATGGCCTTCGGCCCATCGAAGTTGCCGGCCAAGGCGGCGCACTCTTCGAGGGCAGGGATCGATGGATGGCCCATGCGATCGACGGCCATGCGCGCCGTCGCCAAAGGGGCCACCCGATCGGCGATGTTGCGAAACGGGTAGCGATAGGCGCGCGCGACGTTACCGCGGATGCTCCCCTTGTCTCCCTGCGCGAGGTGCAAGGCGGCCTGAGGCAGCGGCAACAGGCGAAATGCAAAATCGCTGACGAGCGGCAGGTGCGAAAAGCGGTGGAACGCGGTTGGCTTGAAGCCGGGCGACGGCGCATCGAGAACCGTGTTGAGCACGACCATTCCGCCGAGGCGATCTTGCCGCGTGGTGAAAGGGTGTGTCCCGAGCGCGCCCCCCCAATCTTGGCAAACGAGAATCACATCGTGGAGGTCGAGCTGGTCGATGAGCGAGCCAAGCCACGTGCTGTGGTTACGAATGGTGTGATGTGCGAAGTCACGGGGCTTGTCGCTGAAACCGAAGCCGATCAGGTCGGGCATGATCAAGCGAAGCCCCTGCCCCTGTAGGCACATCGCGACCTTGCGGTAGAGGAAGCCCCAAGTGGGGTTGCCATGCACCATCAGCACCGGCCTTCCGCGGCCGGTCTCCATGACATGCATATGCAACCCGTCGCCCACGGCAACGCGGTATCGAGTGAACGGAACTTCCTTCGCGATCCACGAAGGAAGCTCGGGCGCCGGCAACTGCTCCACGAACGAGAGAGTACCCCGTCGAGCCCCCCCCGAAAAGCGGACGGCTGGGGCTGCCGCGGGTGTTTTGGGGGGCGGGTCTTGGGTGGGTTGGCTGGTTTGGTTTAGTTTAGTTACACCACCCGCCCACCCCCACCCGTAATCCTCCCTGCCGCGGCAGGCGCTTCGCTTTGCCTTGGCGGCGCCTTCGGCGCCGGGCTTCGCCCTGCGGGCTCGCGCTGCCGCCTGCCGTTTTGGGAAGGTTGTTGCTAATGTCTCCGTATGGAGGGGCGCGGCGGAACGCGATGCGGGGGTTCGGCGGCGTGTGAGTGACAATCGGCAAGGCAGCAACCCGCCCCGATTGGCGCGAGCTCCGAGGGGCGGCTTGCGTGGCCTAGGTCCCCAGTCCATCCGGCCACCTTTGCAAGCCGCCCCGTCCGTTGAACTCCCGTGTCGCGTTCCGCCGCGTCCCGGTATCAGTCGACGGCTTGGGCTCGCCATTTGCGTAGGGTGAATACGCTGATTGCGGCGATCACGACCGCGGCAATGATGAGAAAGGGCCAGATTTGCTCCCAGGGCCAGGTCGCGACAGGGTGCTCTTCGATCCAATTCGCTACGCGGATGCCGACGAGCGTCGTCATCAAGGTGAAGGGCGCGACGCCCAAGACCGTCGCGGCCAAGAACGGGGCGAAACCAACCCGCGAGACACCCAATGCCCACTGAACGGTGGGCGTCGTGTAGAAGATCAGGCGCAGCAAGAACACCGTTCGGAATCCGTGCGTTTGGAGGCGCTCGTCGAATCGGCGAATGCGTCGAGGGAGGCGTTGCTGAATCCAATCGCGGGCGACGAAGCGAGCAACGAAAAAAGAGAACAAGCCCGTGCCGACCGTTCCTGCCCAGTTGAGCAGGAAGGCCTCGGTCGGACTCCAGATGAGCGGCGCACTGAGAAGGAAGACCAGCCCATTCACACCGAATGGCTGCAGGCACGCGTACGCACCAATGAATAGCAGGCCACCCCAGGGCCCGGCCTTCCGAAACCAAACCCGCATCGTGGCAGGGTCGAGCTCTTGGTACGCGCCGCTCGTGTAGATCCACGCGATCGCCCCCGCCAACAGCGCAGCGAACGCGATCTTCAGTAGGCTTGCGCGATCCACGCTGGGAAGCCTAGCTCAAGACTCCAGAACAACCCTGGACATCCGGAATTCAGCCGGTTAGAAATGCGCGGTAGATAGGAGGAAGCCGTGCAGGAAGCAGTGGAGCCCCGTTTACCGGCCGCCGCAGGCAGTCGGCGTCCGGCCGTCAACACAACGGAAACGGCGCGCGAGTTTGGGGGGACGTTCGGGGCCGCCTTCATCATGACGCTCTCGCACGCCCTGATGCTCTACCTATGGATCGCATGGCGCTTCTACGACGGCGCGGTGTTCTATCCGGCCTCACTCGCGGATCTGGGCCCGTTCTTCGGACGGATTTGGGAGCAGATCGTGACCTACGCCTCACCGACTTGGAGCACGTTCGCGATCTACGGGACGTTCCTGGTCGTCGAAGGATTGATGGCGGCCTACTTGCCGGGCTTGGAGATCAAGGGGCTGCCGATCCCGTCGCGGAACGGCAAACGGTTGGTCTACCGCTGCAACGGGATCACCGCCTGGTACCTCACGCTGATCGGAGTCGCGACTCTGCACTTCAGCGGAGTCTTCCCTCTGGAGACGATCTACGAGCAGTTCGGCGCATTCATGATCACGGCGATGATCAGTGCGAACATCGTCGCGATCCTCGTGTACTTCGGAGCCAAGGCGACCGGCAACGCGGAGCGGATGTCGGGGAGCTTCCTCTACGACTTCTTCATGGGAGCGTGGCTCAATCCGAGGATCGGCCCACTGGACCTCAAAATGTGGGCGGAGGTCCGGGTCTCCTGGGTGACCCTATTCTTGCTGACGACCAGCGGCGCCGCGCACCAATACGCGACGTACGGCACGGTGAGCACGCCGATGGTCTTCATGGTGGTGGCCCATTTTCTCTACACCAACGCCTGCATGAAGGGCGAGGAGTGCATCCCGACGACCTGGGACATCTTCTACGAGAAGTGGGGTTGGATGCTCGTTTTCTGGAATCTCGCCGGGGTGCCGTTCGTATACTGTTTCAACTCGATGTACATCGCATCCCGACCGCCGTTCGAGCACTCGGTTCCGTTTACCGTCTTGTGTTTCGTGCTGCTGTTCAGTGCGTACTACGTCTGGGACACGGCACAGAGCCAGCGAAACCGCTTCCGCATGCAACTCAACGGTTCGTATGTGAAGCGCAGGGCGTTCCCACAGCTGCCCTGGGGCACTCTGCACAATCCGCGCTACTTGGATACCGACGCCGGGTCGAAGCTGCTCGTCGATGGCTGGTGGCGGTACGCCCGAAAGATCCACTACACCGCGGACATTCTAATGGCCTTGTCATGGGGTCTGATCTGCGGGTTTGATCACTTCCTGCCGTATCTCTACGTGACGTTTTTCGTGGTGATGATTCTGCACCGCGCGGGACGGGACATCAGTCGGTGCAAGAAGAAGTACGGTGCCGACTGGGATCGATACTGTGAAGAAGTCCCATATCTATTCATTCCGTACGTGTTCTGAATGATTCACACGAACCAGCGAAGGAGATTGGAACAATGTTGAACAGATTCAGAGCACGGAGCCTTTTCACCGCAGTCGTTGGGTCGACCTTCGCATTGGCATTCGTTTTCGCGGGTTGTAGCTCGAGTGGAGGCGGCGTGGGCGGCGCCTTGTCGCGCGTGCTAGGGCAGGCATTTGCACCCGAAACCGATGGCGACCAGAAGAACACGGTTCCGCTGGCCGACGGTACCGTCGTTTTGCTCCAGTACGACGAAGAGGGGAACCTAGAGAGTGCAATGGTAGGTACGACCGACGCCGCGGGTAACTTCGTCGTCGACGTTCAAGCGCAGGCCGTCGTGGCGGTCGTCGTCCAGGGAACGACGAACGATGGCGCCGTGGAAATCTCGGGTTTGTACAACCCGGACCAGCCGACAATCGAAAAGGACCTCGACCCTGCCACCTCGATCGCCTGTATCGCGGGCCTCTCGGCAGTCGGAGATGACTCGATCACCGAGGAGCAACTCGACGAAGCGCGCGTGCAGAACCTGGAGGACGCTGCTGCCGCGTATCTCGTGGCCAATCCCGATTTCGACTTCTACAATCAGGCAGAGGTAGATGCTGCCGTGGCGGCGGTTCGCAGCGCGACCAACGATGGCGCGAACCCCGCGGCTCCGGGCGCGTTCACATGATCAACAAGCCTCTAAAATAGGTACGCGAGGTTGAGCTGCAGCTGGTGGTAACTGGTTCGGTAGGAAGTCTTGGTGGCGCTGTTGAGGCTGATCGAGTAGTTGAAGTCGAAATTGAACATCGCCAGGTCGAAGTTCACTCCGACTCGTCCGATCGCCTGGTAGATCGCAAAGTCCACCTCCTTGGGCTTCAACTTGACGGTGATTTCTTCCCCTCCAAATTCTGGGGCGGCGGTGAGCGTCGCAATGATCTTCGTGTTGAAGTGGTTCACGTAGGACGCGTATAGGAACAACTTGAAGATCGAGTTCTTGTAAGGGATGTAGCCCATGGTAAGAGGCAACTCGAACGAGTTGACCTGGCCGACCGCAGTGAAGGGAACGCCGAATTCGTTGACGTCCTGAAACCCGTAGGCCCATCGGTTGAAGGAAAACAGAATCTCGACGAACGCTTGCCGGCGTCGGATGCGCGGACCAAAGCCTATTTGCCATCCTAGGAATGTGTCGCGTATGCGACCCGTTTCGAGCATGGAGACGAAGGTGGTCGCGCTCGCCCCGGCGAAGAGCTTGATGTCCATCTTCGGCTGTTGGGCGCTGCTCTGAGAAGGCGATGCAAGAACGAGAACCGGGGCCAAGAGGAACAATGCTATGAGCCAAGGCTTGTCCATCATCATGCCGGAAAGAGGTATTCCTTGCCGTCGAGGACGAAACGCTTGTCCATGATTCGCGGCCAGAGTGGCTTCTTGTGGAGCTCGTTCTTCTGCCACTGCTCGTGTTCCTCGTGGAGCTTCTCGTAGAGCTCGGGCATCTGCTCTTTGAGGTTGATCTGCTCCGACTTGTCGGTTTCGAGGTTGTAAAGCTCGGCCCAGCCGTCACGGGTGCTCAAGATGAGCTTGTACTTGCCGTCGCGAATCGCCCAGATGTGATCGGCGCGCCAGAACAGTTGCTCATGCGGGGCGCCGTTGTCCGTACCTCGGAGGTACGGCATTAAATCGACGCCATCGTAAGGGCGGTCGCTCGGAAGGACACCACCTGCGGCCGCGACCGAGGTGGCGAAAATGTCGGTCGATGAAACGGGGTTTTGATATCGCAATCCCTCGGGAATCTGGCCTTTCCACTTCATCATGAACGGGACGTTGATCCCGCCTTCGAACTGCGTGAGCTTCCCTCCCTTGAGCGGACCGTTGTCCGTCGCGTGCGTGTACGAAGCGCCGCCATTGTCGCTCAGAAGGAAAATGAGCGTGTCGTCCTCGATGCCGGTGTCGATGATGGTCTGATGCACCTCCCCGATCGCGTCGTCGAGGGCGGAAATCATGGAGTAGTAGACGCGCTTGTTGTCGTCTTCGACGTAGGCGTACTGGCAGTAGTAGTCGACGGGAGCTTGGAAAGGGACGTGCGGCGCGCTGAACGCGGCGTAGAGGAAGAACGGCTCGTCCTTGTGCTCTCGAATGAAGGCCTTCATTCGATCTCGAAATGCGAACGTGAGGTACTGCTCTTCGCGAACCTCTTTCCCGTTGTCGAGGATCACAGCCTCTTCACGGCGGCCCATGTTCCACTGGTGCTGCGCGCTGAACGAATCGTGCTCGTGATTGATGATGCCCGCCCAATTGCGCTCCGGCGTGTAAAGCGAGAACGCGCCGTTGAAGCCGAACTGGTAATCGAAGCCACGCGCCAGGGGAACCTGTTTGCGCGAGACGCCAAGGTGCCACTTTCCGACGATGCCCGTCGAATAGCCATACTTCTTGAGGATACTGGCGAGCGTGATCTCGGTCGGTGGAACACCCTGCTTGTGCGCTTGCCACTCCGCTGGGAACGACGGCTTGGCTTTGACGACGAACTCCCCGGTGTCGACGATCCAGCGGCCGGAGATGTACTCGACCCAGTTGGTCGGGTAGTGCTCCATGACCTGGGTTTCGAAGCCGTACCGATTTTGAACCCGGCCGGTCATGATGCCCGCGCGTGAGGGCGCACAGGTCGGAGCGGTGACGTAGCCTTCCTGGAAGATCACGCCTTCGGCGCCGATCCGGTCGATGTTGGGCGTCGCGATGTGTTCTGCGCCGTATGCGGAGACTTCGTACTTGCCCAAGTCGTCGGCGAGTAAGACGACGATATTGGGCTGGCGCTTTGGCTTGGAGATGGCGATGGGGGCTTCCATGTAGGCCGACTTGCCCGATCGCATGGTTTTGTCGGTCTTGATCCGCCACTTCGCCCGGGTGATCGAGCAACTCACCAACAAGATCGCGAGGCCCAGCAGGAGCATCGACTCGAGCAATCGCTTCTTCCCCAACATCCCGACTCGGGGCAATTCGTATAGGGAACCCGTAGAACCTGGCAAAAAAGACGCACGAGCAGGCTATGCGGTGACCTAGGCGTCGGTGAAGATCTTGAAATCGCGGAGCTTCTTGATGAGCTGCGCCCGCGTTTGCACACCAAGCTTCCGCATCGCGGAGCGCATCAGGGTCGACACCCGCCCTTTGGAGAGCCCGAGCTGATAGGCGATGAGCTTGTTGGTCTGTCCGGTGATCGCGTAGGCCACCACTTGGTGCTCCCGATCCGTGAGTCCCCGCGGATCGATCACGGTTGGTGCGTTCGGGAGTCCGAGCACGAATCGTCGCCCATCGGAATCGAACCAATCGACCGTAGACCAGCGGCCACGGACCAGGGCCGTCCAGAGCTCCAAGGCCTTTCCGGGATCCTTTTCCCGCATTCGGCCGCGAGCTTGGTCGACCCGAAGGGCGGCATCGCGAAGAGCAGCGCGGGCGTCTTTCGATTTGGCTGGCCCCTCTGCGCCGACGATCCGAAAGCCGTTTGGATCGATCAGAGCTTCTGCGCCGCGCGGAAGGTCGGTCTCAGGTTTCAGCCCCGAGTCGGTCAGCGCGCGCCTCAGTCGGTATCCGGCTCCAAGATGCGCAGCAAGCATCTGGAACTGGTCGCGCACCTTCTCGCTCAGCGTCGTCACCTTCGGAAGCGGCGCAATGAGATAGACGCCATGCCCGTTCGGATCGAAGCTCGACATTCCAAGACCGTCTCTTGCGAAGTCGAACTGCCGCATGACGAAACGGAAAGCTTCGAGCTGATCACCTGCCGCTTCACTCAGCGTCTTCGGAATGGTCGGACGACTCAACGCCCACAGGACGTCGGGCGGCGTTTCCCTCTCGGCACGACGGACCCGTTCGGCCAGATCTTCCAAGCCGGAAATTGCATGCACGCGATCGACGACGAGAGGCCCGCTTTGGGGCGGTCGGGTGCACGTCAGGGCGAAGACGCCGAGCCCATAATCGAGCACCGGAGTGCCGGCTGCGAGCAAAGCGGGCAACCAGTCATCGTCGTTGCACTCGAGACTGTAAGCCGCCTCCGCGAAATCGATGAGCGCGGAGCTGATCGGTTCCATCAACGGTACAAAGCGTCAGAATCGACCCTGAGTCCATACGTAATTCTTCACCTGGGCTCTGAAGCGCCGATTCCAATGCCTGCTCAAATGCCCAAAAGGGCGGCCCCGTAGGCGCCCATCAGCTGGGGCTCCCCTGGAAGGATGACATCCTCGACGGTCGCTTCGGCGATCATCTCGCGGACCGCTTCATTTTTCGCAACGCCACCCGAAAGCATGAGAGGCGCGACGATGCCGACGTTTCGAACCATCGAAACGACCCGACCGACCAAGGAGCGGTGCAGGCCGCGAAGGATCGAGTCGGGCTCCGCGCCGCGGGCGATCAAGGAAATGATCTCGGACTCGGCGAAAACAGTGCATGTGGAGCTGATCGGCTCTTCTTGAGCGGTGGAAAGCGCTCGGGCACCGAGCTCCGGAACTGGAACGCCGAGGCGCGCTGCGGTGTACTCCAAGAATCGACCCGTCCCGGCGGCGCACTTGTCGTTCATCATGAAGTCGACCGGTCGCCCGTCGCCGCCGATCTGGATGACTTTGCTGTCCTGTCCGCCGATGTCGATCAGAGTGCCTGCGCAACCGAGGTCGCGAAAGACGCCTCTCGCGTGACAGGTGATTTCAGTCAAGTTTCGTGTGGCATCCTTGATCAACTTGCGCCCGTATCCGGTGGCGATCGTCCGAACGCTCGAATTGGCGCCGTGCTCCGCGCGAATCGCATCCAGCATCCTTTGGACTTGTAGCTCGACGCGTGGCTCGGTCGGCTCGAGCAGAGAGCTGATGATGGTGCCATCCTGATCGACCGCAACCAGCTTGCAGGTGGTCGAGCCAGCATCAATGCCTATCGCAGCGACTCGGCTCACCCGCGCGGCTCCATCATTTCAATGAAGGCTTCGAGCCGATTGCTGCCTTGCTCATCCGAGTAGTCGCGTGGATCGTTGTGATCGGCTTCGAGCAGCAGCGCAGGGATGCCAAGCGTCTTGACGAGTCGATCGCGCTGATCGATCTGCCCGAGTGAATAGGGTTTGCAGGAACGATCCGAGTGGAGAATGACCCCGTCGAGTTGAAACTCGTCGACCATTCGTCTCATCGAGGCGAGCTTATGACCCGTGGAGCGGTTCAGGATCGGATGCAGATACACGCGGGCCATGGAATCGAGCGGCTGCGACGGATCGATCATCGGCGCGAGCTCGCCCCAGGCGAAGGTGTAAGTCGATGCGACGACGTTGACGCCCCGTTCGGCGAGCCACTTGGAGAAGTCCCCGATTTTGAACCAGATGGGGAGGTTGTCCCAGAGCACTCGGTAGCGCTCTTCCTTGATGGCGCCGATGCCACGCTCGATTCGCTCGTCGAGCTCGGCGATCAGGCGCTCGTAATAGGCGACGGTCACCGCCTCACCTCGCATGTCGACGATCGGTCCCATGTGAATGAAACCGTCGAATGCGGTCATCGGCGCCGGCCGGTGCTGTGAGCGGTTGAGAACTTCGAGCCAGAGCTCTGCACCTCGTCGTGCGTTGGTCATGACGTCTCGAAAGCGTGTCTCGTCGAGCGACTTGCCCGCGATCTCCTCGGCGACGCAAATCATGTCCTCGATCTGGCGCTTCACATATGCGACCTCGTGATCGTGCGCCTCTTGATAGAGGAACGGGGTGTCGATCAAGACGAGCGGGCACTCGAAGTAGTCCGCCAAAACGCGGTACCAGTGCAGGACGGTTTGGCAGATGTTGGTGCAGCAGACGAGCACGTCCGGGCGAGGCAAACGACCGGCAGGCGTCTTGCCGGAAATCATCGCGCCGATGTCGGTGCGCGCATAAGAGCAGATGTCGCGCGACCAGCCAGCATGCTCGGCTTCTTCTGCGATGCCTTGTGCTTTGCGGCGCACTCCGCACAAGGCGGCGTGGTTCTCGGGATAGACCAAGAAGTAGCCCAAGGCCTGAAGTGGCTCGGTCGGCGCCCCACTCGTCACCCAAGCGACCTTACGAACCCCTGCAGCGTACCGGCCTTCTAGATAGTGGCGGCTCATGATTTCCTTCATGTGCGCGACCGAGCGAAGGGGCGGGTTTAGCGGGCTATTCGGCCGTGGACGTCTTCTGGCGAGCTTCCACTGGTCGCGCCAACGCTGCACACGAAGCGTTGTCTTGCCCAAGACTTCGTAGTTGACGAAGTGCTCGAGCCGGCTCGATTCGACGTAGTGCGGCAGAGCTTCCGACCTGGTCATGAGAGGGTCTCCACGAAGGCTTCGATGCGCGACAGGGTTTGGTACGGAAGGCGGTCCCCCATCTCGAACTCGACGTGCAGGACGGGAAACCCGGCTGCGTTCAGGTGCTTGCGCAGTAGCGGAACGTCAAAGAGCTCCGGCTCGCAGAACTTGGGGTCGTAGATGAGGAGCCCGCGTGCACCAAGAGCGCGCATACGCGTTTGGAGCGTGTCGACGCGGACTTGAATGGGCGTACCGCAAGTCGGATCGGCGGGAGACGTCAAGAGCCGATTGGCGGCTCGCTCCAACGGATCGGCTTCCGCCGATGCGGAATAGACCCGTCGAAAACCGCAAGCGAGATCGTCGCCGGCGACGTAGGCCCCCATGGCTTCGATCTGGTCGAACAGAGCCGGCTCGGCCACGATGCCCGATATCATGAGTCCGACCCCGCGCTGGGGCGCCTCACCTTCGGGCAGGGCAGCCGCCTGGTCGCAGAACTGCTCTGCGGTGAGATACTCGCGAGAACGGACGACGGTGTAGAAGTCCCGGTCGGAGATCGCGAGCCGTGCCCGACGCCGGTACAGGTCGGCCAGAGCCGCATCGGCAGCGTCTTCCGCCTCGAATGCCTCGTCCCAATCGTCCCGGCAGGGCTCGTGGCCGCTGACCTCGACGAGTGTCCGGGCAAGACGTCCGAGCTCACGTCGCAAGAACTCGTGGTCGGAGCTGCGCCGCCCCCGCGGGAGATAGAGCGTGAGAACGCGTTGATCCGGCTGAAGAAAGTCGCCGAGCACCGAGCCCATGCCCTGCAAGGCGTCACAGGTGTGCGGAACCAAAATAGCTTTCGTCGCATCGAGACCACCCGAACGAATGAACGACATCGCTTTGACGACGATGTCACAGGTGTACGCTTGAAAGTGCCGGCTCCCCTCGTGCCGCTCGACATGAGGCGGCCCCCAGATCTCCATCGGGTGAAGCTGATGCGCTCGCAACATCGCGCGCGGATAGTGAATCGGCATCACGGCAACGAGGGCACGCCCCAGCGAGCGAACGTGATCGACGACCTCCAGTCGACTGGGGAGCGATAGCGTCGCAGCTTCAGACACGTGAGAGAGTGTGCCTCAAGTCCCCGCATCCCGTCGACCCAAGCCAGACGGTCGCTGACGCGTAGCCCCGTGGCGACGAAGTCGCGCTACGGGGTGGCACTGGCACCTGGGGACCAGGGTCGGAATCAAAACGAGGAGAAACTGGGATGCGAGGCCGGCAGGACCGTAAACACGGACTGAATTGCGCGTCTCGAGGCGCAAATGTTTCGCTTTCAGCGGGGGAAAGCACGGGTGTACATTCTTTTTTCGGCGCCCCGCTCCGCCACCCGTCGGCGGTTAACCGGGCGCGGGAAGGAAAGCCATGACTCAGATGGTTGGAGGTGAGGCCCTAGCTCGAATGTTGGCGGCCGAGGGTGTCGAGGTCGTGTTCGGCATCGTCGACGGCACGTACATGGGCTTTTTTGCAAGCTTCGAAAAGCACGGCATCCGGATGGTGTCGCCGCGGCATGAAACCAGCGCGGCGCACATGGCGGGCGCCTACGCCCGGCTGACCGGCAAGCTCGGCGTTTGTATGGCTTCAAACGGGCCCGGTGTTGCGAACATTTTGCCTGGAGTCGCCGTCGAGAACGGCGAAGGTAATCGCGTCCTGCTGATCACCTCGAGTCGGCGCACGCCAATCGCCTATCCCGATCGCGGAGGCACGTACCAGTACTTCAACCAGACCGGGGTCACACGCGCGATGTCCAAGTGGAGTGGCGCGGTGCCGTCGTTCGATCGTCTTCCCGAGTTTTTTCGACGTGCAGCGCGAATCAGTTGGTCTGGCCGCCCGGGCGTAGTGCACCTCGACGTTCCGGAAACCATCATGAATGGTGTTTTCGAAGCGGACGGGATCGACCTTCGTCCTCCGCAGGCGTACCGGCGAACCGAACCCGTCGAGCCTTCGCCCAGCCAGGTGGCACGCACCGCAGAGCTCCTTCGAAACGCGGAACGGCCGCATGTTCATGCCGGAAGCGGCGTCTTGCACGCGCACGCCTCCGACGCGCTCGAACGAGTGAGCGAAGCAATAGGCTCGCCGGTCACGACGAGCTGGGCCGGACGCGGCGCCCTCCCCGATAATCACGAGCAATTGCTCCCGATTTGGGCCATGGAGCCGATCAACCAGGCCCGCAGCGAGGCCGATGTGGTCTTGGTGGTCGGCTCGCGCCTCGGTGAGACCGATTGGTGGGGCAAACCGCCGTACTGGGGCAAGCCAGACGAGCAGAAGTTGATTCAAGTCGATATCGACGAAGAGGTTCTCGGGCTGAACAAGGCCACGGAGCTCGCGATCGTGGCGGACGCCGGCACGTTCTTGTCCGCGCTCGCTGCCGAGCTCGAGCAGTCACCGCTCGATGAGGAGCGACTGCGTGCCAACCGCGCACGCACGGCTGGTCTTGCAGAAGCGGTGGGCAGAGTCCGAGGTCAACTCGATATGGCGCTCCAGAACACGGCGAGCCCGATGCACAGCGCGCAGGTGCCAGCGGCCTGCCAGCGTTTCTTCGGCGACGATACGGTTCACGTCTTCGACGGAGGCAACGCTACAGTTTGGGCGAGCTTCTTCTCGGAGATCAATCGGCCCGACACGCTCTTATCGACGTTCAAGTTTGGCATGTTGGGCGCCGGCGTTTCACAGGCGCTCGCCGGACAGATCGCGAAGCCGGACTCGAAAGTGGTCTGCATCATCGGCGACGGCGCGATGGGCTTTCATTTCCAGGAGCTCGAGACCGCGCTCCGCAATGGGCTGCCCGTGATCTACCTGGTGCTTTGCGACAAGCAGTGGGGCATGGTGAAGCTCACGCAGTCAATCGGGCTCGGCATGCTTCGCCCCGCGATCCAAACCGATCAGCAGGGCACGATCAACGCCGATTTCGAAGAAATCCAGTTCGACAAGGTTGCCGAAGCGATGGGTTGCCACGGCGAGCGGGTCGCCGATCCGGCTGAGCTGGAAGCGGCGCTGCAGCGCTGTGTCGATTCGGGGAAGCCGTCGGTGATTCACGTCGACGTCGACCCCAACATGCACCTGTTCGCACCTGGGCTTCAGGAGTTCAAGGCAATGCACCAGGAGCCCGGCGCCTGATGGGCGCGGGCCCCGCGGTCCTGGTGACCGGGGCGGCTGGCTACGTCGGTCGCCTCTGCATCGCGGCCTTGGCGAAGCGTCGGAACGAGGTCTCGGCGCTGGTCGCGCTCGATTGGACTGAGGTCGAGCGCAGCGAACGCGTCGCGGGAGTCGTCTACGAGCAGGGCGACATTTGCGACCCTGCGCTCGAGGAATCATTTCGCAAGCACGGGATCGACACCGTCGTCCACCTCGCTTCGATCGTTCGCGTGCCCAAAGGTGCGCCGGAAGACTTGGCCTACCGCGTCGACGTCCTCGGTACCCAAAACATCCTCGAGGCGTGCGAGGCAGCCAAGGCGACTAGGCTGATCGTCACCTCCAGTGGGGCGGCGTACGGGTATCATCCGGACAATCCCGATTGGTTGGACGAAAACGATCCGCTCCGAGGCAACGACGAGTTCGAATACTCGAAGCACAAACGCATCGTCGAAGACATGTTGGCGCGCTGGCGTGAAGAGCGTCCCGAGCTTCGGCAGATCGTATTCCGACCCGGCACCGTCGTCGGGCCAGACGTGCACAGTCCGGTCACCGATCTGTTCGAGAAGCCTGTTATTCTGGGCATCGTGGGCTCGGATTCTCCCTTCGTCTTCATCTGGGACCAGGACTTGGTCGCCTGCCTCGTCGATGCTGTCTTCTCAGACAAGGTCGGTGTCTACAACCAAGCGGGCGACGGCGCGCTCACCCCGCGCGAAATCGCGAAGATGCTCAACAAACCGTACGTGCAGCTGCCGGCATCGCTCGTGAAGACGATTCTCTGGGCGCTCAAGCGCGTCGGCTTGACTGAGAACGGGCCCGAACGCGTAAACTTTTTGCGCTATCGACCGGTGCTCTCGAACCGGCGCCTCAAAGAGGAGTACGGCTACACCCCAAAGCTCAGCAGTCGCGAGGCGTTCGAGCTCTACGCCCGCGCGCGAGGTCTCCTTGGCTCGGCGTGATTTTCGGGGGCGCACGGTCGTCATCACCGGCGGCGCGGGCGGAATCGGACGCGCGCTTGCCCGAAGCTTCGGTGCGGCAGAGGCGAAAATCGCCATCATCGACCTGTCCGGAAGCCCGCTGATCGAAACCCGTGAAGAGCTGGACGCATTGGGAATCGAAGTCGTCGTCCTTCCCTGCGACATCACCGAACCGGCACAAGTCGCTTCGACGATGACCACCGTCCGCGAAGCATTCGGAAGCATCGACGTCCTCATCAACAACGCCGGCATCGTGCACCGAAGCGCGTTTGCCGAGACGCGGCCCGAGGTCTTTCGGCGCGTGATGGAAGTGAATCTTTTCGGTGCAATTCATTGCACCCAGGCCTGTATGGACGACCTCCTCAACAATCGCGGTTTGATCATCGCCGTGTCGAGCATTGCAGGATTGGCACCGCTTTATGGGCGCAGCGGATACGCGGCCTCGAAGCACGCCCTGCACGGCCTGTTCGAAAGTCTGGGCGCCGAGGTGGCTGACAAAGGCGTCGGCGTGCTGATGGTCTGCCCTTCGTTCGTCGCAACCGGCTTGGAGGCGTCGACGCTCGGGGGTGATGGCAAACGCGTCTCGCGGCCACGGTCCAAAGTCGGAAGGCTCGGCAATGCCGACGAAGTGGCCGCGGAAGTGTTGAAGGCGGCCGAAGCCGGGCGGAGACGTCTCGTGCTGACCCCCGTGGGGAAGACCAGCGCGGTCCTCTCACGCCTCGTCCCCGGGCTCTACGAGCGTCTGATGATCCGAAGCCTGCGCTCCGAGCTCGATGAAGACTGACTGGGACTCGCTCAGGCCTTTGGCGCCGCCAAGCCCTTGACCGGATGCGCGCGGTACGGCGCCTCGAGAATCGCGATCTCTTCTAGGCTGAGCTCGATCTCGGCGGCGGCAATGGCGTCGTCGAGGTGCTTGAGCTTGGTCGCGCCTACGATCGGAGCCGCCACCGCCGGCTTCGAAAGCAGCCAGGCCAGGGCGACGCGAGCAGCGGGCTCACCCCGCTCCGCCGCGACCTTCTTTACCGCATCGACGACCTCCCAGTCCGAGGGCTGATCGTACAGAATCTGATCGAGGCCATCGCTCGATGAGCGGCTGGTGGAGCTGTCCCCGAGCTTGCGGCGCGTCCCGGCGAGCATTCCGCGAGCGAGCGGCGACCAGGGGATGACCCCGATCCCTTCGTCCTCGCATAGCGGCATCATCTCGCGCTCCTCCTCTCGATAGACGAGATTATAGTGGTTTTGCATGGTGACGAAGCGCGCCCAGCCGTTTCGTTCGGACATCGAGAGGAGTCGTTGAAACTGCCAGGCGTACATCGAGCTCGCACCAATGTAACGAACCTTGCCCTGCCGGACGAGCTGGTCGAGGGCGGCCAGCAGTTCTTCCATCGGCGTGTGGGGATCCAAACGGTGGATTTGGTAGAGGTCGATGGTGTCGACGCCCAGACGGCGGAGGCTGTCCTCGCAGGCTTGTTGGATGTGCTTGCGCGACAGCCCACCCATGTTGGGGCGCTCGTTCATCGGAAAGAATACTTTCGTCCCAATGACGAGCTCATCGACGTTGCCGTACTCGCGAAGCCACTTCCCAGTCACTTCCTCGCTGACTCCGAGAGAATACATGTCGGCGGTGTCGAAGAAGTTGATGCCCGCTTCGATCGCGCGCTTGAAGAACGGCGCCGACGCGTTGGAATCATGGACCCAAGGCCGCCAGTCCGGTGTTCCGTAGCTCATGCAGCCCAGACAAATCCGGGAAACGGTCACGCCCGTTCGACCAAGATGCGTGTACTTCATCCGGCCGATACTACATCATCGGCACCAGCCGGAGCACCCGCCCGGTCAGCTCTTGCCGTAGACCGGAACGAGAGCCCCACGAGTGACGGAATTCTGCGGCGAGGCGAGGAAGGCGACCGTTTCGGCGATTTCGCCGGGCTTGGGCCAGACGCTGTGATCCGCATCGGGCATCGCGGCGCGGTTCGCCTTGGTGTCGATGATGCTCGGGACGATGGCGTTGACCCAGATCGAAGAGGTCGAGAGCTCTTCCGCGAGGGAAAGTGTCAGCGCGGCGACGGCGGCCTTCGAGGCCGAGTAGGCGGTCATTTGCGAGGTCGGCACTAGGATCGGACGCGCCGCGACGTTGACGATGCGCCCCTCACGCCCTTCCATCGCCCTGACCGCCTCCCGGCAACAAAGAAAGCAGGTCGTGGCGTTCATGGCCATCAAATGGTTCCAAACGTCCACGCCGGTGGAGCCGATCGGCCCCATCGCAAACCCACCTGCCATGTGAATGCTTGCGTAGAGAGAGCTCGTTTCGGCGAAAAGTCGAGCAACGTCCGCCTCGACGCTCAGGTCCATGCCTTCGTGAAGCTTCACTGCCGCGTCCGCGCGATGTGCAAACTCGTCGAGCTCGTTGGCCGCGAAGACAGGAACGTGAACGATGGCGCCAGCGGCAATGAGACGCCCTACAACGGCGCTGCCCAGCGCACCTGTTCCGCCCGTTACGACCGCTTCGCGGCCCGAGAAATCCAGCATGGCTGGAGCTTAGTCCAGGAAGCGGTTGACCTCACGTGTCCGATTCGTGAAGTCGAGGCGCAGAGACTGACCGCGATGCAGGAACGAGATGACCTCGCCCGGGAAGTCCGCCGTGCCGTACGGATTGTCGTATCGCGGGTAATCACCGACCTCGAGCGCGACGCCTTCCTGCGTGAGCGGGCCGTCCCAGCCCATGACCAGACGCCCTTGGGAGGGAGACTCGTAGTCGACGGTGAGCGCTTCGGCATCGGCGCTCAGCGGCGCGTTCAGGATGGCGGCCTTGAACGCGTCGAAGTCGGCGTGGTCGGCCGCGCTCCCGAGCTCACAGATCCAAATCGTCTTTTCGCCGTCCGCGATGATTTCGTGGTCACCTAAATCATCGTGCTCCGGGTCATCATTGATCTCCCAGTCGGCGTCTGGGTCGGATGCCCAGAGTGCGAGATACCCGTCGCCGTAGCGCGCGAAAAACCAGCCCCCTTCTTTGTACGCCTCATCGAACTGGCTCTTGTCGAGGAAGGCATGGGTGTAGAGCGGTTGATTCGGAACGTAGAGCACGGCATCGGTATCGACATCGTAAAGCGAGATGACGACGTTCTTGACCTGAATCGCGCGCGGCATCGTGCCGTAGCCGGTCCAGTAGCGCGGCGTGTCGCCATCCCAGCTTTCGTTCCCCGGATGGGTCGTGAACGCGACGGCATTCTTTGCAAGTGTTGCCTGCCAAATCGATTGCTGGTCTCCGCCAAAGCCTTTGCGCCAATCCTGGGCGGTGCTGAGCATGTAGCTCGGGGTCCGGTAGGTGTAGATGTTGACCTCCGGACGCATGTTCCGAGTGATGTCCTTTTCAGCTTCGATAGCGAAGGCGTTGCGAACCAACTCGTTCTCGAGGACCTCTCGGAATGGCTTGAACAGCTTGTAATCGTCGTGCTCCCACCACTTGTAGGCGTTGAGCATGTCGACCCAGAGACCGATCGTGAGCGGGTGGGTGTACGCCTCGAGTGTCATGAAGGTCATTCCGTCCTCGAACCGTGACGTATCGAGCCCCCAGCGCGCGGCCTCTTCGAGCTTGATGCCCATTCGCTGGCGGTTTTCGGACTCTTGGCGATCGACATCGTGCGCCATCTCGTAAATGACGCGCGGCAGACGATACGTGGTGCTGAGCGCCAGCACCGACGAGCTCATGTTCCCGGGACCGAACTCGTTGAGGTCGAACAAGAGCTTGAAGGTCGAGCCGGTGTTGTCCCGGGAGCCGCCCATCTTGTCCTCGTACGTGCGGCCGTGGGTGCTGCCAAAGGCTCCGTCGTACTGGTTCAAGGCCATATCCGCGTAGATCAGGTCGAGGACCATCGCGGCGAGCTGCCTGAGCTCCTCGTCTTCGGCCAACTCGACGAGCGCGACGAGCCCGGGAATGTCTTCGTCGTAATATACGTTCGAGAGCCACTCGCTGAAACCGGACTTGTAGCGAAGCTCCAGCCAGCGCATGACGCGCGGCCGGAATGTCGCCATCTTTTCCGCGCCGGTCTCGCCGCTCGCAGCAAACACCTCGTCCGGATAGAGCTGCCCAGCGAGGTATGCGCTGCTCGCGTACAGGATGAAGTGGTTCTCGGTCAGGTAGACCATGCTGTCGGTCGCCACCGGATCGGGCTCGGTCAGAAGCTCGTCCGGCCAGAGCTTGTGCCCGAGGATCACGTCCTTCGCGTTGCCGAGAATCTCCGCACTCAGCAGATCCGAATCGGCAAACTCGTAGAGCATCCAAAGAAGCCCGGGAAGCTTGAAGTCCGAAGTGTCCTCGCGCCGGGTCAATCGATCGAGGTCGAATTGGATCTTGGATTCGTCCGGCGCAACGCCCCGGGCCACCCGCATGACCTCGGAATACGTGTTTCGAGGGTCGGTTTCGATCGTGGTGTCGAAGAACGCGTCGACCCGAAGGTCGTACCCGGTGGGTTCGAGGGCCGGCGCCGACTGCGAGCTCGAACAACCAAACCCAGCCACGCCAAACGCGAGAAGAGCGAATCCCGCGATCCATTTCATTTGACCAACCTCCGCCCGGAATCAGTCGATTCCCTAGCGCGACGCCGACGTCATTACAAGTGCAGCCAGAGCCCATCCTCTGCCATCGGCAGCTCGACCTGCTGAGCCCGCGAGAGCACGTCGTCACTCATGTGGGTGAGGATGATCTTCTTGCAAGTGAGTCGAGGGCGATTCTCCATGATCGTGCGGTAGTTGTTGTGTAAGGCCACTTCTTTGTCGAATACGTACGACTCGCAGACGAATAGGTCAGCGTCCGCAGAAGCTTCGATCAGCGTGTCGGTCCATTGGCTGTCGCCAGAGTAGACGAACACCTTCTGCTCGACTTCGACGCGCAAGCTGTACGACGGCGCCCCGCTGAAATGAGCGGCCGGAAACGCCGTGATTTGGATTCCATCGACTTGGGTCGGTGTTCGAGCCTTCAGCTCGACGAAACGCACTTCGAAGTTTGGCTCCACTTTGGACGAACCGGCGAAGAGGATTTCCATGGCGGCTTTGAGGCGCTCTTCGAGTCCCAGTGGCCCCACCAACGTCAGCGGGGCAGCTCTCTTGGACACCAACTGTGCGTCGAGCAGAAAAAACGGCAGACCGCCGAAGTGATCGCCGTGCAGATGGGTGATCAGGATTTTACTCACCTCTCGCGGTTCGATCTGTTGTTTACGCATCGCGATCAAGGAAGACGCCCCGCAATCGACGAGAAAAAAATCATCGGAAGTGCGTATCGCAATACAGGTCTGAAAACGGCCGCCGCTGCCAAAAGCATCGCCACTGCCGATAAATCCCACTTCCACTTCTGCCATATTCCGCTCCCGGTGAGGGTCTTCCGTCAAGCCAGGCCGCGCAAGGCCGGTGTCGGGAGTGTCCGTGACCCAGCTGCGCATCTGTTCCAGGCCGGATGATTGAGGGCTCATCACTATTTGGCACCAAACGGCGGGATCGGGGAGTGGAGCGAGAGCACATTCCACGATGAAAGCAGCCCACTTTGGTTCCGAGAAGGTGTATCCTCTTGGGCCCGTCCGCATGAGGAGTGACCGATGGCCGAACAGCAACTCGTACTCGATGACGCCTATCACTGGGAAAGTTCCACGCCGGATCGGCGGTGGATGACCCAGCCCATCGGCAATGGCGAGGTACAAACCTACACCTGGGCCGAGGCGATGGATCAGGTGAGGCGGATGGCGGCGCACCTGAAGTCGCTGAACCTTCCCCCCGGAAGCCACATCGGGCTCATCTCGAAGAACTGTGCGCATTTCATTTTGGCGGACTTGGCGATTTGGATGGCCGGGCACGTGAGCGTCGCGCTCTATCCCACGCTCAATTCAGAGACGATTCAGTACATCCTCGAGCATAGCGAGTCGAAGCTTCTGTTCGTGGGCAAGCTCGACGGCTGGGACGAGATCAAAAAAGGCATCCCCGCCGACATGCCCTGCATTTCGTTTCCGCTCGCCCCCCCGAACGATTACGAGACCTGGGATTCGATCACCGCGCGAACCGAACCGATGCAGGGAAACCCCTCGCGGCGAGCCGACGAGCTCGCGATCATCGTGTACACCTCTGGAAGCACGGGACGGCCCAAGGGCGTGATGCACAGCTTCGGTGCAATCGCAGCGTCGGTGAAGGGAGCCGATGAGATCTTTCACTCGACCCCGAACGACCGAATGCTGTCCTATCTTCCGCTCGCCCACGTCTTCGAGCGATTTTGCGTGGAGACACAGGGACTGCACACCGGAATGCAGCTCTTTTTCGCGGAGTCGTTGGAAACCTTCGTAGCCGACCTCAATCGCGCGCAGCCGACGATATTCGTTTCGGTTCCGCGGTTGTGGTTGAAGTTCCAGCTCGGAATATTTCACAAGCTCCCGCCTGAGAAGCTCTCACGGTTACTTCGTATCCCTCTACTCAATCGGGTGATCAAAAAGAAGGTGCTGACCGGGCTCGGCCTGCAACACGTACGGATCGCGGCCAGTGGGTCGGCGCCAATCCCACCCGATCTCATTCAATGGTATCGGAACTTGGGTCTCGAGCTCCTCGAAGGCTACGGCATGAGCGAGGATTTCGCGTACTCCCACGCAACCTATCCCGGGCTCGGCCGGGCCGGCTACGTCGGAAGCCCGATGCCCGGCGTGGACGTGAAAATCAGCGACGAGGGCGAGATCCTAATCAAGTCACCCGGCAACATGATGGGCTACTACAAGGAGCCCGAGATGACGGCCGAGTGCTACACCGAGGATGGCTACTTCCGTACGGGCGACCGCGGCGAGCGTGATGAGAAAGGCCGACTCAAGATCACGGGCCGCGTAAAGGAGCTCTTCAAGACGAGCAAGGGCAAGTACGTCGCCCCCGTCCCGATCGAGAACATCATCAACAACAACGTCCACGTCGAGATGTGCTGCGTCACCGGGTCCGGCCATCCGCAGCCGTTTGCCCTGGTCCTCCTCGGGGAGGAGCTCCGCCCGAAGCTGAGCGACTCGAGTGTGCGGGAGCAGATCCATGCCGAGCTCGAGGCTCTGCTGAAGCAGGTCAACCAAGAGGTCGAGGCCTTCGAGCGCCTGCAGTTCCTGACCGTCGTCAAAGACCCTTGGCTGATCGAAAACGGCTTTCTCACGCCGACCATGAAGATGAAGCGAAGCATGCTCGAAGACACCTACGGCCCCAAGATGGCCGAATGGTACGGCGCGGGTCAGAAGGTGGTCTGGGAGGCGTAGCCGGCCTGCGCTGGAGTCCGCCGTCCATGGAAGAGCAGCCTGTGTACGATGTCGTCATCGCTGGCGCTGGCCCTGCTGGAGCCACCGCGGCGTACTTTCTCGCTAAGGGAGGAAAGCGAGTCGCACTCCTCGAAAAGGCGACCTTTCCGCGGGACAAGCGTTGCGGTGATGCTTGGTGCGAGCCCGCGCTCGACATCCTGGAAGAGATGGGGGTCATCCAGGAGCTCGACGCCGAGGGCGCGGTGCAATGGGTTCGCTCCGGTGGCTTGGTGTCACCCTCGGGACTGAGCTTCACTAGCCCCGATGAAGGCAAGCGCGAGGGCGCTCCGCGCGTCGCTGCAATCCGACGAATGGTCTGCGACGAACGCATCGCGCGAGCCGCCGCACGAATGGGCGCCGAGCTGATCGAGGGTGCTTCGGTGAGCGATGTGAAGCTCGGCGATGGGCGATGGGCGGTGCGCTGCAAGGACGGCCGACGTTTTTCTGGTCGATGCCTGATCGCCGCAGACGGCGCCAAGAGCAAAATCGCACGCGCGCTCGGCGTCGTGAAAACCGGCGCCAATAGTGTTGCGAGCCGGCAGTACATCAAGGGAGGCACACATCAGTTCAGCAGCGATGGCGTCCTGCTCTATCCGCCGTATGTGCTCCCGGGCTACGTCGCGCTCTTTCGCCACTCGAACGGAGACATCGATCTCGGCTGCTACCTGCTTCCCGGAGGCCGAGTACCGCTGACGAAGTTGAAGCCCTTGCTTCAAACCGAGGTTGCCGCGGACCCTTACGTACGCGCAGCGCTGGGCGACCACGCGGAACTGTTGGAGCCCCCGGGTCTATCCCCACTTCGCCTAGGCGGTGAGCCGCGAACGCATGGGGAACGACTCCTGGTCTTGGGCGACGCAGCTGGACAGACCGATCCACTGACTGGCGAGGGCATTCACACTGCAATGGTCGCCGCGAAGATCGCAGCACGGCTGCTCCACGAGGCCTTCGATGCGGCGGACCTCAGCGCGCGGCGGCTCTCGGCCTACCATCGCGCCTGGATGAAGGAGTTCGGTCGCGACTTCTCGATATCGGCCGCTGCTGGCCGGGCGATCCAGCGCTTCCCGGTTCTTTTGGACACCGCGGCGATTGCGGCCCAGCGCCGCGGAGCGAGCTTCATGGATAGCTTCGGCGCGGTCATGACCGGCGTGAAGCCCAAGTCGCTTTTCCTCTCGCCTCGGATGTCGATTCCCCTCGGGGCGGCGCTACTCGGACTCCTCGGCTCGCGCACACGAACGAAGTATGCGTCCGGGCCGCGCGCCGAACCGACGCACGATTTCAGCTTCGCCATCAACGCCCTCCAAATGAGCGCCGGTGGCGCGCCCAAGCCGAGCTTCGTCTACTAGACTCACGCCGAATACGATGACGCGACGCCGGACACGACCGGATACCTCGAGCATTCCCGGTTACATCACGCCGGAGGGATACAGGCGTTTCGAGGAAGAGGCGGAACGGCTTTGGAACGTCGATCGCCCAAAGATGGCAAAGGCGGTGCAGGTTGCGGCGGCCGAGGGCGACCGGTCCGAAAACGCGGAGTATCAGTACAGCAAGCAGCGCCTCGCTGCGATCGATCGGCGACTACGCTTCTTGGGAAAGCGGCTCAAGGTACTGACCATCGTCGACGAGAAGCCGCCCGACGACGGCCGGGTCTACTTCGGAAGCTGGGTCACGATTGAAGACGAGGACGGGGAAACGCAGACCTACCGCATCGTTGGACCCGACGAAATCGACGCCCAGAAGAAGTGGATCAGCATGGAGTCACCCGTCGGAAAGGCTCTCTTGTCGCGCGAGCTGGGCGACGAAATCACGCTCCGTCGCCCAAAGGGCGAGGTGATCTGCGAGATCACCGAAGTGCGCAACACGCCCTAGTTCTCGGTTCCCAGAACCCCGACACCGACGCGCCAGACCTGCGCACCAAGGAGGTTGGTCACGTAAAGCGAACAGGGATCGTACTCACCTTGGCCGAACGCGAGGCTCGCAGCCTTGTCCACCCCTTCGGCGATGATGGTGACGGTTCCATCGGGCTTCACCTGAGCGATCTCGTCGTTGATGTTCAGCGCAACGTACACACTGCCTTCGCTGTCGATGGCAACGCCGTCCGGCGTCGAGGCTGCACCGAAGCTGACCCATTGCTCCGGCGTCCCCGCCTCGCCTTCCTCACTGACGGGCACGCGCCAAAGGCCGACGCCTTCGAATGTCGCAGCGATGCAAAGCGTTCGATTATCGAGCGAGAAAACCATGCCGTTGGGCGTCGGCACGCCCTGGGCCCAGACGGAGACGTCCCCATCGAGGGTGACCTCCCCGATGGTGTCGGTTCCGGTGCTGTCATCGGACACCATGGTCGTGCCCCAGGGGGTCGTCACGACGAAGTTGGGTGCGCCGAGACCATCTGCAATCGCCGCCGACACGCCGTTAGTCGGATCGACGCGTTAGCGCATGCGGCTGGGCTCGAGGGCTTCGGCGAGGTCAGCAAGGCGCTCTTTCCGGACCGGCACATCCGCGCCACCGAAGGCGTTGATATCCTCGCGCCGTTCAAGTTCTATCGCGACGAGCCGAGAACGCTCATCTTGATGGCGCAGTTCACCAGCGAGGGCGCCGAGCTGCTGGCGCGCTGCCGGTTGATCGGCACGCGATCGATCGTCGGTAGAGACGAGGCCAAGACCCATTTCACCGCAACCGTCCGGCTGGCGCGCAGGCCTGCCGACAGAGACAGATTCGAAGCACCGCCTCACGCTTCCGGTGCGAGCGTGGCGGAAAAGGACATTTACCAGGTCTACTTCCACGGCCCCGCCTATCAGGTGCTGGACACCGCCTGGCGCGACAACGGAGTCGTGGTTGGCCGGATGCGCGAGCAGCTCCCCGACGATCGCCAGCCCGCGGACCTCGAAATGGTCACTGAGCCAAGGCTGCTCGAGCTCTGTTTCCAGACCGCAGGCGTATGGCAGATCGGCACGACCGGCCGGATGGGCTTGCCGCAGCACATCGACGAGGTGAAAGTGATTCGGTCCGCAGACGAGATCGAAGGGCGCCTGCACGCGGTGGTGCGTCCGAGGAACGGCGGAAAATCGTTCGATGCGCATGTCACGGATGAAGTCGGCAACCTATACGTGGTACTCCGTGGATACCAGACGGCCGAGCTTCCGGAGGACGTCGATCCGGACAAGCGTAGGCCTCTCCGGGCGGCGATGGACTGAACGAAGATGGGCAGCTCGACCTTCAAACGAATCGCGATCGTGAACCGCGGCGAACCGGCGATGCGATTCATCATCGCAGCGCGAGAGTACGGGCACGAGCATCGCGACTCGCTTCACACGATCGCGCTCTACACGGACCCCGACCGCCGGGCGATGTTCGTACGCGAGGCCGACGAAGCCTATTCGCTTGGCCCGGCAACCTTTTTGACTAACGAAGGCCATCGCAAGTCGAGCTACCTCGACTATGATCGCCTCGAACGCGCTTTGATCGAAACGCGCGCGGAGGCCGTTTGGCCCGGATGGGGCTTCGTCGCCGAGCACCCCGGGTTTGCTGATCTCTGCGAGCGACTCGGGATCGTCTTCATCGGTCCAACGGGCGACATGATGCGCCAGCTGGGCGACAAGATCGCCTCCAAGCAGCTCGCCGAGAAGGCGGACGTTCCGGTCGCCCCATGGAGTGGCGGTGAAGTCGCAACCCTCGAAGATGCGCGCAAGCACGCGGCGCGCCTCGGCTACCCCCTGATGATCAAGGCGACCGCGGGCGGCGGAGGCCGTGGGATTCGCCGCGTGCAAAGCGAGTCCGAGCTGGCCGATGCGTTTCGAAGTGCGCGGTCGGAGGCGGAGAAGTCTTTCGGAAACGCCGCGGTGTTTCTCGAACGAATGGTGACCGGTGCGCGCCACGTCGAGGTCCAGATCATCGCGGATAACGAAGGAACGACTTGGGCGCTGGGGGTGCGCGACTGTACCGTCCAACGACGCAACCAGAAGATCCTCGAAGAGACTCCGCCGCCGGCATTGACCGCAGAGCAGCAAAGCGAGCTCGAGCAAGCCGCGACTAGGCTGACGCAAGCGATCGGCTATCGAAACGCGGGAACGGTCGAATTTCTCTACCACCAGCCCACGCAACAGTTCTCGTTCATGGAAGTCAACGCGCGGCTGCAAGTCGAGCACCCTGTCTCGGAGATGGTCACCGGCGCCGACCTTGTGAAGCTGCAGATCCACGTCGCGCGGGGTGGTCGACTTGACGCGGAGCCGCCGATCAAGCGTGGGCACGCAATCGAAGCGCGGCTCAACGCCGAGGATCCGGAAGACAACTTCGCGCCCTCGCCGGGACTCGTCGAACAACTTCGACTGGCCAGCGGCCCCGGCCTCCGGGTCGATACCGGCATCGCTGAAGGCGACCGAATCCCGTCTGAATTCGATTCCATGATCGCCAAGATCATTGCCTATGGGCGGACGCGCGAGGAGTCGCTCGCTCGGCTTCGGCGGGCGCTCCTCGAGAGCGAGGTCGTGATTCGGGGTGGCGCCTCCAACAAGGGCTTCCTGCTCGGCTTGGTCGACAACCCAGCGGTCCGCTCTGCTGAGGTCGACGTTGGCTGGGTCGATCGCGTCGTCGCTGAAGGAAGGCACCTGCCCCGCGAAGGCGCGGAGCTCGCCCTCCTGCAGGCCGCGATCGAAACCTACGACGCCGAGCTCGATGTGGAACGCGCACAGTTCTACACCGCTGCGGCGCGTGGACGTCCTCAGGTGGAAGACACACACGGGCACGCGATGGAGCTCACCCACGCGGGCCATACCTATGAGCTCACCGTATTTCGCCTCGGCCCACGCCGCTACCGTATCGAAGTCGATGGACAGCGTATCGAGGTCGTGGTCGAGCGCTTCGAAGGCGCGGAGCGAAGGCTCCAAGTCGGCAATCGGCACGTTCGAATTCAATCGGTCGACCAGGGGCTGAGCGTGCTCGTGGAAGTCGACGGTGTGCCGCACCGCATCTCGCGAGATCGTGGCGGCCTCGTTCGGTCGCCGTCGCCAGCGGTCGTGGTCAATGTGCTCGTCTCCGAAGGCCAGGAGGTCGCGGTCGGAGATGGGCTCGTCGTCCTCGAAGCCATGAAGATGGAAATGGTCATCGGCGCCAAGTTTGCCGGCAAGGTGCGCGAGGTCATGGTGATGAACAACGTGCAGCTCGGGATCGGCGCGCCGATGTTGCTCATCGAGCCGAGCGACGTGGAAGCCAGCACTGCGTCTGACGAGCGCTTGGAGTTTTCGAAGTTGGTCCCCGAGCGCGACCCCAATTACTCGAACTACAAGCACAATCTGACCGAGCTTCAGCGCCTGATCATGGGCTTCGACGCCGACCGGGTGGAGCTCTCACGTGAGATCGCGGATGGAAAGATCGTCACTGCGAGCGTTGCTCCAGACGATCCTGCGCGGATTACGCTCGAAGACGAGATTCTAAATGTCTTCGTGGACCTCTGCTCTCTGTTCCGGCGACAGTCGCGCTACGAAGAAGGCTCCGAGGACTTCGGCAAACACACCGCCGAGGAGTATCTGTTTACCTTCCTTCGTGACCTGGTGGTTCGTCGCGAAGAGGAGCTGCCGGCTTCGTTCGTTTCCAAGCTCCGACGGGCCATCGGCCACTATGGTCTGGCCGAGATCCAGCGCAACGCCGAGCTGCAGAGGGTGCTGTTTCGGATCTGCAAGGGAAACAAACGAATCGACGAACAGATCGCACCGGTGCTGAGCTTGCTTCAAAGCCGACTCGATCACGTCAGCTCGCTTCGCGAGGCGGCTGGGGATGGCTTTCGCGAGCTATTGTCTCGAATGATCGCCGAGACTCAGGATCGCTACCCCACCATCCACGATCTGGCCCGCGAGCTGCAGTACCACTACTTCGAGCGGCCCATTCAGGAGCGCGTCGAGAAGGAGACACTCGCCAGGGTAGATCAAATCCTCTCGAACCTGGTCGCGGACCCACAGGGGCAGGACCGAGCCGCACGAATCGCCGAGCTCGTCGCCGTTCCCCATCCACTCAAGGGGTTCATGTCGCGTCGGCTGGACGAGGCGAGCCAGTACGAGCGCCTCATCATGCTCGAAACCCTAGCCCGCCGATACTACAAGATGTGCGATCTAAGGGACTTCGAACTGATTTCCAGTGGGGACATTGACGTTTCCAAGTGCTGGTACGAGTACGAGGGAAAGAAGATTCACTTCTTCGCCACGCACATCGCCGGCGAGCAACTCCCTCATGCAATCACCGAGCTGGAGCGTCACGTCGAAGCCGTTCCGGCAGCCGACGACGTCGTCGTCGACTTCTATGTGTTGCATCGCGACGCGCTCGAGAGCCCGGACAAGACGTCAGAGGGGCTCAGGCGCATGCTTGGAACGTTTGCGCCTTCGAGGCCGGTCCGAAGGGTCATCGTCTCGGTGACGGGAAATGAAACCGGTCTACGAGCAAACGAGCTGCAGGCGTTCACTTTCCGAATGGGCGCGGATGGCCTTCGCGAGGAGCTCATATACCGCGGCATGCATTCGATGCTGAGCAAACGCCTGCTCTTGTGGCGCTTGAAAGACCTGAGCACGGAGCGCGTCGAGTCGGCCGAAGACGTGAATCTATATCGTGTCACCGGCAAGGACGAACGTCTCATTTGTCTCGCCGAAGTGCGCGATCTGACGCCGGTGCGTGACGCAGCGGGCCGCGTGGTCGCTCTACCGAATCTCGAGCGAACTCTTTCCAAGTGCCTCGTTGCGATTCGACGTGAGCAGAGCACGAGACCCTCCGGCAAGCGGTTTCAGTGGAACCGCGTTCATTTGTTTCTCTGGCCGCCACTGGACCTCAGCCAAGATGAAATCAACGGCATCATTCACAAGCTGGCGCCGGAGACGACGGGGCTTGGGCTGGAGCGCATCGTGGTCCAGGGCACCATTCGCAACCCAGCCAGCGGCAAGCTGGAGGAAAAGCTCCTCGACGTATCGAATCGTGGCCGCAGCGGGCTCCGCATTCGCCTTCGCGATTTGCCGACCTATCCGATGAGGCCCCGCAGCGCGTACGAGCAAAACGTGGTGCGTTTGAGCCAGCGGGGTCTGATGCACCCGTACGAGATCATCGCCATGCTCACGCCCGGCGAAGACAGTGACGTCCAATCGGATTTCCCGCGGGGCGAGTTTCGCGAGCTCGACCTCGATGAGGCCGGGCAGCTCGTCCCGGTGGAGAGGCCACCCGGAAGCAACAGCGCCAACATCATCGTCGGCCTGCTGACGAGCTTCACCGACAAGTATCCCGAAGGGATGACGCGCGTTGCACTCCTGGGGGACCCGAGTCGAGGTATGGGCGCTCTGGCGGAACCCGAGTGCCGGCGCATCATCGCGGGCCTCGACCTGGCGGAGCAGATGCAAGTGCCGTTGGAATGGTACGCGGTGTCGGCAGGCGCCAAGATCTCGATGGAAAGCGGTACCGAGAACATGGACTGGATCTCGGCGGTCTTGCGCCGACTGATCGAGTTCACGCAGGCAGGCTTGGAGGTCAATGTTCTCGTCTGCGGCATCAACGTGGGCGCTCAACCGTACTGGAACGCCGAGGCGACGATGCTCATGCACACCAAGGGCGTCCTCATCATGTGCCCGGGCAGCGCGATGGTGCTGACCGGCAAGCAGGCCCTCGACTACTCGGGCGGCGTATCCGCGGAAGACAACGCGGGGATCGGCGGATACGATCGAATCATGGGACCCAATGGTCAGGCGCAATACGCTGCGCGCGACCTTGCGGACGGCTGCCACATTCTTCTTCGACACTACGACCACAGCTACGTGATGCCGGGAGAGCGCTTTCCGCGACGCGCCGCGACGAAAGATGCAATCGACCGGGACGTTTGCGATGCACCGCACGGCCATGTCGGCGCTTCGACTTTCGCGACGGTGGGGGAGGTGTTCGATCCGAAAACCAATCCGGGCCGAAAACGCCCCTTCGACATTCGCAAGGTCATGCGCTCCGCGACCGACCAGGATCACGACGTGCTCGAACGATGGTACGGCATGCGCGACGCGGAAGCGGCCGTGGTGTGGGACGCGCACATCGGCGGGTTCCCAGTCTGTTTGATTGGACTCGAATCACAGCCCTTGTCGCGGCTCGGCTTCGTCCCGGCAGATGGCCCTGCAACTTGGACAGCGGGAACCTTGTTCCCGATGTCTTCGAAGAAAGTCGCCCGCGCGATCAACGCGGCAAGCAGCAACCGACCAGTGGTCGTGCTGGCGAATCTATCCGGCTTCGATGGGTCTCCGGAGTCCTTGAGACAGCTTCAGCTCGAGTACGGTGCCGAGATCGGCCGCGCGGTGGTCAACTTCAAGGGGCCGATGGTGTTCTTGGTGATCTCTCGATATCACGGAGGGGCATTCGTGGTCTTTTCCAACAAGTTGAATCCGTCGTTGGAGGTCTCCGCACTCGAACACACCTATGCGTCGGTCATCGGCGGCGCGCCTGCAGCGGCGGTGGTGTTCGCAGGATCCGTTCGCAAGCGAACCCTCTCGGATGAGCGGATGATGGCACTGCAGCGAGAGCTCGATCGGGCGGTCGGCGTCGAACGGGTGGCGCTCAGGGATCGCCTCAGCAAGATGAAGAAGGTCGTCCATTCGGAAAAGCTGCGCGAGGTGGCCGAGGAGTTCGACAGCGTCCACAGTGTTCATCGGGCGCTGGAGGTCGGCTCCGTCCACCGAATCATTCCCGCCAGTACCCTGCGCCCCTACCTGGTGGATGCGATCGAGCGCGGCATTCAACGCGAACAGTCCGAAGGATGACGATACGCTGGCGACTCCTTTCTGCATCGGCATTGCCGGAAGGGGACGACTGGCTCGGCCCGGATGAACAAAAGGTCTTGGCGGGCCTCCAATTTCCGAAGCGCCGTGCTGAGTGGAGGCTCGGACGGTTCGTGGCGAAACCCGCAGTGTCTTGGATCGCCGGGATCGATGACTTCAATCGAATTCAGATCATTGGAGCAGAGGACGGCGCTCCCGAAGCATGGATCGACGGACGAAGGGTCAGCTCGGAAATCTCGATCAGCCATCGCGAGGGACTGGCTGCCTGCGTAATCGCACAGGGAACGAGAGTCGGCTGCGACCTGGAGGCAGTCGAGCCGCGCAGCTCGCGCTTCGTTAAAGACTTCTTCACCGAGCAAGAACGCAGGGCGGTCGATACCACGGCTGGAGCTCACCGAGATCGTCATGTTGCTTTGACCTGGAGCGCCAAGGAAAGCGCACTCAAGGTTTTGCGAGTGGGTTTACGGCGGGACACGCGTAGCGTCGAAGTGGAGATCGACGATGTCGAAGCTGTCCAAACCGGATGGCATACTTTGCGCGCCACCATCAGCCCAGAGGGCCAAACGTTTCAAGGATGGTGGCGCCAAGAAGGCGAGACCGTGTTGACGATCGTTGGCGACCAGGAAACGCGGTCGAGCCCTACGCCGATTAGCGGGGAGCCAGGGCCATCCCTGCCGCAGCGATCGTGGCCAACCCCATTAGGCACCAAATCGAGAGAAACGTGTAGCCCAACTTGAGACTTTTGGCTGCGCCAACTCGAAACCCACGGCTCCGCATCGCAAGGCGAGTGAAGATCCCGCGACCGGCGAAGTAGACGTACATCCCGCCCCCAACGAGCCCAAAGTACGCCCACGCTGGCTCGTCGAGGATGAGCAGAAGCGCTGCGGCCAACATGGTCCAGAGCGTGAAGAAATCCCAAGCCGCTTCACCGCGGATGTCGGCCCAGTAGACGGGCTCTACGTCTTCCTGCGCTTCCGAAAGGCCGAGCCTCACTCCGGTCTTCGGCATGAGCCATACGATCGTCTGTCCTCCCCAGCAGAGCAGCGACAGCACGACCAGCACGATCCCGGCGAAAATTCTCATTTGGATACGATCCCCACTCGATGAACAATTCGTTGACTCAGGACCTGCTGAACCAGAGGCGCAGACGGCTCAAGATGCCGCCCTTTTCTTTCGCGATCCGTGTTTGAATTTTCGCGAGCGTCTTCGACGGCGTTTCGAGCGGATCAAAGCTCGAAGCGAGCGCCGCAATCGAATCCTGAAAATCTTTGACGACTTCGACGAGACTTGGGTCGGCCGCGAGGAGCGCTTCGAGCTCCTTCTCGTCTTCCTCGGAAGCGGCTCCGGCCGCATGGAGTGCCGCCAGCAACTCTGCTCGTTCTTGCTCTACTTTCATGCCTTCATCGCCCTGTGAATGATGGGGAGCATCGTGCGCAACGAGCGCATGCCCGCGAGGATTCGTGATTTCACGGTGCCGACCGGAAGCTTGAGCGTGTCGGCGATCTGGCCGTGCGACATCCCCTGGAAATACGAAAGCTCGAGCACGGCGCGCTGCTCCGCGTCGAGCCGCTGAAAGGCTTGCCTGAGGGCCTGGTGCCAGCGCGTCGAGGAGGCCATGACATCGGGACGTTTTCGTTCGGTCATCAGCGCGTCCCCTTCCTGGTACTGGAACTGACGATCGCCATGGCGGCGTTTGCGCGCGCGAAGCGTGTCCAGGGCACGACTTCGGGCAACCGTGACGACCCAAGCGATGACGCTGCCTCGCGAGCTGTCGAATTGAGGCGCGCGCCGCCAGAGCTCCACGAAGACCTCTTGCAAGAGCTCCTCTGCCTCCGCAGGAGAACCGAGCATCTTCGTCAGGAGCGCAAGAACCGTGCTCGCATACTGAGCATAGAACGCGCTCAATGCTCGACCCGAATCTCCGCCCGCCATCGCCGCGACGAGCTCCTCAGGGCTTATGGGTCGCGCTTCGGTCATCAGCGATCCGTGAAAGCCGGCCTGGCTTGAATGGTTCCGAGATTCCCAAACTCCATGTCGAGCTCTCTATGTACCTTAATTTCTGCGCCGTTCGTGTCCCACCATTCTGCAGCCTGCTGCTGCGACCATCGCCCGATCGGCAAGGCTTGAAGGCGCTCGGCGATCTCGACGCAAGAAGCGGGTCGCTCATCGGGCTTCTTTTCGAGGCATTGCATGATGATGCGTTCGAGATCCCGATGCAGAACACGCTCCGCCCTCGATGAAGGGGGCTCTGGGGCAGCGCTCAGGTGCTGTGCGCAGATCTCGATGGCATTGGTCCCTTCAAACACGAAACAGCCACTGAGCAGAAAGTACCCCACGGCTCCCAGGGAGTAGAGGTCAGAGCGCGCGTCGACTGCCGGCGGATCGAGGATCTGTTCGGGGCTCATGAAACGAGGCGTCCCGATGATCGCTTCGGTCCAGGTCTTGGTGGCGTCGAGATTCGAGTCCACGTTCTTGACCAGGCCGAAGTCCAGGACTTTCGTGACGTCGTGCGCGCCTCCCTGTTGAGTCACCATGATGTTGTTGGGCTTGATGTCTCTGTGAACGAGACCCATCGAGTGCGCCTCGTGTAGCGCCATGGCGCATTGCGCCAAGATGTGAATCGCGCGGGACTCCGGCATTGGGCCCTCGGTTCGCACGATCTCCACCAGGGTGACGCCATCGAGCAGCTCCATCGCATAGTAGAATGTTCCGTCATCGGTTCGTCCGTAGTCGTAGATCGTCACCGTGTTCGGGTGCTTGAGCTTCGCGGTCATCTGCACTTCGCGTCGGAACCGATCGAGGTCCTCCGGGGTGTTCAGCTCGGGGCTCAAGAGCTTGATCGCGGTCGGCCGCTTGAGTAGCCCGTGCTGTGCGCGGTACACCGTGCCCATACCTCCCTCGCCGAGCTTTTCTTCGATGAAATATTGGCCGAGTTTTTTGGCATCGCGCGCGTCTTTACGAAGGCCGTAGATCACGCGCGTCGCCCAGGCTGCGAGCAAGGTCGTGAGCGCCCAAGCGAATCCGATCTGAATCGACTGACTGCGCGCCAAAATGCTCGTATCTTCGATCTTTCGGAAAAACCCGTGGCTGTTCCAGACTTCGATATCGACGGTGAGGAAATTCAAGTAGACGGCGATGACGAGAGGAATCCCGATTGCCAAGCCGAGCCAGGCCGTATGCCCCGCGGTGCTGGGGACGAAGATGGCGCGCGCGATGAGCCCGAAAGACAAAGCGTAAGCCGTCGTCGTCGCGGCACCTGCAGCCGCTGGGAGATAGCCGCCCATCACGACGAGACCCACGCTCGTCAGTACCAAACCGACGCCTTCGACGATTTGAATGGTCTGTGTTTCGAGCGGGCGTGAGCGACAGATCAGCCAGACGCATGCGACTGGAACCCAGGCAGCCGCGTGCGCCCAGAACGATGGATGCGCTAGCTCTCCCCTTAGATACCCGAACGCCACGCCCAAGATGACGCGGCTGACCAAGGAAAGGAGCAAGATCACCGCAACCGCAAAACCAAATGCGGCCACGCGCTGCTGCAGGAACTCCCGGCTATCGGTGCTTTGGCCTACTCCGGTAGTCACGCAACCTCAGCCATATAGTGCGTCGAGCGAGCCATTTCGCCAAGAGATTATCGAGCGATCCTTGGAGAGCGCGACCTCCGTTAGAAAAGATGATTTCGGCGTCAATGGGGGTTGGACGGCTGTGGCGGCTCATCGTCATCGCGTAGGTAGCCGAGGGCTTTGAGCTGCGCGCTCAGCTCTTCACTGAGCTCCGCGTCGGGGACGGGGCGCGAGGCATAGGCTCGATCGAGGGCTCGACAGTATTCCAGGAGCTTCGCCGCGGCCGGCTGGTCGTCGGCCGGAAGGGGTTGCTTCTCACTCGGATCGGGGCGCAGGTCGTAGCGCACCACTTCACCCTGATTCGCGACCAACTTCGACTCTCCAAGCCAGAGCGCCGCGCTCGAAGATGAACACGGCACATCCAGGCTGGAGGGTTCGCTTCCCTTTCGAAAGACGCTCGCGAGTCTGGTCGGCAAAGGCTCGGGCAAGACACCATCGCGGGCCAGCGAGTGCACGACGATGGAAGGAACGTCGTCTGGAAGCTCTACCTTCCCTTCGGTGCTGAAGAAGAGAAGAGGCACGCGAGTGACCGGCTCGTAGAAGTACGGCCGGCCGTGTTCGACGAGCCGATGCTCTCCCAAGTACTCTCCATGGTCGGAGGTGATGACCAGGCGATACTCGGCGTCGAGCCAACCGTCGGCTTCCAGCGCGCCGAGCACGCGCGCAAGCGAGCGATCCGCGCGAAGAACCGAATAGTCATATACGTCCGACATGTGCGAGAGCCAGGCCTCGGCCTCTTCGTCGCCCATCTCTCCGGACTCGAATCGGGCTCGCCCTGGATCGATCATCATGGGAGGCCTGGCGGGGAGGAAACCTTCATCTTCCGGAATCCCTCGCCAGGGCGCGTGAGGGTCCGCGATGTTGATGAACGCGAAAAGCGGCCGGTCCGGGTCTAGCGCGAGGTATTGAAGGATGAGCTTCAAGCGGTCGGCGAGCCGGTGGTCATGCATCTCGGGGTAACTCCGGGCGACCACCGCGTGACCGAATCCCCGGGTCAGGCCCATGCGTTCTCCAACGACCGGATTTCCCGAGAGGAGAAGCGTCTGATAGCCGCGCGCCGCCATCTCCTCGGCCAAGGTCGGCAACCGAGGGCCGAGCGGGGTGACGCTGCCCCAGGTCATACCCTTGGTTTTGCCTCCCGACCCGGCCTGATGATCCTCCGGGCCGAGGCCAGTAAAGAACGTGGCATGGCTCGGCAGCGTCCAGGTGGACGGTGCGTGGGAATTGCATGCATAGCTGGCGCCACCATCGACCAGCTCTTCGAGCGTGGGCGTGGTCGGGTGCACATACCCACACAAGGATGCGCGATCGGCCCGAAGCGTATCCATCACAATGAAGATAACCGTCGGCGGAGCGTTGGCTCCGTAGCGCGCCTCCAAAGAAAGGAAGACCGCGAGCGCGATCGCGACAGCCCCAAGCACTGGAACGAGGCGCTTGGCTGTCAGGGCGTCCAGCACGAGCGCAAGGTATCATGGACTCATGCGACTGTCGGAGCGCGTGAGGGCTACGTCAGTCGCAGTCGCCATCAGCACTGAGTCGGTGGAGTCTTTCAAGGTGATGACTCCGCTATCATTCTCTTGCACGCTGGTGCCGCCGCTGATCCTGTTGTGAATGAGCTGCAGGCGGGTGCCCTCGATACTGCCGCTGAACCTGAAGTCCGCGTCCTCGTAGGAGGCGATCGGGCAGCCCAAGCTGTGCTGGGCCTCTCCGTCGGTCGAGAACAGCCGAAGGACTTCCGAAAGCCCAATGATTCGAAGTCTCATAAACATCCGCCTGAGTACCCAGAAGCTCGCGAGAATTGAAGTGTGGATCGAAAAATTCATGTATAGTGGCTCATTTGCGCTATTGTTGAGTCGGGGAATCGTGAGCTTGGGCGCCAACGGAGCGGAGACGGGAGAGGGGCGGGAGTCGCGTCCCCCAGACTCGGTGCCGGTGTCCATTCCGCCCGAGCGAGCGACACCGGAACGGATCGGCCGCTACGAGCTCCGCTTTGAGCTCGCATCTGGGAGCATGGGCTCGGTCTACCTTGCTCGGCTCGATCGAACGGCAGGCTTCGAGAGGCCGGTCGCGCTGAAGCGGATCCATCCCCACCTCGCAGAAGAAACCGACTGCATCGAGATGTTTCTGAACGAGGCCGAGATCGCTTCGCGCATAGTGCATCCGAACGTGTGCAGCGTGTTCGACTTTGGCCAAGCCGACGGTGAGTACTACATCGCGATGGAGTATCTCGTGGCAGAGCCCTTGGCGCGTGTCTATACACGGGTAGCCAACATCCCACAGCAGCGTCGGAGTCCTTTGCTGCCGCTGCGAATGGCACGCGTCATCGCGGATGCTTGTGAAGGCCTCCATGCCGCACACGAGCTCAAGGACACCAATGGCGATCTTCTCCACGTCGTCCACCGCGACGTCGCTCCCAAAAACCTGTTGGTTACGTATGACGGAGCAGTGCAGCTGGTCGATTTTGGATTGGCCAGTGCGCGCCAGCGTTTGCACGAGACGTCTTTGGGAGACGTGAAGGGGACCATTGCTTACATGGCCCCGGAGCAGCTGAAAGCCGGTACCATCGACCGAAGGATCGATACCTGGGCTTTGGGCGTCGCTTTGTGGGAGGCGCTCGCGGTCAAACGGCTATTTAGACGTGACACGACGGCGGATACGATGTTCGCGTTGCTCTATGAAGAGATCGCGCCGCCGTCCAAGTTTCGACCACAAGTTCCGAAAGAGCTCGATGAAATCGCATTGAAAGCGCTCGCGCGAGACGCGGACGACCGCTGGCAGACCGCGCGAGAGTTGGGACAGGCGCTCCAAAAATTCTTGAGCAAGCAAGACGAGCTGATCGGTCCGGCGGAGCTCTCGGATTGGATGGCGGAACTGTTTCCACAGGGCGAGGCACGCAAGAATCAGGTGATGGAGCTCGCGCGGATGCCACATGCGCCGGTGCTCTCGATCCCATCGGTTGACGAGTTTGACGCGGCGCAGGCCGCGAGTCTCGCAGAAACCATCCCGATACCTAGGAAAAGCGAACGATCGCGAAGCTTGATGATTGCAGTGGTCGCTGCACTGATGGCGATCGGCGGAGCGATCGCTGTCGCGCTAGGCGCTGACGACGCCGGTGGGTACGTCGAGCCAGCGCCTGCGGCGGTTCCAGAAGCCTCGCCCGAGAAAGCGGCGCGCCCAGTGGAGCCCATCCCTGCCGCCGAGCCTGGCACCGTCGGTCTCGATTGATGCGGCGCCGCGGCCGGGCGCCATCGGACCCGGCCTAAGCCATTGTCAGGGCTTTAGCTTGATCGTCATGTCGATCATGCGTTCCTGCTTGCCCGTGTAGGGCGGGTAGAACCAGTGCAGGAACGAGAACCACGGGCTGGTGAAGACGGGGCGCATCTTGCTGAACTCCACGAAGCCCTCGTAGCCGTGGTAGTGGCCGATGCCGCTCGCACCAACGCCGCCAAACGGCAGGTCGTGCTGAGCGACGTGGATGATGCAGTTGTTGATGGTGACGCCGCCCGAAATCGTGCTGTAGAGCAGCTTCTCCTTTCGTGCCCGATCGTTGGTGAAGACGTAAAACCCGAGCGGCCGGTCCCGGTGGGTCACGTACTCGATGGTCTCGTCCAGGTCTTTGTAGGTCATCACAGGGAAAAGAGGACCGAAGATCTCTTCCTTCATGATCATCATGTCCTCGGTCACGTTGAGCACCAGGTACGGCGGGAACTTGCGAAGGACATCGTTGAACGAGGCATTGTGGACCAACGGGACCAGCTTCGCGCCCTTTGCCTCGGCATCCTCGAGCGTCATGCGCAGGCGCCGGAATGCCTTGTCATCAATGACCGAGGTGTAACTGTCGTCGTTCGTGTCCGGATAGCGCTCGGTGACCAAGCGCTGTGCTGCGGCGACGAATCGATCCTCACTGCCCTCAGGAAGAAAGAGGTAGTCCGGCGCCAAGCAGGTCTGGCCTGCGTTGACGAGCTTCGCGTACATGATTCGCGAAGCGGCCTCGTCGAGGTCGAAATCGTCACAGACGATCGTCGGCGACTTTCCGCCGAGCTCGAGGGTGACCGGCGTCAGGTTTTCGGCCGCGGATCGCATGACCGTCCGACCCACGTCCGCCGAGCCGGTGAAGATGATGTGGTCGTAGGGCAGCGTGGAAAAGTCCCCGGCACGAACCCCGGGCAGAATGGCGACGACCTCTTCTGGAAACACCTCGCTGAACTTGTCGGCGAGCAGTCGGCAAAGGTGTTGAGAGTTGCTCGCCATCTTGATCATCGCTCGGTTGCCGGCGGCCAAGACGCTGACCAGCGGACTCAAGGTGAGGAACAGTGGGTAGTTCCACGGCGAGACGATTCCCACGACGCCCTTGGGCTGTGGGATGAGCCGGTTGGAACCGGTCGCAAAGAGCCACGAAATGGGCCGGCGCTGCGGCTTTATCCATTTGCGAAGCTTCTTCCGCGTGTGGCGAAGCCCGTCGATGATTGGAAAGATTTCGAGAATCTTCGACTCTTCGGCACAGCGGTGCCCAAAGTCTTGAGCAATGGCCTCTACGATCGCGTCGGTGTTTTCCAGCAGGATGCGCTCGACCGCGTCTAGGCGCGCCTTTCGTTCCTGGAGACTCGGGTATGGATCGCGCAAGTACGCGTCGCGTTGGAGCTTGTAGACGCGCTGCGCCTCGTTTTCGATGGACTGGATCGAGCGGATTTGAGCTGTTTGGGCCATAGCGGACTAGTTGTAGCGTTACCCCGCGGTCTACCGCAAGCCCCACCCTTGGGGCCCCATCCGGCTATTCGCCCGCGGCCTTGGACTCTAGCTCCATCCAGCGCGTCATCATTCGGTCTATTTCCGCTTGCAGCTCGCCTTGGCGCGCCACGATTGCGGGAACTTCGTCGGCGCGATCGGCGTACAGCGCCGGGTCATTGAGGAGCGCTTCGACCTCGACCGCCTCTGTTTCGGCGCGTTCGATCTCGACCGGGAGTCGCTGAAGCTCCTGCTTCTCTTTGTACGAGAGCTTCTTTCCTTTCCCAGTCGAGCTGCTCCTTGGCTTGGGGGCACTCTTGGCGGCGCTCCGCTTGCGCTCTGCCTGACCGGCGGCGCGTTGTTCTCGATAGTCGCTGTAGTTCCCCGCGTAGGCGATGACCCGACCGTCACCCTCGAAAGCGAGGATCTTGGTGGCGACGCGGTCGAGGAAATAGCGATCGTGGCTGACGATGAGCGCGGTTGAATTGGATTGCACCAGCATCTCTTCGAGCGCGGCAAGAGTGGCGACGTCGAGATCGTTCGTCGGCTCGTCGAGGACGAGCACATTGGCCGGAGCGAGCAGCAGCTTCGCCAAGGCCACACGCGCGCGCTCGCCTCCAGATAGCGATGACACCTTGTCCCGTGTGCGATGTGGCGCGAAGAGGAAGCGCTTCAGGTAGCTTCGGATGTCGATCGAGCGACCTTGGAATGTCACTTGCGGCCTGTCGGGCGCGACGTTCTGCTGAACGGACTCATCCTCGCTGAGTCCGCTTCTGCCCTGATCGAAGTAAGCGAATTTCGTGTTCGCTCCGATGACGACGCGACCCCGCGTAGGTTCGAGCTCACCCAGGAGCACGCGCAGCAAGGTGGTTTTGCCGGCGCCATTCGGACCGACGATCCCCAGGCGATCCCCGCGCGACAAGATCAAGTCCAGCGACTCGACGAGCTCGAGCGCGCCGAGTCGCACCCCGAGGCCATGCGCTTCGAGTACGGTGCCGCCGAGGCGTTGTGCCTGTTCCGCGAACCGCGCGACCTGCTCGACCTTGGTACCTGCGGCATCGCGGAGCGCCTCGACACGATCGACGCGCGCCTTCGATTTACTGGTTCGGGCTTTGGGAGACCGGCGCAGCCATTCGAGCTCGGTTCGGAGGAGGTTCTGACGGTTCGCCTCGGCGCGATCGGCATGGGCGAGCCTGTCTGCTTTGGCCTCCAGATAGGCATGCCAAGCACCTTCGTAGCCGTACACCCTGCCCTGATCGATCTCGAGCGTTCGATTCACGACGCGGTCGAGGACATAGCGGTCATGCGTGATTAGAAGGAGTGCACCGCGGTATTGCTCGCGCAGGTAGGTTTCCAGCCATTCGATGGTGTCGGCGTCGAGGTGGTTGGTGGGCTCATCGAGAATCGCCAAGGTGGGCTCTTCGACTAAGAGCCGCGCGAGCGCCACGCGCCGCCGCTCGCCGCCGCTCATCTCATCGACGTTGCGGTCCATCTCGCGAAGACCGAGTTGCTGCAGGAGCACGTCGACGCGAAGGCTGTTCTCCCAGCCTCCGAGCCGCTCGACCTCCTGGGCAGCAGCCGCCTGCGGCTCGGTGTACGCTTCCCATCCGGGCTGTTGTGCGGCGATCAGCTGGCTGAGCTCCTCGTGTCGCTCCAACGCCTCGGCCCAGGCACCAAGCCCTTCGAGCACCACATCTCGCGCGGTCCGGCCCGCCGGCAACGCAGGTTCCTGCGACAAGTAACGAATCGTCGCTTCACGCCGGCGTGCGACCCGCCCGGTGTCAGGTTGCTCTTCGCCGACCAAGATCCGCGCCAATGTCGACTTGCCCGAGCCGTTGTTCCCGACCAGCCCCACCCGCTCCCCTTCGTGAACCGAAAAGTCCACGCCATCGAGAAGTCGCGTCTCTCCGTAGGCTTTGCAGAGGCCTTCCGCTACCAAGATCGGCACGTGCGTCAGTTCCTCAGGGGTTGGTGAATTGGCCGTCGCCGAAGCTCGCTCGGGCGGGAACACACCATACGCTGATGCCGTCGAGATCGTCGAGTGTCCGGCCCTCTGGAAGCTGCGCGTAGACCGGCTCGGTGCCGTCGTAGCCCCCGTCGCGGCGCAAGTCCTCTTCGCTCATCGAAAAGCCGTTGATGTAATCACCGCCAAGGCCACCGTAGAAACGGACATCGATGCCCGTGCCATCGTAGACGAAATCGTCGACGCGCACGGTGCAGTCGTCGACGATCAATGCCGTGCCCGAAACCTGGTGGGCGAAGGTTTGAAGCTCGGCAACCTGTCCGATCTTGCTGTGGGTGGCGTCGCATTCGCGGAGCCCACCAGTCCCGCCTGCGCCACCGGTGCCGCCAGTGCCTCCGTCGTTGGTGAGCACGAAGGCCACGAGGTCGACGAGCTCTTCGTCACTGAGCCGGTCTTCCGCCCAAAAAGGCATTCGGCCGCCAGTGAGTCCTTCGTAGACGGCACTGTTACCCGCACCGCTTGTCCTCACGCGACGCCCAATCGTTTCAGCGTCCAGAAGTGAGCCAACAAGCACGGGTGCACGTTCGGTGCCGACGGCGTCGACCCCATGACAGACGACACAAGACGAGTTGAACAAAGCTTGGCCGCCCATTGCGTTGCCGCCGCCGAGATCGGTCGGCGGGCTGACTATTCGATAGGCTATTGCGGGTGACGGTGAGTCCCCGGCGGCATCACTCAGGTACTCGAGCAGGGCGATCCATCGCGGGTCCGCCTCACTGAACGCCGGAGCCCCCATCCATTCCACGCGGCAGCTGTTGACAGCATCGAGCAGCACGTCGAGTTGGCCGTTTTTGAATGACGGTCGATTTGCTGC
>JAOTXX010000120.1 GCA_029862185.1 Myxococcales bacterium
CCGAAGCCAAACGGATGCTCCGGCGTGGCGTCCCTCGCGGCTTGCCGGCCCCCGAGCAGGAGCAGAGCCTGATTGGAGGTGTCGGCGACCGAGTGGATGGCCTCGGCCAACATCGACGAGGAAGAAGTGAATGCGTAGCCGACGAATTTTGCGATTGCGATGCCGAGATTGGCGAAAAGCGCGGCCAGAATCGCCTTGGTAGATCCGGATGCCATGGCGCGAGGCTATGTGATAATGGCTCGATGTGCGAGCTGAGCGCGTGAAGGAGAGAAAGCATGTAAGCGCATTCTGCGAGGATATTCTCGGGACGGCCGATGCGGTCGAAATCGCCCGGCGCATTGAAAGCCGCGAGATCAACGCATACGAGGCCGTCGACGCAGCGATCGCGCGCGCAGAGCGGGTGAACCCCTCGCTCAACGCAATTGCGACCCCGCTTTTCGATGCTGCGCGCACAGCAGCCGGGCGGTCCCGGTCGGGGGGCCTCGCCGGCGTGCCTTCATTCATCAAGGACAACGAAGCGGTTGCGGGCGCGCCGCTCTTGCATGGTTCGCGCGGCCTCCCGAACCGCCCTTCAGAAGAAAGCTCGCCCTTCGTCGAGCAGTTCTTGTCTCCTGGTCTGATCAACCTCGGAACGACCACGATGCCCGAGTTCGGGCTCACTGGAACGACCGAGGCGCTGGTCTATGGCCCTACGCACAATCCGTGGCGCTTGGGTTTCTCTCCGGGGGGCTCATCCGGTGGGTCGGCCGCGCTCGTGGCCGCAGGGGTCGTTCCGATCGCACACGCGAATGACGGGGGAGGCTCGACACGGATTCCTGCGTCTTGCTGTGGGCTGGTGGGACTGAAGCCGTCGCGCGGCCGGCTCGTCGACATGGAAGGCGCGGCGCTTTTCCCAGTCAAGATCGTCCACCAAGGGATGCTGAGCCGCACGGTGCGCGATACGGCTGCCTTCTACGACGCCGCGGAGCGCCACTATCGGAATCCCAAGCTGCCCGAAATCGGGTTGGTGACCCACCCTGGCCGGCGGCTGCGCGTTGGCTTCTTCACGGACCTCGATGAAGCCACACCGTCGCATCCGGATTGCGTGGCCGCCGTGACAGACACGGCAAAGCTGCTCGAAGGACTTGGCCATTCGGTCGAGCTGGTCACGCGGCCGTTTGACGATGGATTCCTCGAGGATTTTTTCTTGTTTTGGTCGATGCTCAGTTTCGCAGTCACTCGATTTGGAACGCGACTCGTACATCCGGATTTCGACGCGTCGAAGGTCGAGGACTTTACCAGTGGTCTCGCGGACTACTTCAAAGAGAACATGCAAAAGGCGCCCGCGGCCATTTGGCGTTTGAGGAAGTTCGCTCATCAATACGCACGTGGCTTCGATCAGTACGACGTCTTGATGAACCCCAGCGTCGCCATGCCCCCGCCGGAGCACGGCTACATCGGCCCCTCTGTCCCGTTCGACACGGCGTTGGAGCGCCTGAAATGGTTCATCCCGTTCACCCCGACCCAGAACGTGTCGGGAGGCCCCGCGATCTCGCTGCCCCTGGGCCAGAGCGAGGATGGAATGCCTTTGGGCGTGCAGCTCGCATCGCCGCTCGGTGATGAACGAACGCTCCTCGAGCTGGCGCTGGAGATCGAAGCGGCAGCGCCCTGGCCTCGGATCGGCTCCTAGCGTCCGAGCAGCTCGGCCAACACAGCGGGGTCGTCGGTGATGATCGCCGTCGTGCCCTTGTCGAGCTGGGCCTGCATGAGGTCGGCCGTATTCACCGTCCAAACGTTGACCTGCAGGCCAGCATCAAGCGCGGCTTGAACCGTCTCGGCCGTGACGGAGAACAACGGATGGATCGCGTCCTGCTTTAGGCTCATTGCCGTTTCGACCAAACCCGGCCCCGGATTGGACGAAAGGAGCGCGGAGTAGTAGCCCGGGCGCGCCGTCTTGACGAGCTCCACGACGCTTTCATCGAACGAGGAGAAGATGGTTCGATCTTCCCCACCGATGAGCGTGACTTCATCGAGGACAGCCGCAACCAACTGCTCGGGCCCGGTCGTATCGGTTAAACACACCGAGCCGAAGACCTTTAGCTCGACGTCCATGATCGCGTTCCCGCCGATCGCGGTGTAGACCTCGAGCAATGTGGGTGGCCGTTCTTCGGTCACGGCGCCCGCGCCATCGAGCAAGCGACATGCCCGAATCTCGTCGAACGTCACCGCGCTGACGCAGCCGGTGCAATTGGTGGTTCGATCGAGCGTGTCGTCGTGCATGACGATCAGCTGCCCGTCCTGGGTGATCTCCACGTCGAGCGAGAGGCCATCGGCACCTGCGTCCATCGCTGCGAGGAACGAAGAAATCGAGTTCTCCGGAAACAGATGGCCCGCCTTCGTTCGGCCGGTGCCACGATGACCGAGGTTGGCGGAAGGCGCGAGAAGCCTGATCCGATTGCGCACGATGTCTGCTGGCGAGTCTCCCATGCAAACCTCCCGCTGGTCCCACGCCACTTCGCAGGCCGTACTGTCACAGGCATTCTCGGTTGCGCAGGCGTACCAGGCCCGCGTTTCATCGGTGCAGTTGACGTTGATCGTCTCGTTGACCACGCGCTCGCAGTTCGAGAGCTCCGAGCAAGCCGCGCAGTATTCGGTTGCCACGGGGTCGATGGGCGCAGCCTCCGAGGAAGACCCGCAGCCAAACGCAAGAAGCAGCAACCCGACCCATCCCGCACGCACAAGCGACATCCGCGCACCTCCACTCGCCACCAGGGTGCGAGGGTAACTTAGGATTGAGGGATCGTCCCGTGCATTTCGAGATCGGAGACCTGTCCATACCAGGGGGGCCGGGAGTCGTAGTGGCCGCTGAGCTCGGGTTTGACCCCCGGATCAGCTCATCCATCACAGTCAGTCCTTGAGGGGCGCAAACTTGAGCTTCTGGCCTCCAATGCTCGCTTCCGCCATCAGACCGGCGGTCGGTAGGACGAAGATCACTAAGCCGTCGGCGTATTTGGCTTTGGCCGCGGCGCCTTGGTTGGCCACGTTGGCCGTTGCCTGCGCGCTCAGCTCGAGCCTGTTTTTCTTGAAGCGGTTCAGCGCCGACTTGGTTTTGAAGAGGATGATCTCGGCGAACTTCTGGCCGCCGATCTGCGCGCCTATGGTTCCTTGAGAGATCTGTGCGTGTCCAATGAGCTTGCCCCCGGCGTAGACCTCGCCGCGCCCCCGGGCGCCGCCCACGATGAACCCGCCTTTGGCGACCTCGGGGAAGACCGCATAGCCCACGAGCTTTTCGAGGCTGGCCTTCAAGGTGCTGTCTTTTTCCTGGAACCGCCCGATGGCATCACGGACGTCGGCTGCCAGTTGCTCATCGCTCGCCTCGTCCGCGGTGGCCGGAGCGGTGGTCGCGAGGAAAAGCACAGAGAAGCCAAGAATGAGGAATCGTGAGGCTCGCATGAGCGGAGTCTGGTCCAGGCGGAGTGCCGGTCAACTCAGAGAGCTCGGGTGGCTCTCTTCGCGGAAGACGGGCTCTGTGAATTCGAGTAGGGTACTTGGTCCCTGAGCCGCGAAGACATTGGTCCTTTATTTTCCCTCCTCAACTGATTAGAAAGTGCCTCATGCGTAAATCGATTTCCTTTCTCGGGGCGTTGCTCGCTCTATCCTTGGCCATCGTCGGCCCCGCCATTGCGGAAGACCCCGAGTTCATGATGGAAGTTGGAACCGTGGCTCCAAAAGGAAGCCCCTGGGCCGAACAGCTCCAACGGTTCAAGTCCGAGGTCCAGGAGAAGACAAACGGTCGGTTGAAGGTGAAGCTTCGGCTCGGACGAGGCAACGAGCGGTCGATGGCACGCAGGGTTCAGATGGGAAGCATGCAAGCGTTTGCCGGCTCCGTCGGTGGCATGAGCTCGATCGTTCGAGAGGTCAATGTCATCGAGGCGCCCTACGTGTTCGAGACTTTTGCGAGCGCGGACAAGGCGCTCGACACCCCCGAGGTTACCGGGCAGGTCAGGAAGGTCCTTGCGAAGCGAGGGCTGATCTTCGGAATCTGGGCGGAGAACGGATACAGGTCCTACTTCAGCAACAAGAAGATCCGCAAACCAAGCGACATGGCGGGGATTCGGTTCCGTTCGCAAGAGTCGATGGTGCACGTAGAGACCTATGAGGCCTTTGGCGCGACGCCGGTCCCGATCGACAACGGCAACACGCTGATGAGTGTGCAGACCGGGGTCGTCGACGGTTTCGACAACACGCCGCTCTTTGCGATGGCGGCCAGTTGGTATCAAGGTCTCAAGGAAGGCGAGCGCCACATCTTTCTCAGCCGCCATTGCTACCAGCCCGCGCTGCTCGTTTACTCCAAGAAGTGGTTCGACACGCTTCCAAAGGACATCCAGGAAGTGATCACCACCATGCCTCACGACCTCACCGTGTGGGGGCGAAACCAGGTCAGACAGATCGAGCCTGTCTTGCTCAAGAACCTGGCGCGCTACGGGTACGAAATCTACGAGCCCACGGAGGCAGAGCTTGCGGCCTTCAAGGCGAAGCAAAAGGGTGTTCCGGACCGTATCGCGAAAGAGATGGGCCCCGAGGGGCTTGCACTCTTGAAGTCGATCCGTAAGACATTCTGAGCGTTCGCCCATGAAACCTCACGTTCTTCACGGCAAGAACATCGCCGTTCCGACTCAGCCACTCAAAGCCCGGCAGGTGCTTGGAAAGTACCGCATTCGACGCCGAATCGGCGCCGGTGGGTTTGCGACCGTGTACGAGGCGTACGACACGATCGAGGGCATCCCCGTCGCGCTCAAAGTTCCGAATCTCGACTATCTCGACAAGGAATCGCTGAACGCCATTCAACGTGAAGTCCGTCTCACCGCGCGCCTGGACCACGAGAACATTCTGCCGCTCCGAAATGCCATGATGATCGATGGTCATTTGGTGATTGCGACACCGCTCGGGGAGCAGACGTTGACCGACCGCTTGCATTACCGCCTTGGGCCGAAGACCGCGCTGTCATACTCCGAGCAGTTGGTCGATGCCCTCGCGTATGCCCACGAGGTTCGAGTCATTCACTGCGACATCAAGCCTGACAACGTGATCCTCTTTCCGGAGGGGCACGTGCGCCTGTCCGATTTCGGCATCGCGAAGGTCGCGCTTCGGACGCGAACGATCATGGGATCCGGGCAAGGCACGGTTGGCTACATCGCGCCCGAGCAAGCGATGGGCAAGCCGTCGTTTCGATCGGATGTGTTCTCGATGGGCCTGCTGATCTATCGCATGTTCGCCGGCGAGCTCCCCGCCTGGCCGTTTGATTGGCCGCTGCCCGGCGCCGAAAGGCTTCGCCGCACGGTCAGCCGAGATTTCATCGTTTTTCTTCGCCGTGCGATTGAAGTTCGGGAGCGCAAACGATTTCGGGACGGGGTGCAGATGCAAAGGGCGTTTCAAGCGGTTGCGCCCAAAGCGCTCCGAAGCACCATACGAAGCAAGAGAGCGTCGCTGTGAGCAAAGCCCACATCTTCGAAGATGTGGACATGGCGCGGGGAGAGCGCTTCGAGCTCGGTGGCTGCGAGGCGGTGGTGCTCAGCATTCGGAAACCCGAACGAGAGGGCCCGAACGAGGACGCTGCGGGCTTGATATCGATCGGCGACGACGCTGGTGTCGCAGTGGTGTCCGATGGCGCTGGCGGCCATCCAGGCGGCGCCGAAGCAGCGAAGCTCGCGGTGCAGGCGGTCTGTGAATCCGTGGCGGTGCTCGGTGCAGAGGTCACGGATTTGCGAGGAGCAATCATCAACGGCTTCGAATCGGCGGACCGCGCGATCTCTGCGCTTGGGACCGGAGCTGCGGCCACCCTCGCAGTGGTCGAAGTGCAGGGCCACAAGATGCGCTCCTATCACGCGGGCGATTCAATGGTGCTCGTGACCGGGCAGCGCGGCCGCATCAAATGGCAGACCATCCCGCACTCGCCGGTTGGCTACGCGGTCGAGGCGGGGCTGCTGGATGCCGGAGACGCACTGCACCACGAAGACCTTCACATCGTATCCAACCTCTTGGGCTGCAAAGACATGCGCATCGAGCTCGGGGCCACGCTCAGTTTAGCGCGGCGCGATACGGTGGTTTTGGCCAGCGACGGGCTCAGTGACAACCTTCACGTGAGCGAGATTGTGGAGCACCTGCGCAAAGGGTCGCTTCCGAGGGCCGTCAACGACTTGGCCGCCCTCGGGCGTCGACGCATGGAGGCGCCCACCGAAGGCGCTCCCTCGAAACCTGACGACCTCACCTTCATCGCGATTCGTCGCCGGCGCTGACCCCGTAGAGCGACTTCGTCGCCACGGGGCGACCATAGCCCGTGGACGATGTGCAGCATCGAGAATGCCGGGTCGCGCTGGTGGTGGCACTTGGTGGTATGGTCTGCGCCATGCTGGCTCGGCTTGGTGAGGTTTTCAGCCGGTGGGCCGAACGCTGGGTTCCCGATCCATTCGTGCTCGCGCTCGTCCTGACCTTGGTGACGCTCGTCGGAGGCTTTGCGCTTTCAGGCTCGATCGCCGTGGTGCTTCAAGGCTGGTACGCGGGCTTCTCGAGCACGCCGCTACTCGCCTTTGCACTGCAGATGTGCCTCATCTTGGTGACTGGTCAGGCCTTGGCGTCGAGCCCGCCGGTGCAGAGAGTGGTCCGAGCGGTCGCGCGCGTGCCCAAGCGTACGCCGGAGGCCGCTGGCTTGGTCGCGCTCATCGCCTGCCTGACCGGCCTCATCCAGTGGGGGCTCGGGGCGGTCGTCGCAGCTTTCGTGGTTCGGGAGATCGCGCACAGCGCTGCGGAGGACGGACGGCCGATGGACATTCCAGTGCTCGGCGCCGCTGCGTACGCTGGGCTCGCGGTCTGGCATGGCGGGCTCAGTGGCTCGGCCCCCTTGAAAGCCGCCGAATCGGCGCAGTTCACGCAGGGCACGACGCAGGCGATCCCCGTGAGCGAAACGCTCTTCTCGTCGCTGAATCTCGTCGTCAGTGGCGGCTTGCTGATCTTGTTGCCGCTCATGTGTTTTGCGCTTGCGCCCAAGGCCGCGTTGGTTCCCGAGGTCGCACCGGAGCGCGCAGTACCATCGCAGCGGGGTCAGCGCTCTATTCTGGGGCTCGTCGTGGGGGGCGCAGCCGTTCTCCTGGTCGGCTACGGCTGGTTTCAAGGCGAAGTCGCGTTCGATCTCAACTCCGTGAATCTTTTCTTCTTGGCTCTGGCGCTGGCCGCACACGGGTCGATACGGAGCTTTCTCGATTCGGTGTCGGACGGGGCGCGCGGCGCGGGCGCCATCATCGTTCAGTTCCCGTTGTATTTCGGCATCCTCGGCGTGATGCAGGCGAGCGGAATGATCGAGCGGCTTTCGTCAGCGATGGCTTCCATCGCATCCAGCAGCACTTTTCCCCTGCTGACTTTCATGACCGCGGGCCTGGTGAATTTCTTCGTGCCCTCGGGCGGAGGCCAGTGGGCGCTTCAAAGCGACGTACTACTCAACACGGCGGCCGCCCTCGAGCTCGATTCCGCTCGCACCGTCATGGCTTTTGCCTACGGCGACCAATGGACGAATCTCTTGCAGCCGTTTTGGGCGCTACCGCTGCTTGCGATCACCGGCCTCAAGGCTCGCCAGATCGCCGGCTACACGGCAATTCTCGCAATCGGCATGGGGCTCTACGTCGGCCTGGTTCTCTTGCTCTTTGGCTAGAGCCCAGCGGCGACGCTGTAAGCAGCCTCGGTGCTAGCGGCGATTTGCGCGAGGGTTGCGTCATCGGCGAGCTCGACCAAGGTCATGCCCCCGCCGCCCTTCTTGTCGACCTCGAAAACACCGAGGTCGGTGATGAGCAAGTCGACCACGTGGGTGCCGGTGAGCGGCAGGGTGCAGCGCTTCAGGAGCTTGGGC
>JAOTXX010000005.1 GCA_029862185.1 Myxococcales bacterium
AGACGATAGGCGATGAGCTTGTTCGTGTCGCCGAGAAGAACGTACGTGACGACCTGGCATTCCTGCGCGCTCAGTCCCCGCGGGTCGAACACCTTTGGGGGGTTGGGCCTGGCAAGCACGAACCGCCGACCATCGCTGTCAAACCAATCCACCACGCTCCAACGTCCACGTACGAGCGCCTTCCAGGTTTCCAACGCTTTGCGGGGGTCGTCTTTGCGTAGCTTTCCACGCGCTCTGTCGACCTGCCGCGCGGCTTTGCGCAAGATCTCCGCAGCGCTGCGGTCCTTGACGGGCCCGATGGCCTGGACGATCCGGAGGTCGTTCGCGTCGAGCACAGCCTCGGCGCCGTAGGGAAGCTCACGTGCATCGTCATCCAAATCGTCTTCACTACGAATCAGCGCACGACGAAGACGATAGGCGGCGGCGATGTGGGCGCCGAGCATCTGCCAGCGCTCGCGCGCCTTGGCACCGAGCGTCATCGTCTCTGCGAGCGGGGCGCTGATGTCGACTCCGACGCCGTCCGGGTCGATCGCGGTGATGCCAAACACGTCCACCCAGCCGAACTCGCCGAGAAGCGCACGGAGCTCTTTAGGATGGTCTCGTGCAATCTTGCTCCAGGTGCCGGCGTAGCCCGGTGGTGTGACCGCTCGTACGAACTCGGGGGACAGCGTTTGAGTAGCAGCAATGAACCGCTGGGGGAAATCGGGCGAAATCGACCGGAGTTGCATGTCGTGAATGACCGCATCTCGACCACCGCCGCCTTCCGGCCGAATGAACCCAAAGCCGAACACGCCCAGGCCGTGCTCGATCATCGGCGCCGCGGCATCCATCAGGCCCGAAAGCCAATCTGCGTTCGACTTCTCGAGGTCGTAGGCGATTTCGATCAGATCGATCGCGTCTGAAGTAACCGGGTCCATTGGCCTGAGGCACCGTGTCAGAACCTCACACCGCCTTCAATACGTATTTGTTTACCCCGACCCATGCAGATCAAATGCGCGGATCACCGCCCGCAGCACGTCTCTTCTCACGACCACGCCGACGACCTGGTTGTCTTCGATGACCGGGTACCGCCTGCGTTTCGTTTCGATGAAGCGCGTGGCTACGTCGAGTAGGTTGTCGTCCGCATTAACGGCTTCGACGTCGCGAGTCATGTAGTCCGCGACGCATCCTCCTCGCTCCCCGTGATACCCGGCAACCAGCGCGGCCCTCAAGAAGTCTCGCTCGGTGAGAAGGCCGATGAGGTTTCCGCGTGCGTCGACCACGGGTGCTCCCGTAATACGTCTGTCGACCAAGGTGGACACCGCGTCGAGCAGATCGGTGTCGCTCGTGAAGATCACCGGCTTGGTGACCATGATGTCGCGGACTCGCATTTCTTTGACCGTGCTCATGCTGCTCGGTTCCTCGGACAGCCATCGCTTGCAGCGCGGCCGCACGCCCCACATCCTGTTCCATCGGGATTATTGAGCCCGCCGCATGTGCCGCGAATGCCGCCTCGACCGGAAAGCAGCCCGACGCTCAAGCCGCTCAGGGCAAGCGCGAACACGAAAAAGCTGAGCACATAGGTCATCCCTTCAACTCCCAAAATCGTCGAACATGACGCTCTCCTCGGGAACACCGAGATCCCTGAGCATCCCTTGAACCGCAGAAATCATCAAGGGTGGACCGCACATGTAGTATTCGCAGTCCTCGGGCGCTTTGTGTTCCCGGAGGTGCATGTCGTACGCCACCTGGTGAATGAAACCCGTAGGGCCGTCCCAGCCGTCGTCGTCTCTGGGCTCCGAAAGCGCCGCCACATACATGAAGTTCGGGTGCTCATCGGCCAGGCGCTGGAACTCTTCGTGATAGAAAAGGTCGCGCTTGCTTCGAACGCCGAACCAGAACGAAATCTTGCGCTTGGTGTTGAGGCGCTTGAGCTGATCGAAGATGTGCGACCGAAGTGGCGCCATGCCCGTGCCTCCCCCAATGAACACCATTTCGTTTTCGGTTTCCCTCGCGAAGAACTCTCCGTAGGGTCCGGCGATCGTGACTTTGTCTCCAGGCTTCAGGCTGAACAGATAAGACGAGACGATGCCCGGCCGCACGTTCGGCCCCGCGCCCGGCGGTGGCAGAGCGATGCCGACGTTGAGGAGGATAATTCCGGTTTCCTCCGGGTAGTTGGCCATCGAGTAGGCTCGGGTCGTCTTGGCCTTGCAGCCCGCTTCGAACCTCCAGAGCTTGTACTCATCCCAGGTGTCACGGTACGCCCCCTCGATGTCGAAATCGGAGAACTTCGCCTGGTACGGCGGGCACTCGACCTGGATGTAGCCTCCCGCCCGAAACGGCACCTCCTCGCCAGCCGGAAGCTCGAGGCAAATCTCTTTGATGAACGTGCTGAGACCGTGTGTCGATCGCACTTCACACTCCCATTTTCGAACACCAAAGACCTCCTCGGGAATCTCCACACGGATGTCATCTCGAACCGAGACCTGGCAGGCGAGCCGAACGTGCTGCGACGCCTCATTGCGTGAAACCATGGACTCTTCGGTAGGCAGCAGCGGGCCTCCCCCATGGAGCACCTTGACCCTGCACTGACCGCAGGTCCCTTTGCCGCCGCAGCCAGCCGGCAGGTAGAGGCCGGTGTTCGCCAGGGCAACCAAGAGCTTTGCGCCCGCGGATACGTCGAAGTCCTTGTCGCCGTTGACGAGCATGTGAACGCTGCCGGTTTCGACCAGCTTCGAGCGCGCAGCCAAAATCAACGCTGACAGCGAGACGACGATGCCGGTGAACACGGCCACGGCCAGGACGATTTGAAGTGCCACGCGCCTGTCCTCCTAGAGTTGAATCCCTGCAAAGGCCATGAAGCCCAGCGACATCAGACCGACGATGATGAAGGTGATCCCGAGGCCTTGGAGGCCAGCGGGCACGTCGCTGTACTTGAGCTTCTCCCGAATGCCGGCGAGTGCGACCAGAGCCAGCGCCCATCCAAATCCGCTCCCTACTCCGTACACTACGCTTTCGCCCATCGTGTAATCGCGACTCACGGAAAACAGGCTGCCGCCGAGGATCGCGCAGTTCACCGTGATCAGAGGCAAGTAGATGCCGAGCGCATGGAAAAGCTTCGGGAAATACTTGTCGAGCAGCATTTCGAGGATTTGCACCATCGCGGCGATGACGCCGATATAGGTGACCAAGCCGAGGAAGCTCAGGTCGATGTCCGGGAGCCCCGCCCATGCGAGCGCGCCCTCTTTGAGGACATAGTTGTAAAGGAAGGTGTTCGCCGGAACGGTGATGAGCTGAACGCCGACCACCGCCGCCCCGAGGCCCAAGGCGGTTTCGATCCGCTTGGAGACCGCGAGAAACGTGCACATCCCGAGGAAGAACGAAAGCGCCAGGTTCTCGACGAAAACGGCCTTGATGAAGAGCTCGGCGTAGCTGCCCATCACAAGGCCTCCGTTCGATGTACTTCGTGAATCCGGAACTCGGGTTTTTCGACCTGCTCAGCCTTCCAAGTTCGTACAGCCCAGATGATCAGGCCAATCACGAAGAACGCGCTCGGCGGTAGGAGCATCATCCCGTTGGGCTTGTACCAGCCGCCGTCGGCCGCGTTCGGGAAGATCGTGTAGCCGAGCAGCGTCCCCGCGCCGAGGAGCTCGCGGCTCGTCGCCACGAGAATCAGAATCGTGCTGTAGCCGAGGCCGTTCCCGATGCCGTCGAGGAAGCTCAAGCCAACCGGATTCTTCGAAGCGAAGCTCTCGGTCCGGCCGAGGACGATGCAGTTGGTGATGATCAGGCCCACGAAGACCGAAAGCTCACGACTCGTCTCGAACGCAAACGCCTTCAAGGACTCGTCGACGACGATCACCAGCGAGGCAATGATCGTCATCTGCACGATGATGCGGATACTGCTTGGAAGAACGTGGCGAATCGCGCTGACCGCCGCGTTCGACAAGGCGGCAACTACGGTGAGGGCAACGCACATGTAGAGGGACGGCAGGAGCGACGTGGTCACGGCGAGCGCCGAGCAGATGCCGAGCACATGCAGGGTGACGGGATTGTCATCGACGATGGGTTTCAAAAGAGCGCGCTTGGTTGCGGTGCTCATGGGCTTTCTCCTGCCTCGATGTTCTCGAGGAATGGCCCATAGCCGTGATCGCCGAGCCAGTACTTGATGATGTTCGAGACGCCGTTCCCCGTGAGCGTCGCGCCGGAGACCCCATCGACGTGGTAGTCGGCGAGCGGGTCGTCGGCAGAGACGCGGCCCTTGACGACTCGAAGCTCGAGCGCGCCGGAATCATCGAACGTCCGCTTCCCGCGCCAGAGCTCACGCCACGCTGGCTTCACGATGAAGTCCCCTAGGCCGGGAGTTTCCCCATGCGCGTAAAAGGTGATGTCCGAAACGGTGTTGCCATCGGCTTCGAGAGCGAGAAAGCCATAGAGGGTCGACCAGAGCCCATAGCCGGAAATCGGAAGGATGATTCTGTTGATCTCGCCGTCCCGGCGAACGAGATACACCAGCGCATGCTTGGCGCGGCGCCCCACCTTGGCCACGTCGATCTCGCTGGGGATCTCGACGCTCTGGGCGGGAACCTTTGCGGCCGCTAGCGGATCATAGACTTCCGGATCGATGTCGTCGGCGTAGGCGCCGGTTTCGAGGTCGATGACGCGTGGCTCGATGCTCTCGAAAAGCTCGTCGACCTCGGCCTCCGGAGCCCATAGCCCTGCGACCTCGAGGATGTTTCGGCGCATCTCGACCATCGCGTTCTCGACCTGTCGCGGCTTGAGCAGGATGGCGGCCGAGGCCACCAGCGACGAGCAGAGCAGGCTGACGAAAAGCGCGACGAGCAGGGTCCGAGCGACCGTGTCAGGTCTGGCGCCGGATGTTCGGGAAGGCTCAGGCACTTCGGCGCAACCTCCTGCTGACGTTGGCCCGCATGACGAAGTGGTCGATGGTGGGCGCAAAGATGTTGGCGAAGAGGATCGCAAGCATGATTCCCTCCGGGAACGCGATGTTGACCACGCGGATGACGACGGTAATCGCTCCGATCAGAACCCCGAAGACCCAGCGGCCGGGGTTGGTGATGCAGGCGCTCACTGGGTCGGTCGCCATGAACACCATTCCGAAAGCAAAGCCGCCAAGCACGAGATGCCAGTACCAGGGCATGGCGAACATCGGGTTCGAATCGGAGCCGACCGCGTTGAGGAGCATGGCGGTGGCGAACATGCCTAGCATGACGCCTGCGATGATCCGCCAGGACGCCACACCGGTGTACACGATGAAGACGCCGCCGAGGAGGCACGCGACGGCTGAAGTCTCGCCAAGCGAGCCCTGGATGTTTCCGACAAATGCATCCATCCACGTGACGCCCTGACTGACGATGCCGGCGGTGCCGCTTTCTGCGCCTATCGCGAGCGGCGTCGCGCCGGTGATCACGTCGATCGGGGGTGTCCAGACCGACTCGCCGGACATCTCGACGGGATACGCGAAGTAGAGGAACGCGCGGCCCGCAAGCGCAGGGTTCATGAAGTTCTTGCCCGTCCCGCCAAAGACTTCCTTCGCCATGACCACGCCAAACGAAATCCCGATGGCCACCTGCCAGAGGGGAGTCGTAGCGGGCAAGGTCAGGGCGTAAAGAATCGAGGTGACGAAAAACCCTTCGTTGACCTCGTGGTTGCGAATGCCGGCGAACAGGACTTCCCATACGCCGCCCGCCGCCAAGGTGACGGCGTAGATCGGAACGAAGTAGAGGAGCCCATAGAAGGTCGCGGCGCCGACGCTCTGCGGGTCGTGGCCGATTCCCATCGCGGCCATCAGAGCGCCTCGCCAATCGCTCGGCGCGGGCAAGCCGAGCTGCTCGATCGCGAGGTTCGCCTGGTAGCCCGTGTTCCACATGCCAAAAAGCGCACAGGGCAAAACCCCGAGGACGACCAGGCCCATGACACGCTTGAGATCGATCGCGTCGCGCGCGTGCGGCGCATGGCGCGACACGTCCGGAGGCGAGTAGAAGAGCGTGTCGAGCATCTCGTAGATCGCCTGAAAGCTCTCGAAGCGCCCGCCCTTTTCAAAATGGGGCTCGACTTTGTCGAGGAGTTTTCGCAGAGGACGCATCAGCCGCTCTTCTCGATTATGTCTAGGTTTGCTCGGAGAAACTCGCCGTACTCGTACTTGCTGCAGCAAACGAAGGAGCAGAGCGCGAGGTCTTCTTCTTCGAGCTCCAGGCAGCCGAGTGCTTTGGCGGTTTCGGTGTCTTCGACGATGAGCGCTTTCAGCAACGGCGCGGGCAGAATGTCGAGCGGCATGACTTTCTCGAAGTTGCCGATGGGAATCATGGCGCGGGGGCTGCCGTTCTGACTGGTGCTGAGCGGAAAGCGGTAGCGCCGAGGACGTAGCGAGGCGACGAAGGCGCGGATCGACGAGTATCGATCGGAGCCCGGTGCGATCCATCGCAGGAAGTGACGGCTTCGGTCCTCTGCAAGCACGCTGAGCTGTACGTCATACGGGCCGATATACCGCGCATGCCCCGCAGCGCGTCGTCCACCGAGAATCGAGCCGGAGATCACGCGGCATTCGCCACGCTCGATCTCTCCCTTCAAGAGGTCTTCGGTGCTTGCGCCGATGCGTGTGCGCAGCAGACGCGGCTTCTTCACCAACGGACCTCCCAATGCGATCACCCGCTCGGTGGAGATTCGGCCGGTCGCGAACAGCGAGCCAATGGCGATCACGTCTTGGTAGCCCAGGTACCAAACGCTTTTGTTTTCACCAACGGGGTCGAGGAAATGGATGTGGGTCCCTGGCAGGCCAGCAGGATGCGGGCCTTCGAACGTCGCCGAGCTCACCGATGCGAGATTCGGAAGCTCAAAGCCGTGCCCCGGGGACTGACAAACGTGAACCTTGCCCTCGGTCAGCCGGCTGAGCACGGCCACGCCATCGTGGAACTCCTGAGCACGGTCCGCGATGATCAGGCGTGGGTCGCCGGCGAGCGGGTTGGTGTCGACCGCGGTGACGAAGATGGAATGCGGTGAGGCGTCGGCGTTGGGAACCTTTCCAAACGGCCGCGCGCGCAGCGAGGTCCACAGGCCGGAGGATTGCAGGACCGCTCGCACCGCGTCGCGATCGAGTTGGGTGAGCTCAGTCCGCTCATGCGAAGGAAAGATTTCTTGTTCAACACCGTCCAAGCGAACGACCACCGATTGCAGCGACCTCCGAGCCCCACGATGGATCGCCACGATTTCCCCGCAGCCAGGCGACGTGAACATCACTTCCGGGTTGTTCTTGTCGATGAGCAAGGGTTGCCCAAGGCGGACGCGGTGACCGACATCCACCTTGAGCCGAGGCTGCAAGCCGACGAAGTCCATGGCGACCAAGGCAACCCAGCCGACCGGGTTCGCGTCTTCGATGCGCCGTTCCGGTGCGCCCGAAATGGGGATGTCGAGTCCTCTGCGGATGCGAACGTGCATTCCAGTCAGCGGAGTCTAGCCCAAACTCCCGCTACGGAAAGTGCGAAACGAGGCGCAAAACATGCGTCTAGTCGGGAGGTGTGCGCGCTCTGCAAACATGGTAGGGATCCGTCATGCGCTGGTTCGTTTGCGGATGCGTTCTCGTAGCTTTGGTAAGCTGCAAAGAGGAGGTTTATTTCATCCCGGGAACGGGAGTGTTGCCAGAATGCAACGAAGCTCCGGTCATTGATTTGAACGGCACCCTCTGGTTCGATCAAGGCACCGTTACGATTCGGAGCTCGGGTTGCCCCGATGCGATGCCCAACGATGAATTCGAGTCCTGCGCCCTCAACTGGGCGTTCAGCCAGAACGGCAACGACCTGAGCATCGTCGTCGACGAGGAATATCGTTTGGAGGGGCGTCTGTGCGACGACCAACTCTATCTACGCGGCGGCTGGTGGTTGCCCGTGAGGGACGAGGAGGGCTTCTGCTATGAAGACGACTCCGCCGAAGAGGTGGGCATCCAAGCGGAAGGCAACGTCCTCACGGTCTCGCCGGTTGAGCAAATGATGACCGGGACCTTGTCTGTCCAAGGTCGATGCGCCGGCGACTATGCAGTCACGTTCCGGCCAGTGAACGACCCATCTCTGAACTAGCGGGTGCTCCGCCTCACGCTCCGGGGGCTAAGTTCCCCTGAAGCACGCGCAGCAGATCGATGTAGCTCACGATTCCGAGCAGGTCGCCGGTGTCGAGATCGGCCACCGGAATCGCGCCCACGCGATGCAAGAGCATCAGCTCCAACACTTCGCGAACGTTGGTCTCGGGATCGACCTTGACCGTGCTGGTGTTCATGAAGCTGCCGACGGTCGCCGAACGCGCGCCCTCGACAGCCTCCATGGCGTCGTCGTCCGGGGCCCCAGAGAAACCTCGTAGGTCGCGGTCGCTGATGATGCCGACGAGCTCACGGCCACGGACCACCGGAAGGTGCCGGACATCGAGCTCGTAGAGCAGCCCCAGCGCTTCGGCTACGGACATGAGCTCCGTCGCCGTCGCGGGTTTTTCGGTCATGATGTCTTTTACGAGCACAGGCTTCTCCTCTCCGGGTCGTCCGCGACCGGGCTAGAACATGGGGAACGGTAGGGTCGGTTCGACCGCATTGAAATCCTGTATGATCTTTAGCGTGGTGACCACCGCTATCAGCGAACCAAGATTTGCGGCGACCAGGCTCCAGCCCATGAGTCGGAGCCGGCGAGCGGTCGGCCGAAGGGCAGCCACTGCCAGCACGACGAGCGCCACGGGCATCGCCGCCGCGAGAATCGAGAGCCCATCCCGGGACCCGCTGAGCCCGACGACCCCGACGATGATGGCCACGGCGCAAACCAGAATTAGGACCCCCCGCTTGAAAGCCACGCGTCGGAAGTCTTCGTCGGTCTTGGCCTTGGTCCGGGCGACGGTCAGCCGCACGGCGGCGGTCCCCAAAATGGAGGTCGTCAGCCAGAGCAGCGCAACGGAGAGCGTCACGGTGCGCCCCAAGCCCGCGGAAAGGCCCAGGGGGATCGCAATGGAGGAGAGCGTGGCGGCTGCCAAGCCTTCTCCAAACATGCTGCGCTCGAGCCCCTGGATGGCGAGCATCACGAGGGTGACGCCTAGCAGCAGAGGCACGACGATGGCGTATTGAACCTGCGTCGACGCAAGCACGAGCCCCGCAATGCCCGCGCCGAGAGCCACCAGCGAGAACACCAGTAGAGCGCGTTTCGCGCGGTCGCTCTCCTCGCGCTGCATGCGGGTGCCCCGCTGCCCAAACAAGACCAGCAGTGGCTCGTTTGCGAGGAACGCGCCAACCGCACCAATGCCAAGGAGCCAGGTCGAGGTCGTGGGTGTGCCGCCCAGAAGAACGGAGACGATCGGAAACAGCAGCTCGGCGTAGGCGCCGTGCTCCCTCGGGACCATCTTGCGTTGTGCGGTGCCCATCGATCAGGGGAATAGCACCCGCTGACCCACGATCCATCGTATTTTCTCGGTGCCCGAACGGGCGGCGCGCAATATCTGCGTATTCGGGTATAAGTGACCCCGCGCATGGCGGAAGGCGAGTTGTAGCGTGTCCCCTTCAAGGATCGACCCTAGAGCGAGCGTATGTGGACAGCGGTAATTGCTGGGGCCGCCGCAGGGCTCGCATCGGTTCCGCATTGCACGGCGATGTGCGGGCCCTTGGCTGCATACGCGTGCAGTGGAAAGCCAGGAGCATCCGGGCAAAGCCGCTACCAGCTCGGCCGCTTCATCAGCTACTCGGTGCTCGGCGCAGTCGCCGGCACCATCGGGGGCGCAACCGCGGTTAGCCTTCCTCATGCATGGGGCAGCGCGCTGTTGAGCTGGTCATTGGCGCTGGGGCTAGGCTTGGCAGCGTTTCGCCTTTGGCGCCGCCCCGGCCAGCCCCTGGTCACCCTGCACGCCAAGAAAGACGAGCAAGCGCCGACCCTGGTTTCCCGCGCGCTTGGAGGCCTCGGACGCCATCCCTTCTTCGTTGGTCTCGGCACCGCGCTGCTTCCGTGCGGGGCGTTGGCCGCGGCAGTCCTGATCGCCGCGTCGACCGGGTCCACCGCGCTCGGCTCGCTGAGCATGGTTGCGTTCGCCGTGGTGAGCGGCGTGGGCCTGGTGGGCGCCACCTGGCTTTTCGAGCGATTCGCTCGACGACCTCGACCAACGACATCGCGGATCGTTGCCGTCGTTCTCGCGCTCGGCTCGATTCTGTTCGTGATTCGTCCCGTGCATGCCTTGCGCACGGGCGATACCTCTTCCTGTCATACGCCCGGAGCGGACGAAGTCGGCCACGACGCGCATCATCCGCATTCCCACGCACCGTGACTGCCCCGGAGCCAGTCGTTTGCGAGATTCGCCCCGGGCGGTCGATGCCGTCGGTGCCGCGCTGCATTCACTGCGCGCAGCCGATGGTGAACGACACATTCGCTCCGTACTGCTGTCGTGGCTGCCGCGCCGTCCACGCAATCCTGACCAAGGCGGGCCTCACCCGGTACTACGACCTGCGCCGTGGACCGGGTCTTCCTCCAGCGGATCTCGAATCCCGCCGAATCGATCACAAGTGGCTGGAGCTCATCGAAGAGGCGCGCCTGGCGGAGCGCGGGGTCACGCGGGTGGAGCTCGACATCCAGGGAATCCACTGCGCGGCGTGCGTGTGGCTGATCGAAGAGCTCTTCCGACGCCACGGCGGCACACAGACCGGCCTGATGTCGATCAACCCCGCGCTCGGCCGAGTCGAGCTTCGCGTCTCCCCCGCGTTCCCGCTCGTTGATTGGGTCGATTCGGTTGAGAGCCTTGGATACCTGTTGGGCCCTGCGCGATCGAGCGGTGCTCGGGCTTCGGACGACTTGCTGATGCGGGTCGGCATCTGCGTCGCGCTCGCCGCCAATGTCATGCTCTTCGGCGCTGCCATATATTTGGGCCTCCGCGACGGGCCGATCTACGTGCTGCTCAACCAGTTGAGCTATGCCGCTGGTGTTCTTGCCGTCCTGGTGGGGGGGTCGGTGTTCATCGGTTCTGCATTCCGCGCGGTTCGTAGACGCGTGCTGCACCTCGACGTGCCGATCGCCCTCGGTATCGTCCTCGCGTTTGCAGGCTCGACCTACTCGTTCTTCTTTGCCTCTGGGCACGCGGCTTACATCGACACGCTCACGGTCTTCATCGCGCTCATGCTCGTTGGCCGCTGGCTTCAACAGCGCATGTTGGAGCGCAATCGCGCCCAACTCCTCGCCGACGATGGAACCCAAAGCTTGCTGACGCGCGAGATCAAAGATGGTGTCGTTCGCATCGTGCATTGCATCGGCATTCACGAGGGGGACCGCTTGCTGATCGCTCCCGGGGATCTGGTTCCCGTAGATCTCCGAGTTCTCGACCGCGCGGCGAGTTGCTCACTCGACTGGATCGACGGTGAAAGCCGGCCGCGGCGGTTCGACCAGGGACAAACCGTGCCAGCGGGCGCCTTCAACCTGGGTGAGCGGGCTTTCTCGGGCGTTGCCACCACCGACTTTGCCGCGTCGTCCCTAGTTGGTTTGCTGGGACGCGACCCCGCCACCAAGGGCGATGGGCCCTTGACCACACGCTGGTGGTCAAGGCTGTCGCGGTTCTACGTGATTGGCGTCGTTGGACTTGCCGCTGCAGGCATCAGCTACTGGTGGTGGCGAACCGGAGAGCCGCTCTTCGCGATCGAGGTGGGCACGGCGGTCTTGGTTGTCACCTGCCCCTGCGCGTTTGGTATCGCCGCACCGCTCGCGTATGAGCTCGTGCTCACGCAGTTGCGCCGTGCGGGCGTGTTCGTGCGCGTCGGTGACTTCCTCGATCGGGTTCGCTCAATCACACAGATCGTGTTCGACAAGACCGGCACGCTCACGACCGGCATGCTCGAAGTCGCAAACCCAGCCGCTCTCGAATCGCTCTCGGAGCGAGACATCACCTTGCTCTACAGCATCGCGGCCCGAAGCGCGCATCCAAAAAGCGTTGCGGTTCGGCGAGCGCTAGAAGGGCACCCGGCGGCGCGTTTCATCGAGCTCGACACCAAAGAACAGACCGGTTACGGCACGAGCGCCGAGCATGACGGCCAAGAACTGAGACTGGGGTCGCCGGGTTGGGCCGCCAATATTTCTGCAAACGGGGGCGATGTCGTCTTCACGATCGATGGCGACGTTCGGGTCGCACTGCACACCGACGAGCAGCTGCGCCCGGGCGCACGGGCTGAAATCGATCGGCTCGACGCAGAGGGCTACGAGCTGGTCATTCTCAGCGGCGATTCGCAGTCGCGCGTCGTCAGCCTCGGCGCCGGCTTGGGGATGGAGGAGGAGCGTTGCATCGGCGGTCAGAATCCAGAACAAAAGGCGGCCTACGTGCGAGCGCACGAGCCGGCACGAACTCTGCTGGTCGGCGACGGTTTGAACGACCAGATCGCCATGCGAGCGGCGGCCTGTTCGGGCACACCCGCAGTGAATCGACCGTTCATGGCCTCACGATGTGATTTTTATTTCGTGTCTCCGGGCTTGCGCCCCGTGGCGCAAGTTCTGCGTGCGTCCGACACGCTCGCGCATGTCGTGCGTCGCATCCTTGCTTTCGCAATTGCCTACAATTTGGTCGCCGTATCTCTCGCATTGGCCGGTTTGATGCGGCCGTGGGTCGCAGCTGTGCTAATGCCGCTCAGCTCGCTCATCACACTCGCCTACACGGTGATGATGCTGTCGCGAGAAAGGTTCCGATGGAGATCTTGATCTTACTGATTTTCGTTTGCGTAATATTGGTTGGCGTCGCTGTCGCGTTCTTCGCGTGGACCGTGCGGCAAGGAACTTTTGATCAAGCCGATCGCCTTGCACTGCTCCCGCTTGACGATGAGAAGCCCGTGACCCCAACGACGGAGAGGGAAGAGGACGAGTATGGAAACCCAGCGGATCGTTTATAACGACAAGGTCGTCCGCCAGTTCTTGTGGGCGTCGGTGCTGTTCGGCATCGTCGGCATGTTGGTGGGTGTCATCATCGCACTGCAGTTGGCCTACTGGCCGGCCAACCTGCCCCCGTATTTGTCGTTCGGCCGTCTGAGGCCCTTGCACACCAACGCGGTCATCTTCGCGTTCGTGGGCAACATGCTCTTCGCGGGCGTCTATTACTCGACGCAGCGGTTGGCGAAAGCGCGACTCGCGTCGGACATCTTGTCGTCGGTTCACTTCTGGGGCTGGCAGCTGATCATCATCGCGGCGGCGGTCACCCTCCCACTCGGCATCACCGCAGCCAAGGAATACGCCGAGCTCGAATGGCCGATCGACATTGCGATCGCGCTCATTTGGGTCGTCTTCGCGGTGAACTTCTTTTGGACGCTCGCCCAGCGACGCGAGAAGCATTTGTACGTCGCGATTTGGTTCTACATCGCTACGATCATCACCGTTGCGGTTCTGCACATCGTGAACAGCGTCGCAATCCCTGTCAGCATGTTCAAGAGCTACTCGGTGTTCGCCGGCGTTCAGGATGCGCTCGTACAGTGGTGGTACGGCCACAACGCGGTGGCCTTCTTCCTCACGACGCCGATTCTCGGCATCATGTACTACTTCCTCCCGAAGGCTGCCGAACGGCCAGTCTTTTCGTACCGACTCTCGATCGTCCACTTCTGGGGCCTCGTCTTCCTCTACATTTGGGCTGGTCCTCACCACTTGCTCTACACGGCCTTGCCCGACTGGGCTCAGAGCCTGGGCATGGTCTTCAGCTTGATGCTTTGGGCGCCGAGTTGGGGCGGCATGCTGAACGGCCTACTCACGCTCCGGGGCGCCTGGGACAAGCTCCGCACCGACCCCGTCCTGAAGTTCCTCGCAGCCGGCGTGACCTTCTACGGCATGGCCACGTTCGAAGGCCCGCTTCTCAGCATCAAGAGCGTCAGCGGCCTGGCCCACTACACCGACTGGATCATCGGACACGTGCACAGTGGCGCCCTAGGCTGGAACGGCCTGATGGCAGCCGGCATGTTCTACTGGCTGGTTCCAAGGCTCTACGGCACCAAGCTCCACTCGCGATCGGCCGCGAACTTCCATTTCTGGATCGCGACCGTGGGCATTCTCATCTACGCCATTTCGATGTGGGTCGCTGGCATCACCCAGGGCCTGATGTGGCGTGCAGTCAGCGAGACCGGCGGGCTTCTCTACCCGAACTTCGTGGAAACCTACCTCGCGATTCGGCCGATGTACTGGGCGCGCCTCGTCTCTGGGCTCATCTACTTCGCCGGCATCATCCTGATGGCCTGGAACCTCATCGCGACCGCGAGGAGCGGAGCCCCGGTGGACGGCGAGGTCGAAGTTGCGGTGGTCACCGAGCCTCGGGCGCGCGAAATCCCCTGGCCGAAGCTCATCTTCGGTCAGCCGGTCATCGCGTCGATCATCATCGTGGCGTTGCTCTTCGGAATGGCCCTCTTCGACGGCTTGATGAGCACCGTTCTTGCGATCGCCGCGATCATGTGGGGCGTCGCTGCGATTGCCGTATCGATGCGAAATCGCAGTGACGAGAAGATATCCTGGCACCACGCCATCGAAGGACGTGCCGGCGTATTCACGGTTCTCGTCGTCATCGGCGTCTTGGTTGGAGGCGTCGCCGAGATAATCCCGATGGTCATCTCCGTGCCCGAGACGATCCGCACCACGAAGAACGTTCCCTACACGCCTCTCGAGCTCGAAGGCCGCGATGTCTTCATCCGAGAAGGTTGCTACACCTGCCACTCGCAGATGATTCGTCCCTTCACCTGGGAGACCGCTCGCTACGGCGAGGTCTCCACGATGGACGACTCGATCTTCGACCACCCGTTCCAGTGGGGCTCCCGCCGCATCGGTCCGGACCTGGCGCGCGTCGGTGGCAAGTACTCCGACGTCTGGCACTACAAGCACATGATCAACCCGCGCGAGATTTCGGTTGGCTCGAACATGCCGCCCTACCCGCACCTCTCGAAGGAAACGATCGACTTCGCGAGCACGCAGGTGAAGCTGCGAGCCATGCGCAACATCGGTGTCCCGTACCGGGCAGATCAAATTCAACTGGCGGAACAGAGCGCGCAATCGGCGGCATCCGCGATTGCGGCAGGCCTGGCCAAGGACGCTGGGGTCGCCGTCTGCGATGAGCCGGCTGAGAGCTGCGAGCTCGTGGTCAATAGCCGATTGGTCGCGCTCATCTCGTACCTGCAGCGTTTGGGCCGTGTGCCTGAGAGCGAAACCCTCGCTGCCGTCGGCGCGAAAGAGGTGGCGAAATGAGCCGATTTGCTTCGGAGTTTTTCGAACAAAGCCCCGTGCTGCTCTATCCGTTGCTCGCACTGGGTTTGTTCTTCATCGTGTTTCTCGTCGTCATCGTTCGCGTGATGCGGATGAAGAGCTCCGAGGTGAACGAATACGCACGCATTCCGCTCGAAGAGGAGTCGGAGGTACCCCATGAGTGATGAGAAACGAACCGACGAAATCCAAGGCGAAATCCTCCACGTCTATGACGACATCGAGGAAGCCGACAACAATCTCCCGACATGGTGGCTGCTGACGTTCTACGGGGCGGTCGCGTTCGGGCTCGTGTACTGGTTCTACTACCACGAATACGGCATCGGGAAGCTACAGCCCGAGGTGTACAACGAACAAATGGCGGCCGTCGCGGCGGAGCGCTCCATCGTGACCGACGAGTCACTCGAAGCCCTGATGCAAGACGAGACCGCGGTCGCCGCAGGCCAGAAGATCTTCACGACGCAGTGCTATGCCTGCCACGATCAGGGGCAGGGCCGTGTAGGTTTAGGGTCGAACCTCACGGACGAATACTGGGTTCACGGCGGAGCGCCGACCGACATCCACAGCACCGTCACCAATGGTATTCCCGAGAAGGGCATGACTCCCTGGGGAGCCATCCTCGGTGAGGAAGGCGTGAGCCAAGTCACCGCGTACGTGTTGACGATGCGCAACACGAACCTCGAAGGCGGTAAGCCCGTCGAAGAGAACGCGAAGGTCTGGGAACCCTGAAGCAAACTTGCCGAAAGGGCTTCCGACCCTAAAGACAGCACACGATGACGACACAGCTGCCCGTCGTTGAAGAACACGCTAGCTCACTGCGTTCCGACGGCAGTCGCAACTACGTGCATCCGGCCGATGTGAAGGGCCGGTTCACCAGCCTCCGTTACGCGATCTTCAGCGTGCTGATCGCGATCTACGTTCTGTTGCCCTTCGTCAAAATCGGAGGGCATCCGGCGGTCTTCCTGGACATCGTGAACCGGCGTTTCTACTTGTTCGGCGGCGTGTTCAACGCGCAGGACTTCTGGCTCGTATTCTTCCTGCTAAGCGGCGTCGGGCTAACGCTGCTGATCGTCACCGCAATCAAAGGGCGCTTGTGGTGTGGCTACGCCTGCCCGCACACGGTATTTCTCGAAGGCGTGTTTCGACGCATCGAGCGTCTGATCGAAGGGCCGAGAGCAGACCGGCTGAGGCGCAACGCCGCCGGGCTCAGCTTCGACAAAGTCTGGCGCAAACTGCTCAAGCACAGCGTGTACGTCGTGCTCGCGCTTCTCCTCTCGCATGTGTTCATCAGCTACTTCGTCTCGCTTCCGTCGCTCGTCGAAATGGTGCGGAGGAGCCCCTCCGAGCACCCGACCGCGTTCACTTGGGTGATCGTGATGTCGGCCATCCTATACTTCAACTTCAGCTGGTTCCGCGAGCAGTTGTGTCTGATCATTTGTCCCTACGGCCGTCTGCAGTCGGCAATGACAGATCGAGACACGATGGTCATCGGCTACGACTTCAACCGAGGCGAGCCTAGGGGCAAGGCCAACGATCCGAACAACGGCGACTGCGTCGACTGTAAGCGCTGTGTGGTCGTCTGCCCTACCGGCATCGACATCCGCAACGGGCTGCAGATGGAATGCGTCGGTTGTGCCGCTTGCGTCGACGCCTGCGATGAAATCATGACGAAAGTCGGCCGACCGGAAGGTCTGGTTCGCTACGACTCGCTCCATGGTCTGGAGGGCAAGCCCAAGCACTTCGGGCGGCCTCGCCTGTTCTTCTACGGGGGGATCGCCACGCTCTGGCTGCTCGGCACCGCGCTCGCGTTCTCGCAAAACACCGCGTTCGAGGCCAACGTGCTGCGCCTCGAGGGCGCACCGTTCATGGTCGTCGACTCGGGGGTGCGAAACTCTTTGCGGGTGCATCTGGTCAACAAGACCGGCGACAAGCAGACCTTTGCCATCGAGCCTGAGTCCGAAAGCGGCATCGAATACATCATCCCTCAGAGGCGCATCGAGCTCGAATCGCTTGGCAGCACCTATCTGCCGATTCTTGCAATCCTGCCCAAAGACCAGATGCGCCCTGGCCTCGAGTTGAAGCTCACCATCTCGATGGAGGGCCGGGACGACTCCAAGGGCAGCCGTGTCGTCGGGGCCCCCTTCGTCGGACCAAGCCACTAAAGCTCAGGCGTCAGGGCACCGACATCACGATCGCACCGCTCTTGTTCACGAGCTCGTGAGAGACGCTGCCAAGCAGTGTGCGTGCTACCGCGCCTTTTCCTGTCGTACCGCAGAGAATTAGCGGCGCGTCGAGCTCGCGCGCCAGAGCCACGATTGCATCCGCAGGATGGCCGGCCACCGCGTGGCACCGAATCTGTAGGTCGTCCGTCTTGATGGTCCCGCAGGTTCGCATCTCGAGGAGCTGACCGAGGTCCTCGAGCTCCTTGCCCAGAGTGGACCCATTGGATTCACCCGAGTCGAGGACCGTCACGATGTGGACGTCTGCCTCGAGTTGACGACCCATGAAGACGCCGAGCTCGAACGCACGACGCGCCGGATCGGAGAAGTCATAGGCCACAAGCAAACGTGGAATCAACGACACTAGCTATTCTCCATCCTTCGGCTTGTGGTCACATCGGCCACGCACGACCAAGACCGGACAGGGTGCGTGACGTACGACACGCTCCGCGACGCTACCGAGGAACGCGCGGGACAGGCCGCTTCGACCATGGGAGCCGAGAATCACGAGGTCAGCGCCCTCGTCCTCGGCCATCTCGACCAGGGCCCGACCCGGAGAGGGGTGCTGAACCACGCTCAACTCCACCTCGGCGACCCCTTGGAGCAGCTCCGCGGTCTTGCCGGTAAGGGTCTCGCGAATCGCTTCCTCGATTTCGACTCGAATGCTGCGCTCTAGAAGGTCCGGACGCGACCAGACGACCGGTGGCACGTTGGGCGTGGGGTCGAAGACATGAGTGACCAGCACTCGCGAGTTGAAGGTCTTGGCGTAGAGGGCCGCGGCCCGAAGCGCCTCGTCCGAGATGTCCGAGAAATCGGTACCGACGAGAATGGTCTGTGGCTGGTCCATGCTTGTACCCTTCACTATCAAGCTTCGTGCCAGACGATAGACACGGCTTTTGCTCTGCGAGCATAGCGAAAACGACGCAGGTTCTGCGAATGTTTCGGGAGTGGCGCAGAACTTGCGTTTCCGCCGGCGTGAAATGCTGCTAAACCATTGGCGCGGTACTTGCACAAAAACCCAACGCACGGATGCCCTACAGGAGGACGAGATGAGCGACGAAGCCCTGATGCCTTCCGAGGTTCGTCGAAAGGTGCTGAGCCAGCACCGGGAGATCGAGCAAATGCTCTCGGAGCTCGAGGCCGGGGTTGCCAAGCTCGGAGAAGGAAGCGTGGACGCCGCACAGGTCAAGCGTGCCGCATATGCGCTTCGCGGCATCCTGGAGCTGCACATGAACTTCGAAGAGGCCCACATGGTGCCCGCCATCCACGACGCCGATGGCTTTGGCCCTGAGCGGGTTCGCCACCTATACGCCGAGCACGCCGAACAACGTCGAGAGCTGGACCGGCTCGTGGATGCGATCCGGGAGGCCAGCTCGCCAGATGGCCTCGTCTCGAGCGTGAACAAGCTCGCCGAGATGCTGCGCATCGACATCGAACAAGAAGAGCGCGAGTACGTGACCGAGAAGCTTCTGAGCGATAGCCTGATCCCCAGTGACCCATTCGGCGGCTAACCAGCCCCGATTGAGAGGACGGATAAGCCCAAATGCAGATCAAACAGATCCTGGTCCCAACCGATTTTTCGGAGAATGCGCAGCACGCCCTGAGCTACGCCACCGAGCTTGCCAAGCGGTGCTCGGCCAAGCTCCATCTTCTACATACGCCGGTGATTCCGACGTATCTGCTGATGGACCTCTCCTACAGCCCGGGTCCGGAGGCGGTCACACGCATCCTCAACGAGTCCCAAGACGCTCTCGATGAGCAGGCCAAAGGCCTCGCAGCCGCCGGCTTGGAGTACTTCACGGTGATTCGCGAGGGAACGGTCCACGAGGTGATTCGCGATTATGCGAAAGAACACGACGTCGACCTGGTCGTTGTCGGCACCCACGGTCGCGGTGGTGTTGCGAAGCTGATGTATGGCAGCGTAACCGAGCGCGTGATCAAGACGGTCCACACACCGATCATCGTCATCCCACCAGAAGGAGGCAAGATGCCGAGCTCAATCGTCGTTGCCTACGACTTCTCGGCTCCGGCGAAGCGCGCTGCCGAGGTGGCCCGAGCGATCCACGGCTCTTTTCCAGGGCCGCTGCACATGGTTCACAGCTACTTGGACGTGTGGGGCGAGTATACCGACCGGGGCGCAGTCGTTGGAGAGGCCGCTGAGAAGCGCCGCCAAGCCCTCCATCTCGGGCTCGAAGAGATGCTCAGGACCGAATCGGCGGAGCTTTTTCCGAGCGACGCGAAAGGCATCGAGACCCACGTCGTCACCGGAGACCCGGCCGCGGGCCTTCTAGGAGTCGCCGAAGACGCGGGAGCGACACTGATCTGCGCAGGCACGACGGGCAAGAGCGGCATCGAGCGGCTCCTCATCGGCAGCGTGGCGAGGCGACTTCTTCATGACAGCAAGGTGCCGCTCCTTCTCACCCACGACGACGGTTGAAGGCTCAGCAGCTTGAATGAGCGCCCGGACGGCGCATGATAGGGACGTGATGCTGGGGCGGGTCTTTGCACTAGGGTTGGCGATTGCGCTCACAAGCGGTTGCGACTGCGAACTGAAGCGCGCCGCTCAGGACCCGGCAACGCCAGATCGCTTCGACAAAGTGATGCAGGAGCACGCTGCGCTCTCGCTCGTCGCGCGAAACGCTCTGATCCGAGGGGACCTCCCGATCGCCCAACAGTCGATGCGCAAGCTTGCGTTTTTCATGGAACACGTGCCCTTTCCCAAAGAGGGCCAGGAATACGCGCGGATCACTCGGGAGCTCGTGATCGAGGTGCAAGAGGCTGCCGACCTCGAAGAAGCATGCATGGCCTTCGCCCTGCTCTCCAACGCGTGCGGTCAATGCCACCATGCCCTCGACCGAGGGCCACCAATGAAGCTCGAACCGGCGCCGGAAGGACAAGACCTGAAGATGCACATGAGGCGCCATTATTCGGCGGTAGAACGAATGTGGGAGGCGCTGTTGAGCGACTCGACGTCAGCGTTCCAAGCTGCCGCAAAAATTCTAGCTGAGTCGCCGCTTCACGGGCCCACATCGCCAGACAGCGAGAGGCCCCCGGGCGCGACCCGCCTCGCTTACGAGGTGCACGACTTGGCGTTCGCCGCCGCTGTCGAGGGCCAAGCTCGAGAGGACGAGTACGTGCCAAAGCCGGGGGAAGCCCTGGAGGGCAAGCCCACTACGCGAGGCCAAGCCGAGATCTTTGGGCGACTCCTGTCGGCCTGCAGCCAGTGCCATCGCTTGATCGACGTGGAACCGGAAATGACCCCCAGCGAGCGCCGCCGGGAGGCGCCATGAGCGCGGTCGCCCGAACCTCGATCATCGCCGCCTTCATCCTGTTGATCTTGGCGCTGGACTCCGCCTGCGCGACGGGTCGAGTGCGGGGCGCCCAGGGGACCGAAATGCAACAAGAGCAAGAGTACCAGCCCAGCAGTAAAGTGGACCCGCCCGAAGGCAATGTCGACCGCACTTCAGGACCAGTCACCTTGCCGACCCCCCCTCCGGTCCTCGAAGTCGACCTCGAACGGAGACGCCCCGCACCGGGCTCCGCGCCCGAACCCGAGCCAAAACCCAAGCCCGGGAACGACCCGGAATAGAAAAGGCGAGATGTCCAAACTCTGCACCGCTGACGAAGCGGTCAACCACATCAACTCCAATCAGCGCGTCTTCGTCCACGGAGGCGCGGCCACCCCGACGGCCCTGGTCGATGCCCTCGTTCGAGATGCGCGTCGCCTTCACGACGTCGAGCTGATCCACCTTCACACCTCCGGCGACGCCGCCTACGCCAAGCCGGAGCACGCGCGCTCGTTTCGCGTGGCAAACCTGTTCGTCGGCCACAACATGCGCCACCATCTGGATGGCAATCGGGTCGACTACCTGCCGTGCTTTCTTTCGGAGATCCCGCAGTTGTTCCGGTCTGGCCGCAGAGCGCTCGACGCGGCTCTCGTTCAGGTCTCGCCACCGGACAAGCGAGGCTACTGCAGTCTTGGTGTCTCGGTGGACATAGCCAGGGCGGCGGTCGATTCTGCCAAAATCGTCATCGCTCAGGTCAACCGGAACATGCCGCGGGTGCATGGTGACGGCTTCGTGCACATCGACCAGCTCGATTGGCTGGTCGAACACGACGAGCCCCTCCCCGAGGTCCCGGCGACGGCGCCGAGCGCCGAAGAACAGGCGATCGGCCATCATGCTGCGGAGCTCGTCGAAGATGGCGCCACCCTTCAGATGGGGATTGGAGCCGTCCCCGACGCGGTCTTGGCCTCACTCAAAGGTCATCGCCATCTAGGCGTTCACACGGAGATGTGGTCCGACGGCTTGCTGCCGTTGCTCGAATGCGGTGCGGTCGACAACAGCCAAAAAGTCATTCACCCGGGCCGAACGGTCTCCGGTTTCGTCGTCGGGACGCGCCGCGTCTACGACTACATCGACGACAATCCGACCATCGCTCAGTACGATATCGGCTACGTCAACCGGGTGTCGGTCATCAACCGGAACCCCAAGGTCACCGCGATCAACTCGGCTGTCGAAATCGACCTCACCGGGCAGGTCTGCGCCGACTCCATCGGCCATCGCGTCATCTCCGGGGTCGGCGGCCAAATGGATTTCATCCGCGGCGCGATGACCTCGGAGCGGGGCAAGCCCATCATCGCCCTGACGAGCCGGACTCGCAAAGGAGCTCCGCGAATCGTGCCTACCCTTCGGCCGGGGGCCGGTGTGGTGACCACGCGGGCGCACGTTCAGTTCATCATCACGGAGAACGGCGCGGTCGACCTGTACGGCAAGACCTTGAACGAACGCGCGCAGCTGCTCATCTCCATCGCCCATCCCAACGATCAAGAGGCCCTGGCGCGTGCGTGGCGCGAGACCCGCGCGTAAGCCGAAGGCGCAGCCATTTCGCTCCTGGGGCGCGGCCCTGCAGATGTTGCGCCGCACCACGGCTCATGTTGACGAATTATGACGGAAAGATGCAGCTCCACGTGCCAGCCTTTGGCACGCCTCCTGCTTTGGGAGCTGCTTTCGACCCTTCGCGGAATTGGGTCTAAAGGGGGTTACTGTGATTTTGCCAACCTGGTTCCCATCTCGGTCCGACAGCGCGTCGGGGCTGCGCCTCCTCAGCAAGGCGCAGGGAAGCGAAGAAGACACCCTCGGAGCCGCCGCGACCACTCCGGCCGCTGAGTGGCTGACCGTCAATTCACGCGGTTCGTTTGCGATGGGAACGATCGATCGATGCCCTCGCCGGAAGTACCACGGGCTTCTGACCGTCCGGGAGCCAGGGGTCGGCGAGCCGCTTAACATGGTCGCCGAGGTCGAGGAGTGGCTCACGATCGGCGATCAAAGAGTCGCCCTGCACAGCTACAACTGGGGCAACACCGTCGAGCCGAACGGCGTCGACTACCTGAACCGCTTCGAGCCGTTGCCGCGTTGGACCTACGAGTTTGGCGGCGTCACGTTCACGCGGGAGCTCTGGCTCGAAGACGACGCCGACGCGGTCTGGATTCGGTACACGATCGAAGGGCTCAGCGAGCCGGCCGACCTGCGGCTTCGTCCGCTGATCCGTTGCCGGCCGATCCACGAGCTGACCGTTGCAAATCCCTTCATGAACGGGGAGCTCGACGTCGAAGACGGCGAGTCGCTTCGCGTGGCCATGCACCCCTACAAGAACGTACCGGCCCTCATCACGAGTCTGCATGGCGCCCCAGGCGTCTTTCGCCCGGACGGCCACTGGTACGAAGGCGTTCACTACGAATGGGAACGCGAGCGCGGTTACGAGGATGCGGAGGACCTCTTCACACCGGGCGAATTCCGCCTCGAGGTCGACCATGATCGCGCGTTCTGCCTTCGACTCGGGACGACGCCGGCAGCCAGCCACGAGCCGCAGGTGCTCAGCTCGGTGCTGGGCTCACGCCGCTCGTTCGTTCAAGAGCTCGACGACGCGGCCGACGCGTACCTGGTCGAGCTTTCGGGGGATCGCACCGGAGTCATCGCCGGCTATCCCTGGTTTGGAGAATGGGGGCGGGATTCTTTGATCGCCCTGCCCGGCCTCTGCCTAGCCCGCAACGACGTCGATCGGGCCCTTGCGATACTCGAGTCACTCGCGGATCGCCTGGTGAACGGCCTCGTCCCCAATATTCCGCAAAGCGGTGACGTGCCGCCGAACGCAGAGTCGATCGACGCCTCGCTTCTCTTCATCCGAGCGACGGCCCTCACCGCCAAGCGAACGCGGAGCCGGCGCCTCACCGCCCTCCAAGAGGTCTGCCTCGACCTGATCGAGCGAATCGGCGGCGGCGCAGATCCCCGCGTGCACGTCGACGCGCAGGGTTTTCTCCTCGTCGATCATGGGCCCTGGGCGCTCACCTGGATGGACGCGCTCGTGGACGGTTGGCCGGTGACCCCTCGTCAGGGCTACGCGGTCGACCTGAACGCCCTCTGGCTTTCCGGGCTCACGACCGCGCTTCGCTGGGCGAAGAAACTTCGTCCGGCCTTTCGGGAAAAGTGGGGCGAAACCGCGAAGAAACTGTCCGATCATTTCGAGGAAAGATTCTGGCTTCAAGATCAGGGCTTCTTGACCGATACACACGATGGAAACCACCCTGACGGACGGCTGCGGCCGAATCAGCTCTGGGCCCTCTCTCTGCCCGGCGTCCCGATCGACAAGGCCCACAAGAAACGGGCGCTCGCTGCGGTGCGTGAAAAGCTGCTCACCCGGGTGGGCCTGCGGACACTCTCGCCGGACGACCCCGGCTATCAACCGTTCTACCGCGGCGGGCAGTCGGAGCGGGACCGCGCCTACCATCAGGGAACCGTCTGGCCATGGCTTCTCGGCCTTTATGCCGATGCGGTCGAGGCGATCGAAGGCCCCCAGGCGGCTACAGAAGAGATGATTCCCGTGCTCGCATCACTTTCCGCGCACCTTCGGACCGAAGGGTGCATCGGACAGATCAGCGAGGTCTTCGATGGGGACGCGCCCCACCGCCCCGGAGGCGCGCCCGCACAAGCCTGGAGTGTGGCGGAGGTCCTGCGGGTCGCTAAGATGGCGAGTCCATGAAGATCTTGATGCTGGGCTGGGAGTATCCTCCCCATATTAGCGGCGGGCTCGGGACTGCTTGCGAGGGGCTGACGACTGCGCTTGCGAGACGTGGCATCGAGATCGACTTCCTCGTGCCGAGGCTCTTCGGCGAGGAAGATGCGCCGCACATGCAAATCTTGGGGGCGGCGTCCGCGGATTCGATGCCGGGGGCTCGGACTCCGGCCCCAACGCCAGTCCAGGTTCCCCTCGCACCACACGATCCGCTCAGCCGATTGATCACCGCAGAGCCCGCGCTCGCCACCGACCCGATCTTCACGGCCGCGGCCGAGGCCGAGGCCGCCCGTGCCGGAGCAGCGGCGCTAGGCGAGCCAGGAGTTCGGATGATCCAGGTGCCGGCGATGCTGAAACCGTACCTGGACCAAAAGACGTACCGGGAGCTCATCGCGACAGGCGCGCTTCACGAAACTGCCATTGCCGAGATCCTGGCGTCGAAGATCTTGCATCCGTTGCCTGGTCCTCCGGGCGAGATGACCAGGCTCGAGCATGCTCACGTTCCGGGCGCGGACTTCTCGTATTCTCAAGAGTCGTCGAGCGGGGCGCATTATGGCGAGGACTTGTTTTCCGAGGTGGCTCGCTATGCCATGTCGGCCACCCGCCGCGTTCAGGGTCGCAAGTACGACCTGGTGCATGCGCACGACTGGATGACCTTCCCCGCGGGTGTCGAAATCGCGCACCGTGCTGGAGCCCCACTGCTCGTTCATGTGCACAGCCTCGAATACGATCGGGCAGGACATGGAGCCGATCGGGACATCGTCTCGGTGGAGCATCAAGGGCTCGAGGCCGCCACGCGGGTCATCGCGGTGAGCTACTACACACGCAACCTCATCAGCCGAGTCCACGGAACATCGCTCGACAAGATCTCGGTCGTACACAACGGAGTGTACGCGCGCGAAACGGTGCAAGCGTACACCGAGCAGCGCAGCTCCAAGGGGCCTGTCGTGCTTTTCCTCGGGCGAGTGACGTTTCAAAAGGGGCCGGAGTACTTCGTCCAAGCCGCCGCCCGCGTTCTGGAGCAGGTCCCCGATGCGGTGTTCATCATGGCGGGCTCCGGAGACATGCTTCCGCGGATGAAAGCCATGGTCGAGGAGCTCGGCATCACCAAATCGTTCCGTTTTCCTGGTTTCGTTCGGGGCGCAGAGCTCGAGCGCACATTTTCGACCGCCGACGTGTACGTCATGCCGTCGGTTTCAGAGCCCTTCGGCATCGCTCCGCTCGAAGCGATGAGTTACGACCGACCGGTCATCGTGTCGAAGCAGTCCGGCGTATCCGAGGTGCTGCGCAACGCTCTCAAAGTCGACTTCTGGGACGTCGACAAAATGGCCAGCCAAATCGTTGCCCTCCTGGAGCTTCCGGAATTGCGACGGGTCATCGTCGAACGAGCCCGGGAAGAGATCCGGCACATCCACTGGGATGCCGCCGCCGAAACACTCATTCCAGTCTACGAGTCCGTCCTGCGCGGATGAGGTGAGCCATGCCGTCGGTCTGTTTCTATTTCGAAGTCCACCAACCTTATCGCCTGAAGCCCTATGGAGCGCTTCAGGTGGGTCGCGACCACAATTACTTCGACGAAAAGCTCAACGCCGAGGTTCTCCGCAAGGTGGCGAAGAAGTGCTATTTGCCGGCCAACGAGTCGATGCTTCGCCTCATCGAGCGGACCGATGGCCGCTTTCGTGTTTCGTACGCCGTGACGGGTGTGGCGATCGAGCAGATGAAGCTTTACGCGCCCGAGGTGCTCGACAGCTTCGTGCGGCTCGCAAAGACCGGCGCGGTCGAGCTCATTGCGGAGACTTATTACCACAGTCTCGCGGCCCTGTACGACAAGGACGAGTACGGGGAGCAAATCGAGATGGAGCTGAAGCTCATCAAGTCGGAATTTGGGCAGGTGCCGCGCGTCTTCCGAAACACCGAGCTCATCTACAACGACGAGATCGGCCAGTTGATCGCGGACCAGGGCTTCGACGCGATGATCATCGAGGGTGCAGATGACGTTCTCGATTGGAGAAGCCCGAACTTCGTCTACCGCGTACCCGGCCGCGAGATGAAGTTGCTGGCAAAGAACTACAAGCTTTCCGACGACATTGCCTTCCGCTTCTCGAACAAGGCTTGGGCCGATTATCCGCTCACTGCGGAGAAGTTTGCCGGTTGGGTCCATGGGCAGAGCGGTGCCGGCGATGTGATCAACCTGTTCATGGACTACGAGACATTTGGCGAGCATCAGTGGAAAGAAACGGGAATCTTCGACTTCCTCAGGCGCCTGCCGGACCTGCTCTTCACACATCCGCACTGGGACATCCTCACGCCGAGCCAGGTCATCGATCGCTATCCGGCGCTTGGGGAGCTCCCGTTCCACCGAACGGTTTCCTGGGCCGACGAGGCTCGTGACGTCAGCGCCTGGCAAGGCAACGCGATGCAGCAGCGGGCGCTCGCCGAGATCTATTCACTGGGCAGCGCCGTCCGGAGACGCAATAATTCTCACTTGCTGGCCCTCTGGCGGCGCTTGCAGACTTCAGACCATTTCTACTACATGGCTACGAAATCTGACTCCGATGCGGCGGTGCATGACTACTTCAGTCCTTACGACGGGCCCTACGATGCCTTCATCCACTACATGAACGTCATGAAAGACTTGAACCTCTCGGTGCTAGCCCCGGCAGAGAAACAAATCCGGCTATGAGCAAGGCTGTCTTCTTCGAGATCTCTTGGGAGGTCTGCAACATGGTTGGCGGTATCCACACCGTGCTGGCCAGCCGTGTCCCAGAGGTGCAACAACGCCATGGGGAAGACGGGTACATCACGATCGGGCCGGACGTCCCGCGGGGTGAAGGCGTCGCGCCGGAGTTTCGACCAGACATTTGGGATCGCAAGCTTGCGGACTCGCTCCAAGACCACGAGGTGGGCGTGGAAATGGGGCGCTGGTTGGTTCCAGGAGAGCCGCGTTGTCTGCTGATCAACCAGTCGCGCTTGTATCAGCGCAAGGACGAGATCCTCGGACGGTACTGGGAGCGCTACGAGCTCGATTCCTTGTTCGGAGCGTGGGACTACTACGATCCGGTGCTGTTCGGGCACGGCGCAGGCATGATCATCGAGCACATCCGTGATCGCTACCTGCTTCCCGCGCGACAGACGGCGATCGTTCAGGCGCACGAGTGGATGTCGGCTAGCGCGATCCTACACCTACAGACCGCCGCGCCCGAAATCGGAACCGTGTTCACCACACACGCCACGATACTCGGCCGATCACTCGCAGCACTGCGAGCGGATCCCAACTTCTACGCATCGCTACCAAGCATCGAGCCCGAGGGCGCGGCCAAGGAGCTGAACGTGTCGTCGAAGCACTCGATGGAATCGGTGGCGGCGCAGGAAGCGGATGTGTTCACGACGGTCAGCGAGATCACCGCTTTGGAGTGCGAACATCTCCTAGGGAGAAAGCCGGACGTGATCTTGCTCAATGGCTTCGGCGCCAGGCCGGTGGAGCCGGAGCAGCGGCAGCGCGCGCGCGAGGAGCTCTTCAAGCTCGCCGAGCTCACGACGGGTGACCAGTACGATCGCGAGAACACTCTCATCTTCGCGCTCGCCGGCCGATATGAGTACATCAACAAGGGCGTGGACGTGTACCTCGACGCCGCGGCGGGCCTCCAAAAAGAGCTCGAATCGCGCCACGGGAAGCGAGTGCTCGTCTACGCGATGCTGCCCGCGGGCCACGCCGAGCCCAAACGTCTGCTCTGGGAGCGCTCCCATGGTGCTTCCGCCGGACCCCCACTGCGATGCACGCACGACCTCGTCGACGAGGCCAACGACCCGATCACGAACCAGCTGAACGCGCTGGGCTTGCGTAACGCGCCGGGGGCTCCTGTGCACGTGGTGCACGTACCGATCTATCTCGACGGAACCGATCCGCTCATCCGTCACAAGTACTGGGACCTGCTTCCGGGCGCCGATCTCGGCGTCTTCCCGTCGTTCTACGAGCCATGGGGGTATACGCCGCTCGAAGCGGTGGCGTTTGGTGTCCCTGCGGTCACGACGGACCGCGCTGGGTTCGGTCGCTGGGTTGCGGCGCAGGGCGATGGGGACCGTACTGGTGTCAAGGTGCTCAAGCGTGAAGGTGTAACCACCACGGAAGTCACCGAGTCGCTGAAGGCCGCACTGCTCGAGTTCATCGATTTCCCGGCGATCGACCGTACGTCGCTTGGTGAAGCCTGTTTGAGAACCGCGGCCCTGACCGACTGGTCTAACTTCATGGTGAACTACGAGGAGGCGCACCGTCTCGCCCTCGCAGCGGGCGCTGCGCGTCGCAAAGAGTTGCCGATGGAGCGCTTGAGCGTCCCTTCGATGCCCGCGCCGTCTTCCGATTCCTCCGGTGTATTTGGCCTCTTCGTGAAGCCTCCCGTGGAGGAAGGAGAAGAGGGGGCTCCGTACACCCGAACCTTCGTTGTGGCGAACGCGCTTCCCGACGAGCTGCAAGCCCTGAGGGAGATCGCGTCCAATCTCTGGTGGCGTTGGCACCCCGAGGTCGGCGCGCTCTTCAAACGAATCGATCCGGCACTCTGGTTCAAGGTCGAGGAGAACCCGCATGCGCTCCTCGACCAGGTGAAGCCCGATCGGCTCATGGCTGCGGCGGACGACGCGGAGTACGTCGCAGACCTCGGGCGGCTCCACCGAGAGATGATCGAGTCGACGGAAACGCAGGACGTACGAATCGCTTATTTTTGCATGGAGTTTGGACTCGCCGGCTTCTTGAAGCTCTACTCGGGAGGGCTCGGAATTCTCTCAGGCGACCACCTCAAGGCGGCAAGCGATTTGAACCTGCCCCTCTGCGCGGTCGGCCTCGCCTACCACGACGGATACTTCCACCAGATCATCGATCGTGACGGTCGACAGGAGGACCTCGGGGACACCAACGATTTCGAGAACCCTCCGTTCGAGCCCGTCATGGTCGGGCGGTTCTCGCCGCTGCGAGTGACGGTCCCGCTGCCCACCGGCCCGGTACAAGTACAGGCCTGGCAATTGAAGGTCGGCAGGGTGCCGCTCTTCCTGCTCGATACCAACCTGCCGGAAAACAAGCCCGAAGACCGCGCGATCACCAACCGCTTGTACGGCGGGGACACCGCGCACCGTCTGCGACAGGAGATGGTCCTAGGCCTCGGAGGCTACCAACTGCTCACCGAGCTCGACATCGAACCGGATGTTTTTCACATGAACGAAGGCCACAGCGCCTTCCTGCTCCTCGCGCGCGCAGCTCACCTGATCAAGAGGCACGGCCTCCGGTCTCAAGAGGCGTTCGAGTACATCCGAAATACGACCGTATTCACCACGCACACGCCCGTGCCGGCCGGACATGACCATTTTCCCGAGGAGATGATACGCCCGTACCTGGCGCGATTCGAGCACGTGCTCCGCATGGATTGGCCCCGTCTGCTCGCGATCGGAAATACGCCGAATAGCGCGGCCAACGAGTTCGGAACGACCGCGCTCGCCGTACGAAACGCGGGGCGAATCAACGGGGTCAGCGCCAAGCACGGCGAAGTCGCGCGTGAGATGTTCCTTCAGTTCTTTCCGGAGTTCGATGACCCCGACGACGTGCCTTGCACGAGCATCACCAACGGCGTGCACGTTTCGACTTGGCTCGCACCTCGATGGCAACGGCTGATGGAACGGCAAATGGGGCACGACTGGCGTAACCAGATCGACGACCCTGATAGCTGGGAGTGGATGCGCGACCACGATCCAGCCGATCTCTGGGCGACGCATCGCGAGCTCCGCGCGGACTACGTCGATTGGCTAAAAGAGCACCTAACCGAGACCTGGACCCGACGGCGCGAGGACCTCTCTTTGCTCCGCGATATGCTCTCGAGGCTCGACGAAGATCGCATGTTCATCGGTTTCGCTCGACGGTTCGCACCCTACAAACGTGCGGACTTGCTCCTGGACGAACCCGAACGGCTCGCCAAGCTGCTCAATGGCAATCCCGGCGCAACGATCATCTACGCTGGCAAGGCCCATCCGGCCGACGGCCACGGGCAAGCACTATTACAGCGGGTCTACCAAGCTACGAAGCACCCGGATCTGGTAGGTCGGGTCATCTTCATGGAGGGCTACGCGATCGATTCGGCACGTCGAATGGTGGCTGGCTGCGATGTGTGGTTGAACACGCCTACGCGTCCGCTCGAGGCGAGCGGGACTTCCGGCATGAAGGCCGCCATGAACGGCTGCCTGAACCTCAGCGTCGACGATGGCTGGTGGCTCGAGGGCTACGAAGAGAACAACGGCTGGGTGATCGACCTACCGGCGACCTCGATTCACGACCCGAGCGCCTACGACCGCGCCGTGACGATGGCACTCCTCGAAGGCGAGATCCTGCCTAGCTACCACGATCGAAACGCCGACGGGGTCCCGGTGGCCTGGGTCGACCGGATGAAGGCCAGCATGTCGAGCATCATTCCGCGGTTCTCCGCTCGACGGATGGTCACCGACTATGCCGACAACTTCTACGAGCCAGCGATGCGAGATGCGGTCGCCCTGCGCGACTCGAACTACCGGCCACTGTTCGCTTTGGCGGACCTGGCCGAGGCGATCCGAAGCCACTGGAACGAGATCGCGATGGAAAGCGTCCGCTTCGGCGGCTTGAGCGGCAACGAGCTGGTCGTCGGCACGACGGTCTCTACCGAGCTTTCCCTCCATCACCCGGGGCTCGACGCCAGAGAGTTGGTGGTCGAAGCCGTGGTGACCTATGGCAGCCGGCTTCACGACCTCTCGTCGAGAATCGTCGTCCCATTCGAATCGGAGGACGGCGAAGGGCGGAGCACCTGGCGGGGCGCCTTTACCGTGAGGGCCAGCGGCGGCCACGAGCTGCGGTTCCGAGTCAGGCCGAAGGATCGGAGCCCACTACGGCCAGCAGCTCTCGGCATGCACATCCAAAAGTGGCTGTGAAAGCTTGAGGTCAGTAAGTCGCGCTTGGGGCGGTCATTTCATGACCCTGGCGAAATCGAGCCCGCCAACAATCCCGGTCACCCCTCGATCGTTCTCGATCAAGATGCGGCGAACGCTCATCGCCAAGGCTTGCTCCGCAGCTCGGCCGAGACCCATCCCGGCAGGGAGGATCAAGATGCAGACGTTCATCACGTATTCGACCGCGGTAGTCGGGGCCAGTCGGCGCGCTTGCAGAGCGCACGCCTGATCGAAGATGCCGACCGGGAAGTCTCCTTCGACCACGACCAGACCATGCTTGTTGGATAGATCAAGGCGATCGACGGCCATGGCGATCGGATCGTCGGCCTTGACCTTGACCACGGAGCCCGAGGCAATCTCGGAAATCGGCGTCTTGATGCGCTTATCCCCAACCGCTCGCATCAGGTCGCGTGTAGAGATGACGCCCTCGGGCTTACCGGCGCTGGTGACGAAGATGCGGTGAACGTGCTTCTTCAGCATCAGCTTGGCGACCGCAGCCACGGGCGCATCGTTTGGAACCTGGAGCACCGGGGATTGCATGATCTCCTCGACCGGGCGATCGGGAACGCGAAAGGTCACGCCATGGCTGAACACTGCTGCGTGCAGGAGATCGGTCCGCGAGACTACGCCCTTGAGCTCACCGGCGTCGTTGACGACACCGAGAGCAGAGACGCCTTGCTCCGTGAACATCGCGTCGGCGGCAACGAGGCTTTCGCCGATGTGAATCGTCTCGACCGGGCTAGTCATGTATTCGGTCACGGGCATTTCGAAGTTGGCCATCTCATCTACCTTTCGCTGTCGTGCTCTCGACGAACGAGCGCCCGGTCAAATGACGATCGCTTCACCGAGATGTTGGATCAGCTCGGCCTCGGTGCTGGTCGCGAGGTCTTTGTCAACGGAGCCGATCACCAGCTGCGAAGTCGGTCCATCGAGCGCGGAACGCAGCAATCCCAAGAATCGCGGAGGCGCGACGAGAACCAGGCGGTCAAACTGATTTTGCACACGTCCGTGCCGGAGCTTGTTGGCGAGCGTTCTTGAAAAGTCGGAGACCACCCTATCGTGCGGGCTCTCGCTTTGTCCCATCGAAGCGCGGCGCGGGTCACCGCTGTTTTTGCGAAACGAGCGTCCGGGACGATCGGAGTCGATGTCCCGATCGCGCGCCCGGCCTTCAGGATGGTCGATCGATTGGACCAGAGCCAAGCCCTGGCCGATCCCATCGTTCGCGAACAATCGCGCGCCGGCCTCGTGTGCCACCAAGATCCAAGTTCTTCCCATCTTCAGACCTCCGTAGCCGCAAGTCAGGAAGCAGGCAACGAGGGGAGCGGCCGGAGCTCGATAATTTGCTTCGTCCCGTCCTGGGCAATGACCTCGATGCTCGATAGCCTCCCAGCCTCTTCTCGAACGAAGATTTGCTTCGGCTTGGGCATCCGGTGGGAGATATTCGCCGCATCCACTTCGAGAGCTTCGTCATTCGGGTCGTAACTAATCCCGACCAAGACACTGTCCTCGCTCTCTGGCTGCACGCCGATACTTTCGCCCATGATCGAAATGCCTACCCGCATCGTGGGGAGGTGCTTTGAAACCTCGTCGAAGTACCGTTGCCATTCCGGTCTCTCTAGCTTTCGTGTCGTCATCGTTGCCTCCCGTACTGATGCTCATTAGGAAGCAAACCTCGTGCCCAGTTGGGGGCCCCTGCTTCGGCTGCCGTTTCGAACGAGTGACGCAAACGATGCGCGAATTGGGCACGTCGCGATAGAATTGCGCGCGACCGAAGCCGAGCGCATGGGCGGGAGCTCCCCGAAGGGTATACTTCTAGCCTCGCTGCTCAGGAATGTGATGGGAACGCTGAAAGCGGATCTCGAAGCCAGCGGCTTCGAGCTGATCGAGACACATATCTCTTGGATCTTCTTGGGTGCCGAGGAGGTGTTCAAGGTGAAAAGACCCGTCGACTTGGGCTTCCTCGACTTCACGACGCTCGAGAAGCGCCGCGCCGCGTGCGACGCGGAGCTGCAGCTGAACCGGCGGCTCGCGCCAGACGTCTACCTCGACGTGGTGCCGATCACGGTCGACGCTTCGGGTGTTCACCGGATCGCAGGAGCCGGCAAGGCCGTGGACTGGGCCGTTCGGATGCGTCGTCTCGCCATTGATAGGCGGGCGGACGAGCTCTTGCGAGCAGGTTTGTTGACGCCGAAACACATCGACGCGCTCGCGGCCCACATCGCGCGATTCCACGACAGCGTGCGCTGCGACGCGGAAACGTCCAAGCACGGTGACATCGAGATGATCCGCAGAAACGTGGCGGAGAACTTCGAACAAACCCGGGACTCGATCGGGGCCTATCTGACGCTGGAGCAATCCCACGGGATCGAGGCGTGGCAAGTGCAGACACTCAGCAACGACGCTCCTTTTGTAGCGAGAATCGGTGCCAGGCGTGTCCGAGACGGACACGGGGACTTGAGGCTCGAGCACGTGTACTTCGAGTCCGAAAAGTCTATTTCGATCATCGACTGCATCGAGTTCAACGACCGCTTCCGCTACGGAGACGTCTGCGCGGACATCGCGTTCTTGTCGATGGACCTTGCCTGGCACGGGCGGGTGGACCTCGCAGAGCGGTTTCTCGCCCGGTATGCACGCGAATCGAACGACTATGAGCTCTATTCGGTGGTCAACTTCTACGAGAGCTACCGCGCTTTCGTGCGCGGGAAGGTTGCCTCACTGCTCGCCGCGGATACCGAGGCCTCCCCTGAGGCAAGGGAGCGGGCGCGGCTGGAGGCCCGCCGCTACTTCCTTCTAGCGTTGGCGTTCGAGCGCCCACCGCTCGTGCCACCGCGGCTCGTCGCCGTCGGAGGGATGATCGCCGCTGGGAAGAGCCAGACCTCGGCAACGATCGGTGACTTGCTCGCCGCTCCAGTGCTTAGCTCGGACCGGACGCGGAAGCAGCTGATGGACCGAGAGCCGACCGAACCGCTCCCAGGCGGAGCTTGGTCCGGATCTTACTCGCCAAGCGCTACCCAAGCCGTATACGGGGCGATCTTGAGGCTTGCCGACATCGTACTCTCGTCCGGACGTCCGGTCGTGATCGACGCTTCGTTTCGCACCGGGGCGATGCGAGATGCTGCCCGCCGCTTGGCGAGCCAGCACGGAGTCCCCTTCTTGCTGGTCGAGTGCAGAGCCCCCCGCGCTCTGATTTTGGATCGTCTTGCCGCGCGCGAAAGCGGGGGGCCGCATGAGAGCGACGCGAGAACCGACCTGTTGGAGGAGTTTGAAAAGCGCTTCGAGCCGATCGAGGAGCTCCGGGAGTCCGAGCATCTACGAGTGGACACCTCGCGATCCCTGCACGAGATCCGGAGCGTGCTCGAAGCGACATTCAACGGCTAGCGCTGAAGTCGCGGACGAACCGCGAGAACCGGAACCGGCGCATAGCGAAGGCAGTATTGCGAGGCACTGCCAAGCATCATGCCGCGGAGCCTGCCTTGACCCCTGCAGCCGACAAATACCAGGTCTGCGTTGATGCTCGCCGCCGCATTGCAGATCGTCTTTCCTATCGACCCATCCAAGACCTGTACGGTCGTGCTCGGCTTCAGGCCCTCGGTCACGATGAGCTGCTCGAGGCGCGAGCGTGCCGTGGACGAGAGGCCTTCGAGCACACTTGGCCACTCCGTCGGCATCCGACTCTCGGTGATCGGGTGCGGTACGACATGGAGCAGTGACACCTCGCCGTCGATCGCGCTGGCCACATCGCGCGCCCAGCGAACGGCCTCGACCCCGTGCAAAGAAAAATCGACGCCCACGGCGATACGCGCTCCGCTGTAGTCTGCGCGAAGACGCCCACACGAAACCAGCACCGAGCAAGGGGCTTGTGCCAAGACGCGTTCCGCCGTCGAGCCAAGCAAGCGTTCGGGCAGGCCGATGGCTCCGACGGGATCCCCCACGGCTATCAGGTCGGCATTGACCGAAACTGCGGTGCGCAAGATCGTCTCCCAGGGACGGCCTTCTTCGCAAGACGTCTGGCAACTCAGGCCCAGGTCTTCGCATGCCTTGCGCTCGCGTTCGAGCTCTTGTAGCGAGTTCTCGAAGCGCCCCTTCAATCGCTCGCGAAGCGCTTGAGCAGCGGACCGCGCGCCGACGGGCAGGTCGGGCCACGCATGCTCCAACCCCATCTCGCTCGCATGCACCAGCCAAAGGGTTGCGCGGCTCGCCCGGGCAGTCGCAATCGCAAGCCGCATCGCGCGATGGCCAGACTCCCCGAGGTCGGTCCCCACAACGATGGTCTTGATGGCCATGGGGCGAATCTTACACCAAGCACCGTGCCATTTCGATGCGGCACATGCGACGGCTCCGCGGTCGTCGGTTTACAGGCCGGGATCGGAGAGGGTCTGAATCGCATATTCGACGAAATCCGAGTCGGTTAACATGCCCACGAGCCGCCCATCCTCGACCACGGGAACACAACCGTATGCATGCGACCGAAGGATCAACGCAGCTTCCAGGGCAGGCGTATCGGGATACACCGTGCGCACCTCTTTCGTCATGACCCATCGGGCTTCGATCCAGCGGTTCATGTGGGCCTGTTCGGTCGACAAGGCCCCAGAGAGACTCCCTTCCTGACTGCGCAGGACATCCCGGTGCGAAATGAGCCCCAGCAGGTGCCCAGACTCCTCCACGACGGCCACGTGGCGGATATGGCTCGCCTGCATCAGCTGGATGGCCTCCCGAAGGGGGCTCGCCGGACCAACGGTCTTCACCGGCTGCGTCATGAGATCTCGGACCAAGAGCTGCGCCATGCCCCGTATTCCAAGCATGTTCCATGCCATTGGCAACCTGAACACCATCGGGTGAATATTTTGCGCTTGCTAAGATCGGAAACGCATAATATTCGCTGCTACAGGGTGTCTGACGCCCGTGTGTTGGGTTATTGGCTACCAGATACGTGGGCTTACATCTTGCTAGACATCTCCACGCTATGCCGGAAACATTCTACGAGCGATTGAGCGCTCTGGACGCGACGTTCCTGGACGTCGAGAGCAAGTCCGCCCCGATGCACGTGGGCGCCGCTCTAATTTTCGATGCGAAGCCTCTCACGCTCGAGCACGGAGGCCTCGATATCGAACGACTCACTCGATACACCAAGGCGGCGGTGGACTCGATTCCCCGCTACCGACAGCGGGTGGAGTGGATCCCGGGGTATGGACACCCGGTCTGGGTCGATGACGACCGTTTCAACATGCACTTCCATCTGCGCCACACGCGCTTGCCTCTGCCCGGCGATGAGCGTTCGCTCAAACGGCTGGTGGGTCGGCTCTTTTCGCAGCATCTCGATCGAAGCAGGCCATTGTGGGAATTCTGGGTGGTCGAGGGCGTCGAGAACGACTGCTTTGCCCTGATTATCAAAGTGCACCACTGCATGGTGGACGGCATCGCCGGCGTTGAGCTGCTGCAAGCCTTGTTGACAGTCAGTCCCGACGCCCCGGAGCGCGATCCACAGGAATGGAAGCCACGCCCGGCTCCGAGCCGCACACAGCTTCTCGTCGGTGAAACCAACCACCGCATCGACGGCCTTCGCAAGCTAAGCCACTTCTTGCCGCGGGTTCGGCAGAACTTCCAGGGCCTATCGAGCTTGCTCCGATCAGGCATGAAGCCAGCTCCGAGGACGATTTTTACCGAGCAGGATATCAGCCCCTACCGCCGATTCGATTGGGTTCGATTCGCGCTCGACGACGTGAAGGCGGTCAAGAACAGCCTGGGTGGAACGATCAACGACGTGGTCGTCGCTACGGTAACCGGCGCCGTACGTCGCTTCCTCTTGCGGCGGGGCTCGGACGTCGACTCGATGGAAGGGTTTCGAACTGCTCTGCCGGTGAACATTCGCAAAGCCGGTGGTTCGACGGTTGGCAATCAGGTAGCTCTGCTTCTCGCCGATCTGCCGGTGTCCGAACCAGACCCCCTCGAGCGCCTGAGGAAAGTCATCCATGTGACGACCGAGCTGAAGAAGGAGTCGAACCAAACGGGCGGCGCCGAGCTGATCGAAGAAGTCGCAGACCTCACGACCAAACGTATCGTGTCAGAGCTCTACTTGGTCGCGATGAAGCTACGCACTTACAACTTGATCATCACAAACGTGCCTGGGCCGCCCTTCCCCCTTTACCTGCTCAGCTCCCCCATGAAGGCGATCTATCCGATGGTTCCGCTGATGCAGAACCAGAATCTGGGCATCGCATTGTTCAGCTACGCCGGCGGGCTTCACTTTGGATTGAACGCGGACTGGGAGTCTTTTCCCGACGTCCACGAGTTTGTCGAGGATCTCGAAGCTTCGTTCGCGGAGTACAAGCAGCTCGCCGACGCCCGCTCGGCAGGACTCTCGGGAAGCGAAGACGCTACCGCCCGCGCCTAGAAATCGAAGTGCCAGACCTTGGCACATCAACTGCAAAGCAGAGTAATCATGACTAGTGTAAACACCGCATCCAACTTCTCCGACTCCGCCAAACGCGCAAACGTCGCAAACTCGAAAGGTCGCGTGTTGATCGTCGACGACGAAGCGAACGCGCGAAATGCGCTCGCGGAGCTCCTCGACGATGCCGGCTATTCCGTGAGCACCGCTGCCGACGGCCGTACGGCGCTACTGCAGTTGGAGCAGGTCGATCCCGATGTCGTCTTGACCGACCTCAAGATGCCGGGGATGGATGGCTTGTCGCTGATCGAACGCGGACGGCCGATGTCGCCCCATACCACGTTCATCGTGATGACGGCGTTCGCAACCATCGACACCGCTGTCAAAGCGATCAAGCTCGGTGCCGAGAGCTATCTCACCAAGCCCCTCGAGCTCGATGCCGTGATGGCGATCGTCGACCGCGCACTTGATCGGACCCGTCTGTCACGGGAAGCCGCGCAGCTTCGCGAACGATTCGAGGAGCGCTTTCAACTTGGCAACATCCTGGGCGAGCACCCCTCGATGCAGCGCCTGATGAAAAACATCGCGCAAGTCGCTCGGAGTCGAGCGACCGTGCTGATCCATGGCGAAACCGGCACTGGCAAGGAGCTGATGGCCGCGGCCATACACCAGAACTCGAAGCGCAAAGACAAGCCCTTCATCAAGCTCAACTGCGCATCCTTGAGCGAAACACTGCTCGAGTCTGAGCTCTTTGGTCACGAACGCGGCTCGTTCACCGGCGCGGTGACGCGGCGCGAGGGGCGGTTCAAGCAGGCCGATGGCGGGACGCTCTTTCTCGACGAGGTGAGCGAAATCCCAGCCAGCGTCCAAATCAAGCTTCTGCGTTTCCTTCAAGAGCGCGAATTCGAGCGGGTCGGAGGAAATGAAACACTCAAAGTCGATGTCCGAGTCGTGGCGGCCACGAACCGCAACTTGAAGCAACGGGTCGACGACGGAAGGTTCCGCGAGGACCTCTACTACAGGCTCAAGGTAGTCCAGCTCGACGTGCCGCCGCTCCGGGTTCGACGAAGCGACATTCCTTTGTTGGCCCATGCGTTTCTACGCAAGTACGCTGGGGAGAACGACCGCTCGGTGCAAGGTCTATCCGAAGAAGCGTTGCAGCACCTGATGATCTATCCCTGGCCCGGCAACGTTCGAGAGCTGGAAAACGCGATCGAACGAGCCGTGGTCATGTGCGAAAACGAGCTGATCCAACGCGACGACTTGCCCACCTCCGCTCACGGGGACCTCCAAAACGGTTCGGTCTTGGCGCTGATTCCAGGCATCACGATGTCCGAGCTCGAACGGGTCGCGATCCTACGGACGCTGGATGCAGTAGACGGTTCCACCGCGCGCGCAGCCGAGATCCTCGGCATCAGCCAGCGAAAGATCCAATACCGAGTCAAGGAATGGGGCTATCAAACCGCAATGCTCGACTAAGTCCCCGTCGGAATCCAAAACGACGCGCAGGTGCCGCCTTCGGGGAGCGAGGTCAGCTTCGCCGCTCCCCCGTGCAAGTCGACGATGCGCTTGACGATCGCAAGGCCAAGCCCCGTGCCAGCCTCCTTGGTGGTGACGAAGGATTCGAATGCCCGCCCGACGATCTCGCTCCGCAGGCCGGGACCGCTGTCGATCACCGCGACTTCCCACCGGTTATCGCTGAGCATCCGACTGGCGATCCGAATGCTCGGCTGACGGCAGCTGGCCACTGCTTCGACCGCATTGGTGATCAGGTTGTTGACGACCTGTTTGAGGCGGTCGCGTTCCGCAAGAAGGACGCAGGATACCGAATCGACGTCTTCGATGAACTCGATCCCCTGCGATTCGATCTCCGGACGTCGCAGCTCCAGTACCTCGCCGAGCAGCGTGCTTGCATTGCAACGGATCGGCTCCATCCGTTGCGCGCGCGCCAGGTTCAGGAAATCGTCGAGCAAGACTGACAAGCGCCGGAGCTCGTCCTGCACGACGTTGGTTCGCCTTTCGATCTTCCGGCGCGTCGATGCGTCCTCGACCTTGGAGGCCGTGCGTCGAAGCACATCGAGCTGAAGCTTGGCAGCGTTGAGAGGATTTCGTACCTCGTGGGCCAACCCTGCCGTCAGCCTTCCCATCACCGCCAGCGACTCCGCTTCGGCAGTCTTCTTGAGCACGTAATCCTCTCGGTAGGTCTCGAGCATGATGGCGAGCTCGATGTCGCAAATCTGGTCGATGACGCTGTGATCGTCGAAGACCCCGAGGCCGTCCGGAGACGAATCGGATACCGCGCGATGAAGCCCGATTCGGATCAGATTCATCGCGCTGAGCATGTAGCGCTGCTCGAGCCCAACCATCACGTGAACGCGGCCGATTTGGGCTCGCTTCTCGTAGTACGCAGCGTCGTACGGTCCAGTGAAAAGCCCTTCGAGCCAATGCAGCAAGGAAGCCCGGAGGCGCCGGATCTGGTCTTCGCTCGTGAGGATGGCGCGGGTGCCCGGGTCCTTGAGGATGGCCTCGTAGAATCGGTCGACGACGCGTTGGTGATAGGGCTCCATGCGTGTGCGCATCGCCTGCAGGCGACGGGCGCACGCGGCGTCGAACCCCACGTAGTCCCTGAGCAGCGGGAGAAGGCTGGCGTCGGCCATTCGGCCTGGCTAAGGAACTGGGACCCTCCTGTCAAGGGCTGGCAGGCCGAAACCCCTTCAAAAAGCGGCGAGCGCAGGAAGCCTGACCATGCTCACCGGACAGGGAGCGTCCGCGGCTAGCCTCCGGACGTCGATTGGACTGAGCTGGTCCGCGCCGCCGCTCAGCTGAATGCCAAGCAGAATCAAGTCCACGCCGGAACGCTTGGCACTCTGCACTACGTAGTCAGGCCAGTGCCCCTCTTCGTAGAGCTCGGCGCGGCAGCGAACACCGCGATCGGCGCACCATTGCCGTTGCCGCTCCAGGAGCTGCCCCTCCTGGCGAAGCCTGGCCTCGACTCGGTCGCGCCAGCCATCCGCATTGTCACGCATCGAAGGGGGAGGCTCAGAGCGCCGACTCCCACCACCCCCATAGGTCGACACCAAGACCACCTCGCCGTCGGTAGGGCCTGCAATGAGCGCAGCGAAGCTCACGAGCTTGTAGCTCGCGGATGTCAAATCGGTAACCGTGAGAACGCTCGTAGCCATTTGGAACATGGAACCCAGTCAAAGCTCCAGCAAGGTGCGTGCCATTCCAGAAACCCCCCGCAAGAGCCCGTTGATCCCTCGCCGTTCGGCAACGCTTGCGGGCAAAGCTCCAAATACGCAGTTTTTGCGCGCGACGATCCGAAGGCTAAGCTCGCGCATGGGTGATTCCCGGCGTCACCGTGGGCCGCATCCCACCGATGCACAATTATTCTCCATACAGGCGCTCCCGGCGTTGACCGCGGCGGTCGCGGACCTGAGCTGGCTCCGGACGCGAGGGTACGCCGATGCGTCGGCGGTCAAGCTCGTCGGGGATCGATATCGATTGCGGAATCGTCAACGCACTGCGGCAAAGAGGTGTGCCTGCTCGGACTCGGCGCAGCGGGACCGAGCATCGAGGCAATGCGACCCGGAAATGATGAACGCGCGTCATCTGTTCATCGACGGCCTCAACGTGATCACTACGATCGAGGTGGCCTTGGCCAGGGGGGTGTTGCTGCTCGGCCGCGACGCTTGCCTGCGAGACATGGCGAGCTTCCATGGCAGCTATCGCCTGGTGCAGGAGACCGAGCGAGCCGTCGAAATCCTCGTCGACGTCGTCGATTCGCTGCGGCCGTCGGAGGTGACGGTGTACATCGACCGCCCGGTTTCGAACTCAGGCCGCCTCGCCGAGATTGTACGGACGACGGCAGCCAGGAAAGGGGCGCCCATCCAAGCGACGACGGCGGACCGGGTAGACGAATTGCTGAAAGCTTCGACTGTGGTGGTTGCAAGCGCCGACAGCGCGATCCTCGATGAATGCGGCGACTGGCTGAACCTGGCGCGAATCGCGGTCGAGCGTCATCAGGCCGAGCTCGAGCCGCTCTGGCTATTGAACTTGTCTTGAGGTCCCGCCCTGTTGGAGGAGGTCTAGGGTGGCATGCACCACCCGGCTCCGCGTTGGCTCGATCACGGCTTCCAAGTGCTCGCAGTCGAGCTCGATGATGGTGGCAGACGTGCACTTGCTGGCGAGGCTCGCGACCGCTTCGAACCTCGACATCGACCTGGCGAACGCCCAAGACTCAAGAATCTACGATCTTCAGGGCCTCATCAAGTCCGCCGCGCTTTCCAATCAGCATGCGAAGCTGGACGAGCTTGGGGGGCTGGTTGAAGGCCACCGCACCAACCACGCGGCCGGCGCGGCTGTAGAGGGCGATGAGCTTCTCGTCGCCGGGCCCTCGCCTGGCGATGGTGAGCTCATCCCCAGGTTTGGGCTTGCCCGCGGCCTGAATTTTGATGTCGAACTGGTCGGACCAGAACATCGGAACCGACTCGAACGGTTTCGCTTCGCCCGGCGCGGCGAGCAGCGTCGAGACGGCGTGACGCGCCTGCTCGACGGCGTTGGTCCAATGCTCGACCCGCATGCGCTCCTCGAACAGCGGGTTGTACCAGCTCGCGACGTCCCCGGCGGCGACGACGCCAGGCACGTTGGTTGCGAGGGTTTCGTCACACCGCACGCCGTCCTCGACGTCTACTTCAGAGCCGTCGAGCCAGGACACCGAAGGAGTGACCCCAATGCCAACCACGACCAGGTCGCAATCCACTCTGCTGCCATCGTCGAGCCACACGCTTTCGACTAGGTGCCCGCCGCCAAACCGATCGACTCGCCGTCCGCAGAGCACGCGTACCCCGCGACGCTCGTGTGCTCCTTGCAGAATTCGTCCAAGCCGAGGCCCCAAGCTCTGCGCAAACGGGGTCTCCAAGGCTTCGATCATGGTGACTTCGAGGCCTAGTTGCCGGGCCGACGCCGCGACCTCGGCGCCGATGAAACCAGCACCGATCACGGCGACCCGAGCTCTGCGCTGCAGCGCAGCGCGAATTGCCAACGCGTCATCGAGCGTCCGAAGCACGTGAATGCCCTGGAGCGACGGCTGATTCGGAAGCACACGCACCTCACTGCCGGTCGCAATGATCAAGCCATCGTACGGAACCACCTCGCCGCTTTGGAGCAGGATTTCGCCGGCACCTGAGTCGAGCGACTGAGCGCGCTGCCCGAGCTTCAGCTCGACGTTCAACTCGTCGTAGCTTTTCCGCCGAAGCGCCAGGCGCTCTTGGTCCGCCTCGCCGCGGATCACTTCTTTCGAGAGTGGCGGTCGATCGTAAGGGCGATGCTTCTCCTCACCGATTAAGACGACCTCGCCTTCGAACTTCGCGCGCCGAATGAATTCGACGGCCCGCAGGCCCGCCAGGGACGCCCCAACGACGGCAATCCGCTTCATGCCGTTCATCGATCGAAGGGATCATTTTTGTGATTGCTGATGGCAATCGCTTGCGTGACGAGGGTTTTGAGGTCTTTGGCGGCCCCCCGAAACACCTGAAAGAGGCCCGAAACCAGCTCAGCGGGATCCTGAGGCACCCCCTCCAGATACGAGGGCGGACGGGAAGAGGGCGCTTTCGCGGACACTGGCGCTGGCGCTGACGCCGCCGCCGACACTGGCGCTGGCGCCGACGCCTTCACCGCTTTCTTCTTCGCCCTCGGCTTCGCGGGCACGGTCGCTCGGCTCGCCGTCCCTTTGCTCTTTGTCGCGCGCACCGCGCGCTCTTTACGGGGCGCCTTGCTCGCTCGCTTCTTAGCGGGCGCCTTGCTCGCTCGCTTCTTCGCCGCCTTCTTCGTGGTTCTTTTCTTCGGCGTTCGCTTCGTCGCCATGGCGCCTCCCAGATCGAGCACCTTATCCGAAACGGTGCAGAGGGCAAGCGCGTACGATGCGCCTAGCGATCGACGACGTACACGAACTCGAGTTGCTCGGGACGCGCGGGCGGTTTGAGCGCTTCGGGAATCAAACCCACTTCTTGATAACCCACCGCTTCGAGCACACCGATCATCAGCGTGTCGCGAGTCGGCACCTGTGCGAACACGTACTGAAGCGGCGTACGCGCCGCATGACGAATCGCGTGGGTCGCCAACATGCGACCGAGCGCGGAGCTCTGCCGCCCGAGACAAGTGGTCGCGTGAGCGGTCAGACGCCGATTCGCCGGATCGGCGGTCGCCGCCAACAGCATCTCCCAGCCCACCATGGCGCCGTGCCCGTTTTCGGCAATCCAGAACTGAAAGACATCGTCTTGTGATTTGAGGGCGCGCTCGAAAAAGCGGTTCAACCGCATTGCGTTGGGCAGCAGGCCGTCCCAGTACTCGGCATGATTCTCGCAGAGCTGAACGATCCCACCGAGGTCAGCAACCCCTCCCTGTCGGATCAATAGCCGGTTAGCCGACGGTATCGTGGACGTACGAAGCACCGGATCAGCGAGTATGCGCCCGGATGGCGCGCTTGGACAATCCCCATGATCCCGAATCGAAAAAACGGGAGATCTTGGGCTACTCGACGGAGGGGCAGCTGAGCGGGTTCGAGGCCGCCGCGTTGTTCTCGTCATCGCATTCGTTGTACTGCTGGCCGCCCATCCCGTCCTCGTCCGCGGTAGCCGAAACGACGATCGCGCCGATCGAGGGTCCATCCGGGATCACGAACACGGCCTCGAGCTGCTCGGACTGCCCCGGGAGCAACCATCCGGAAGTCGCAACCGTGCCGAGGTCGAAGAGCCGCCCATCGTCGCTGGTCACGACCACGTGAGTGAGAATGCCGGGCGGAACGCTCAACGAGCCATCGTTCCCTACGACGATCGCCAAGACGAAACGGCTCGCGTCACAATCGAGCCTCGAAATCCCGCGTACGACGAAGTCGGGAGCATCGAAGAGCCCTCCGGGTTGAACGTTCTGCCGGAAGTTATTGAGCCTAGAGCGTGTCCAGTTCGTCTCCGGAACGCGCGGAATCTGACCATCCTCGGTGACGTTGGTGACGCTGTAGCCGTGCTGGTTCCAAATGCGTCGGGTTCGGACCCAGTTGTTCTCGGCATCCTCCCAAATCTCGATGCCACCCAGACCGGGATTGGTATTCGGCTCGGGAATGACGACCTCGGACTTCCCGTCGTTGTCGACGTCGACCACGATCGGCATTTCCACTCGCGTGTTGCTGCTGTGGGTGGGGTCCTCATACAGGATGGTGCCGTCTGACCCTCGGAAGATGCGGAACGTCGTTTCGTCCGCATACACCACCTCGGCAAAGCCATCTCCTTCGAAGTCGAAGACACTGGACCCGGTCGCACGGCTCGAGCAGTCGTCGTTCTCGACCATCCAGCGGACCCACTCGCGCTCGCACTCGGGGGGTAGCGGGTCCCCCGTACACTGGAAATCGAAAACCACGTAGGCGGTCGAGCTCGCTGTGCCGACCTCGGCAAATCCATCGCCGTCGAAGTCCGCCACGGTCGGCGGCCCGCTTTCGTTCGCACCCGCCGTGTCGACCACGACCTGCGAACCCCCGCTCATGATCGGATTCCCTCCTGAGTCGAAGGCGGGCAGATGCAGCGCTCCGCCACAGAGAATCCGCTCCGGCGGAAGAAGGTCCCCGTCCTCGTCATACAGCGGGGCAGAGGGCACGTAGGCGGCCGGCGAGTACGTGGGCTCGGCAACGTCCGCCGGGGCGCCAGGAATGCGAATTGGCAGCGGAATTCCTGAAACCGGGGACCCATCGTGGTCGAGAATGAAGAGCTCGCCCTGCCGAATGATCACGACTTCGCCGTCGTCGTCGCCATCGAAATTGCCGACGGCATTGTAGCCGTCGCAATCGAGTGACCCCCCGCAGCTAGAGTTGATCGTCGTGTACTCGTAGGTCCAACGCTGGCTCCCGTCGTAGTTGTAGACCGTGTTCCCGGCGATCACTTCCTGGAGGCCATCCCGATCGAGATCTGCGACGGTCGACACGGGACCGAGGAACGCGTTGTTTCCGATTCCGAGATTGGACCCGGGGGTCGCGGATTCGAGATCACGCCCATCCCAGGCAAGCGCCTCGGCCGGCAAGTCGGCGTCGTTCGGTCCCTTCCCCGTGAGACCATCGAGCACGACGTTACCGACGATGACTTCAGGCCTTCCATCGGCATTCAAGTCGGCAATCGACGGTTGAGCGCCGCCGCGGGTATGCTGGTTGTTCGGAAGCGCGTCGTTCTGCCACATGACGTCCCAGAGCGAGCCGTCGTCTGCGGTACGCCGCCAGGCGATGGTGCCCCCGTTCTTGAAAGTGGCGACGATTTCCGGGGCACGCTCCGCGCTCAGATCGCCAGGATGCAGGTTTCCCAGCGCGATCCCCGTGGAATTCCCAATCCAATCGTCCGCGCCTAGACCTTTGAGCGTGGCGTGCGTGTTCATCGTTCCATCGCCGTTGCAGGCGCCGGATACGACTCTCAGCACACCTCGGCTGGTGCAACAGCCGTCCGCAGTACGGTTGAAGCTCACGAACACGATGTCCGGGGTATCGAACACGTCAGTGACGCCATCTCCATTGTCGTCGGTGAGATTCGCCACCGACGGCGTCATTACGACGTCGCCCATGCTGGCGAGCTCGATGGCTTCGGCGCTGGCGCCCGGCGGCGCCACGGGAGGCGTCCACCTGCAGGCAATCGTCGGTGCAAAGTCCCCCACTGGAGGTCGATACTCGCAGACGTCTACGGACGCCCGCGGAATGCACACCCCGAGACTCGGCTCGCAGAGCTCGTCAATCTCGCAATCCTCGCTGAACGTGCAGTCGTTGAGAAGCGGAACGCAAGCGCCGCCGATACAGCCGTCGCCGTTCGCACAGCAAAGCTCATCCTCATTTCCGCAGAGCAGCGAGGGGTCATCGCATTGCGCGACGCACGCTCCGTCGAAACACATCTCCGTGCTTTCGCAGCAGACCCCGTTGCAGTCGACGTCGTCTCCGCAATCCGTGACGCAGCTCCCGTCCTGGCAGACCGCGCCTGCGCCACAGCACTGAGCCGTCCCACCGAATACACAGGCGGCTTGGTCGCCGCAGATCGAAGTGCATAGACCCTCCGGAGAACACTCTTGTCCAAACGGGCAGTTGCAGCCGAAGAGAATGCCGCCATCGGGGCTGGGCGTCCCGCCGCTTCCCCCCGTGCCGAGACGAGGGGGAAAGCTCGTTGAAGCATCTCCACAGCCAGCCACGGCAATGCAAAGCAGGGCCACAGAAATCGAGGCGCGCATATTTTGAAATATAAGTGTAATATTACAGTTATGCCAACTCGAGGAGCTGCTTGCGTTTGGACGCCTGCTCGGTAGAACATGTTTCAGTCGTGCCCCCGGGGCCGCGAAGAAACAGGAGCAGACCGATGGCCATCGTTGAACCACTCTCTCCAACGCCCGAGGGGCGCCGCAGGCTCGGGATTCGGAGCCCGGCAACGCGCGAATCCGTGGGCGAGATCCTCGTCAATGGCCAGGCCGACGTGGAAGCTGCGATCGCCAACGCGCGAGACGCGCAGCGGGAGTGGGCCCGGATGCCGGTAGCGGAACGTGCGCGCATCGTTCGAGGGGCGATCGACGTTCTGGTGGAGAAGCGCGAAGAGGTGGTGAAGACGATCATCGACGAGACGGGCAAGACGAAGCTCGAGTCGTTGATCATGGAAGTCCTTCCGGCCTGCGACTACGTCAACTTCTGGTGCGGGCGCGCGGTCAAGGAGCTCTCGGACGAGAAGCGAAAGCTCCACGGTTATTTGCGTCCTTACAAGAAGCTCATGATGCACTACCGACCGCTTGGTGTTGTCGGCATCATCACCCCATGGAACGGCCCCTTTTCCTTGGCGGTGAACCCCACGGTGCAGGCAATTCTCGCCGGCAACGCGGTCATCTTGAAGCCCTCGGAAGTTGCGCCGTACTCGGGCGACTGGGCGATCCGACTGCTGCGGGAAGCGGGGGTGCCCGAGGGCGTCGTGCAGACCTTGCACGGTGATGGCGAAACGGGAGCGGCCCTCGTCCGCGGCGGAGTGCAGAAAATCTCGTTTACCGGTAGCGTTCGAACCGGCAAGAAGATCGCGGCGGCCTGCGCCGAGCAGCTGATTCCGTACACGCTAGAGCTCGGGGGAAAAGACGCGATGATCGTCTGCGAGGACGCCGACCTCGAACGCGCTGCCGGAGGCGCGGTGTTCAACTCCATGTTGAATTCGGGCCATGTGTGCATGGGTGTAGAGCGGGTCTACGTGGTCGAAAGCGTAGCCGAAGAGTTCGAAGAGCGCGTGAAGAAGATCGTCAGCGAGCTCCGATACGGCTCTGGGGATGACGTCGACGTGGGTTCGGTGTTCTGGGATCGCCAATTGCCGATCATCGAGCGCCATATCGAGGACGCGAAAGCGAAAGGCGCCGAGATCGTCGTCGGTGGCGAATCCGACACACGCAATGGCCTTTTCTACAAGCCGACCTTCGTGCGCAAGGTCGATCACACCATGGAGCTGATGCGGGAAGAAACCTTTGGTCCCATCGTCTCGGTCATGCGTGTCGCGGATGAAGAAGAGGCGATTCGTCTTGCCAACGATTCACAATACGGGCTCAGCGGCAGCGTCTGGACGAGAAACATTCACAAGGGCATCGAGATTGCAAAGCGACTCGAAACGGGGTCGGTCGTGATCAACGATGCGTCGATGGCCTATGGCGCACCCGAAGCGCCGTTCGGCGGCATGAAGGACAGCGGTGTGGGCCAGGTCAACGGACTCGGAGGGCTTCGCGGATATACCCATCAGCAGCCGATTTTCATCGATCGCTGGGCAGCCAAGAAAGAGCGAGTTTGGTACCCGCACACCGCGAAAACCGTGGAGGAAATCGATGGAATGATTCGATTCATCTATGGGAGCGCGCTCAAGAAGCTCGGCTTCTTTTCGTGAGCGGGTTCGTCCCCTATAGTTGAGACATGGCCCGTCCCCGTGACTCGCTCATGCCGTTGGTGCGCAACGGCGTGGACAAGGCAGCGAATCGCCTTTCGCATGTCGGTTACGGCGTCCTTCCCTGGCTCGTTCAAAGTTGGCGCGGGGTTCACGTCCAACACAACGTTCCGTACCGCAACACGCGCAGGCGCTCGCACCTCCTGGATATCTACCGGGGCAGGGACGCCGTTGGCTCGTTGCCGACGATCATCTACATTCACGGTGGTGCCTTCTCGATGATGTCCAAAGACACCCATCGGATCATGGCATACGTCCTGGCGGCCCAGGGCTATCAGGTATTCAACATCAACTACCGGCTCGGCCCCGTACACGCCTATCCGAAGCCCCTAAAGGATGCGATCGCGGCTTTCGAGTGGGTGCTCGACAATGGCGCCAAGTACGGTGCCGATACCACGCGGCTGGCCATCATTGGAGAGTCCGCCGGCGCAAACCTCACCGCGGCGCTGGCCTATTGCGCAACCCACCCACGCCCGGAACCCTTCACCCGGAGCATCTTCGAGCGTCATGCGAAGATCGCCTGCGTCGCTCCCTTGTACGGTTTGCTCGACGTTCATGACGTCCGGCGCTTCTGGCGTGACCCAGAAAAGAGCCGGCGCATGGCAAGCTGGATCAAGGGCGAGATACGAGGCACCGCCTATTCGTACCTGGGCCGGCGTGTGAAGCGAGCGCTTCAGTTTCCACTGGCCAGCCCACTGCGCCTGTTTGAAAGGCCGCCTGTTCCAGGGAGTCGGCCGCTCCCGCCGTTCTTCACTACCGTCGGCACGGCGGATCCGCTCTTGGGAGACACCATTCGCTTGAACGACGCGCTTGCGAAACGCGACACCGACTGCGAGATGCACGTCTTCCGCGGGGAGATCCACGCCTTCAACGTCCTGCTCTGGCGCGCCGCTGCGCGCGAGCAATGGGGCGCTCTCTTTGATTTCCTCGACAAGCACATGCACGGCAGTTCGGCGGAAGCGCCCAAACATGCGCCACACTACGTTTCGCTGGCCGAGACGTTTGCCGAGTAGTCGCGGGTTTCGACCACTTCGGCAAAAGGTAGCGGCTCGATCGCTCTTCCACGCCGTCGCGCCCAGGCTCGTGTGAACACCGCGCCCATCAGGAAGATCTGCGTCGTATAGTAGATCCACAGAAGCAAGACGATCAGCGATCCAGCCGCTCCGTAAACCGACGCCGGGCTTGCGTAGCCGAGGTAGATGCCGATCAAAAAGGAGCCGCCTAGGACGAACAGGCAAGTCACCGCGGCGCCCACCCAGACGTCACGCCAGGCGATGACGGCGTCCGGAAGCCAGCGGTAGACCAGGGCGATCAAGGGGGCCATGACCGCAAAAGCGCTGGCAAATTCGGCCAAAGTCAGCATGTAGCGGCTGTCGCCGAAGAGGTGGGCGGCCGCTGCGGCGCCGGAGTGCAGCAAGACCAAAGCGATCAGCGAGCTTCCGAACACTAAAACCATTGCAAAGGCGAGCAGTCTCCGCTCTACCAAATGCAAGGTCTCGGAACGACTGGAGTGCACCAAGAGCTTGGGTCGAATGCCCCACATGTGATTGAGCGCGCGCCGGAGCATGGAGAACAGGCGCGCGGAGATGTAGAGCATGAAGATCGCGCCGATTACGGGAGCTGCGAAGCTCGTCGCCTCATCGCCGAGCTTGACGATCGTGTCGATGAGGAAGGCGGCCAGGTCGGGCCCGAGAAAGGCCCCGACCTGCCCGACGAGCTCCTCCCGGGCCGCCGACTCCGACATGACCAGCGAGGCGATCAGCAAGGCGACGACACCGAGCGGAGCAATCGCCAACGACGCGTAGAAGGCGATTGCCCCGGAGAGCAATCGCCCATCATGCGACGCGAAGTAGCGCCAAGTCTCGATCAAGAGCGAGACCATCGTGACTCAGTAGCGGTAGTAGCTCGGCTTGAACGGACCCTGTGGTGAGATCCCGAGGTACTCGGACTGGGCCGGCGTGAGCTTGGTGAGCTTGGCGCCGAGCTGCCCGAGATGGAGCTCAGCGACCTTTTCGTCGAGCTCCTTCGAGAGCACGTAGACCTTTCCGTCTTCGTAGCGATCGCGCTCGGTCCAGAGTGAAATCTGGGCGAGAACCTGGTTGCTGAACGAGTTGCTCATCACGAAGCTCGGGTGGCCGGTGGCGCAGCCGAGGTTCACCAGGCGACCGCGGGCAAGCACGATGATGCGCTTACCGTCGGGGAAGATGAAGTGGTCGACCTGCGGCTTGATCTCGTCTTCGGTGACCCCGTTGGACGGGTCGGTGAGCCATGCGATCTGAATCTCGGAATCGAAGTGACCGATGTTGCAGAGGATGGCCTCGTTCTTCATCTGCTTCATGTGCTCGCCGGTGACGACGTCGCAACAGCCGGTCGCCGTGACGAAGATGTCGGCGATCGGAGCGGCCTCTTCCATCGTGACGACCTGCAGGCCCTCCATCGTCGCCTGGAGCGCGCAAATAGGATCGATTTCGGTCACCAGGACGCGAGCGCCCGCGCGGGCCATCGCTTGGACGCAACCCTTGCCCACGTCGCCGTAGCCGGCGACGACCACCACCTTGCCGGCGATCATCACATCGGTCGCTCGCTTGATGCCGTCGACGAGCGACTCGCGGCAGCCATAGAGGTTGTCGAACTTCGACTTGGTCACCGAGTCGTTTACGTTGATCGCAGGGCACTTGAGCGTGCCGTCGCGTTCCATGTCATAGAGCCGATGCACGCCGGTCGTGGTCTCTTCGGAGAGGCCGAGGATGCGATCGGGGCCTTCGAATAGTTCCGGATACCGCTCGTGGACAATCGCCGTCAGATCACCCCCGTCGTCGAGCAGAATGTTCGGCGCCTTGCCGCCGTCGAATGCGCGTATCTGCTGGTGGATGCACCAGTCGTACTCCTCCTCGGTCTCCCCCTTCCAAGCGAAGACGGGAACGCCGGTCGCAGCGATGGCGGCAGCCGCATGGTCTTGAGTCGAGTAGATGTTGCAGCTCGTCCAAGTGACCTCCGCGCCGAGATCGCGAAGCGTCTCGATCAGAACGGCCGTCTGAATCGTCATGTGAAGGCAACCTGCAATCCGGGCTCCAGCGAGCGGCTTTTGAGCGCCGTACTCTCGTCGAAGCGCCATCAGGCCTGGCATCTCGTGCTCGGCGATTGCGATTTCCTTTCGTCCCCAGTCGGCCAATGAAAGGTCGGCAACTTTGTGCTTCAAATCTGGATTTGGGCTCATGATTGTCTTGTCTCCTATTTCGGTCCACGTCGCGCTGCGAGCACCTGCCACTTCAAATGGGCGTCAGGCCCAGGCCCGTAGCGCGCCGCGGGAATTTCAAATACGTCGGGATGAATCAACCCGGCTGATTTCGCGAAACCAGAAAGCTCACGGCGGTCGAATCCGAGCCAAAGGTCGGCCTGGCGCTCGCGCATGAGCTCGTCATCGTGGGAGCAGTAGTCGATGACCACCGCCTGGCCGCCGGGGCGAACGAGCGAGGCCAAAAGCGAGACCACCTGCTGGGGTTTCGGTGCGTGGTGGAGCAGACGCACGGCGAACACCGCGTCGGCCCCGCCGAGCTCGCAAACCCGATCCGAGACGGCTGGATCATCGTACTCCGCCTGAATGAGCTCGACGTGATCGTAGCCATGGCTCGACAGCCTGCGCTGGGCGGCCGCAAGTTGCTTTTCGGAGCGGTCGACTGCGATGACACGGTCGAACAAAGGCGCCAGCAGCTCGACGAGCGCACCGTCGCCGGTGCCGAGATCGACCGCGAGAGAACGCCGAGGCAGCAGGGTGCGAATTGCGGTGAGGTACGCGGACCATTCGGACACCGACCTTGGCGATGTATCGTCCGCAGGTTGCTCGAAGAACGCACGCGCCTCTTCGTCGCGCGCTTTGATCACGGTGGCGACGCGCTCGAGGCTGCCATCTTCGCTGCAAAGCGCGCGGCCGGATCGGATCGCGTCGGCCAAAAGGGGATCCCCGTTCAAGTCGGGCGACAACCGCGCAAACGCGCGCGTTCCTTGACGGCGTACGGCAACCAGCCCCGCCTCCCGGAGCAGCTTCAAGTGCTTGGAGACGTTCGGCTGCGCTTCCCGCGTGAGCTCCGCGAGCTCGCCGATCGAGAGCTCGTCTTCAGAGGTGAGGCCGAGCAAACGGAGCCGCCGTGGCTCGCCGAGAAGTCGGTAGAGCTCCCAGCGAGGGGATTCGGCGAGGGCCGCAGGCATGAACGATCATATATTCCCTCATTCGCATGGATGCAAGCTAGGGAAGATCACAACTCGTACAAACTTATGAAATTACGCATTTTTCTCTTTCAATGCGCGTCGGTAGTATTCCTGTGCAAAGTCTCCTCCTCGCTCGCAGGCCTGTTCCAGGAGGGGCACGGCGTCTGCGGGCTTCCCGAGTTCCACGAGGACGGCGCCCTCGAGAGCGGGATCTGCGCTTCGCTCCCCAGACATCGAGGTCAGGGCTTGATGGGCCTCGCCCGGCTCCCCATTGATGAGCCTACCCCAGGCCAAGAGGTGAAAGGCCTCATCGAGCTCTTGGGTCGAATCGGCTTTGGCGATGAGCTCGGATGCTGCGCGAATCACGCCCTGGCCGTCGCCGCGCTCCAGCGCTTCGAACGCTTGCTGCACCAAGCTCAGGGGCGCTGCACTCTGCCCGGACGGTGACGCGAGGCGCTGCCGTTCGATTCGAAAGGCTTGGTAGGTGCTGAAGGCCAGCAGGAAAAGGAGAATGGTCATCGGGTACTGTCGCAAGGTGATCGTCACCGCGAAGAGCAAGCCAATGACTGCGAACGAAACGTAGCAGGCGAGCAATCGCCCGCGCGATGGGGCAAGAAGCTCCATGAGCGACGCCACGATGTTGCCGCCGTCGAGCGGCAGCACCGGCAAGAGATTCAAGATCCCCCAACCGAGGTTGACGAAGATCAGCGAGCGAAACGCATAGCGTGCAAGGGAAGGGTCGGGAATGCGCAGCGCGTCCATCAGGACCAGGGCGAGCGACCCGATGAAAATGCCCACGGCGGGACCCGCGGCGCTCACCATCAAGCTTCGCCCGGGGCTCATCGGCTCTTGTTGCTCCCACCAAGTCAGGCCACCGAGGGCGATGAGCTCGATTCGTGGCTGCCTGCCAAACACCCGACCGACGAAGGCGTGGCCGAGCTCGTGCATGAGGATGCCCTGAAATACGACGACGACCCAGATCAGAAGCCCCGCCCAGCCCTGTTCGCTGTTCAGCGTCCAAAGCCAGAGCGCCATCAACCAAAACCACAAATGAATGCGGATGGGGATTCGAAACAGGCTGAATTCAATACTCATCGCTCGGAATATGGGTCGCGGCCGGGCCAACGACCAGTGCCCGCAGTCAGCGGCGCCGGGATTCTTCGGCAATTCGCTTCTTGGTCGCCGCCCAGCCGCAGATCGGACACTGGCGGAGGTCGTGTCCTCGCGCAGGGCAATGCTCGCGGCCGAAGTAGATGATCTGCAGATGACGGCGAATCCAAGTGTCCTCTGGGAAGAGCTTCTTCAGATCGGCCTCGGTCTTGACGACGTTCTTTCCGTCCGAGAGCCCCCAGCGCGCGGCGAGGCGATGAATGTGCGTGTCGACCGGAAACGCGGGTCGTCCGAAGGCCTGACAGACCACGACGGACGCGGTCTTGTGCCCGACACCCGGAAGCGCCTCGAGCGCGTCTATGTCGTCGGGAACCTGGCCGCCGTGGCGCTCGACCAGCAAGCCGGCCATCGCCTTGAGATTCTTTGCCTTGGTGGGCGCGAGCCCAACCGTGCGGATGCGAGCAAGGATTCGATCGACAGGCAGGGCAGCCATCGACTCGGGATCCGGAGCCTCGGAAAACAAAGCGGGCGTGACCTCGTTGACCTTCTTGTCCGTGGTCTGCGCGCTCAACAAGACCGACACGAGGAGCGTGAACGGATCCCGGTGATCGAGCGGAATCGGAGGCTCGGGGTAGAGCGTGTCGAGGATCTCTCCGATGCGGTCGGCTTTGTCCCGACGGGTCATCGTGGGGCGTTACAGCTCTTTGGCATCGGCGTTGATCGTGTACTTCGCGACCATACTCGCTTCGCCGAGGACGTGGCCCTCCATGGCAGCCCGAACGTCCCCGGCCGTAAATTTCCCGTCTACACCAAGACGGTCGACGTCGAGCGCATACGCGGTGAACCGGTAGCGATGGACGATGCTGTCGTTGAACGGCGGACAGGGGCCGTCGTAGCCGAAATAGTCGCCGGCCATGTCGGGATCGGACGCGAACCAGCCTGTGTAGTCATTGATGCCCTGACGGCTGCCCTGAGGACCCTCGGGTCCACCCTTTCCCGTTGCGGTAACCCCGTCACAGAAGGCTCCCTCGGCGACCGCGGCATCGGGTTGGAGATCGATGAGAACCCAGTGACTGAAGTCGGTGCGCGGCAGCTCTGCGGGCACGACACGGCCGACCTGATTCACATCGTCGGGCTTGGTCGGCACGTCGCTGTCGATACAGAGGATCGCGATCGATTGGGTGCCGGGCGGCAGGTCTGACCAAGCCAAGTGAGGGTTGCGATTGTCGGAAAGCTCGATTTGCCCCTCGGCGCTTCTCTTTCCGAATGCGTACTGGATTGGGAGGAAATCTCCGTCATTGAAACTGTCACTGCGAAGCTTCATGGGGCGAAGATCAGCACCCGTATTGCGCGGTGTCAATCGGTCCGTGTGAGAGGCCGCGCAGCACGGCTAGGTAGCGTTCCGCCGTGCTTTCCCAGGGGAACGTCGAGGTGACGTACTCGGCGGTGCGTTCGCTTGCGGCGCGCAGGCCTTCGGGGTCATCGGCTAGAGCTTGAATCCGTCTCGCAAATGCATCCGCGTCTTCGGTCGGTGCGAACCATCCGTTGATGCCTTCGTCGATCACGTCTCGGATGCCTTCGAGGTCGGCGGCGAGCGTCGGAAGACCACAGGCGCCCGCTTCGAGCATCACGATGCCAAAGCCCTCCATGTCGCCGGGGACGACGATGTTCGGCATGATGAACAGCTGGCCTCTTCGGTAGAGCTCGACGAGCTCGTCCTCGGAGATCTTGCCCAGGCAGCGAACACGTCGTTGAAGACCGGAACGTCCAATCGCCGCTTCGATGTTCTCCCGTTCCGGTCCGTCACCGGCGAGCCAGAAGACGACGCGGTCTGGAAGCTTTGGCATGACGTGCTCGATGAACCAGGCAAATCCCTTGCGACGGACTTGGCGTCCGACCGTGACCAGGAGGAAGGCATCCTCTGGCAGCGGCGGCGCCCCAGCAATGCGCAGCGTGGCGGGCTCCATGCGCGACGCCGCCACCCCGTCGAAGCGATCGAGGTCGACCGCGTTAGGAACCACATGCACGCGTTCGCGCGGCAACCCACGCTCAACCAGCTGTTCGCCGGTGGCGCGGCTGACCGGCATGACGGCGTCGAGCATTCCGCACAGACGGCGCACCGCCCTTTGATACACCGGGTTCGGATCAGTGACGTCCAGTCCGTGCACGATCGCAGTCAACCGGATGCCCTTCTTCTTCAGTGCGGGACCGGCGATGAGAAGCGGAAGTGCGCTCGTCATGCTGGTAAAGAGAATCGTATCGGCCCGATGCGCGTCGGCCTCGCGCCCAAGCCGAATCGCAAGCGAAGCCAAGAACGGCACCGCCTTGACGTGCACCCACTTCCAACTCGAGCGCAGCGCCAAGGTTCGCATCGCCACGTCGTCGCGCTTCTCGAGCTCGCGGTGTAGCTCGGTCGCCACGCGCTGCATCCCCCCCATGTTGCTCAAGGGGGCGTCCGGTGGCGGAAACGAGTGGGAGACGAACAGGAGTCGCACGAGGACGCGGCCCTACTCGTAGTTCCCGGGGGCCATCACGCCCACCGTGGCGCGGAGGGTTTCGGTCTGAAAGCCTATCGACTTCACCTTGCCGTCGAAGTATTCATTGACGTCCAGCATCCTCAAGCTCCCGGGATCATCCTCCGGGCGGTTCTCTTGGGGTCATTGTCCATACGCGGCGACGTAGCACGACCCCGCAGTCATGTCAGCAACGCACTCGCGCTGTCGCTGTCGCTGTCGCTATCACCCCCCAGATGCTATGGACCCCGCATGATCATCGAGCATTTCTCCGTCGAGCCGCTCGGGTGCAACTGCGTGATTCTCGGCGACGAGGAGCGGGGGACGGGGATCGTCGTCGATCCCGGGGGTGAAGCGCCTCGGATTCTTGCTCGCCTCGAGGAGCTAGGGCTCAAATGCGAGGGGATCGTTCACACGCACACACACTTCGATCACATCGGTGCGACCAAAGAGGTTCAGGACGGGACCAGTGCGCCGATCATGATTCACCAAGAAGATCTGTTCCTCTATGAGGGCGTGCAGATGCAGCTCGATGGTTTTGGGGCACCGTTCCGCGCGCCAGAGATGGCGACGGTCGACCGCTTTCTGTCTCACGGCGACACGGTCTTGGCAGGCGCGCTCGAAGCGGATGTCGTTCACACCCCCGGACACTCGCCGGGCAGCATTTGCCTCACCTTGGAAGCGGATCGACCAATCGTCATCGCGGGCGACACCCTCTTCGCACGTAGCGTCGGCCGCAGCGACCTTTGGGGCGGCAACACCTCGCAGCTCGTCGACTCGATCAAGCGCAAGCTCTTCGCACTGCCCGATGAAACGCTGGTGATCTGCGGCCACGGGCCGAACACGACGATCGGCGAAGAGCGCCGCTTGAACCCGTTCGTCGGCGGCGCCTAGGACTCGTCCCAGAGTTTCAGCGCACCACGAAGCCCCTCTGCCAGAGAGAAAACTCGGACATTCTCGGGGAGCTCGGATTCAATGTTCGCAGCGTTCCCTCCGCCGAGGTGGAGCCGGTCGTAGTTGAAGATCGGCTCGATCTGCGCGATCGCATCGAGAACACGCGCCGTCCATTCGACCCTACCGACGCGTTTGAGCTCGCTGTCGCGCACGAGGTCTTCGTAGGTTTGTCCGTCCCGAAAAGGGTGATGCCCGAGCTCGAGGTTTGGAACGAGCACGCCATCGGTGAAAAGCGCGGCTCCCATTCCGGTTCCAAGCGTCAACACCAGCTCCACGCCATCCCCTTGAACCACTCCGAGCCCCTGGAGATCGACGTCGTTGACCGCGCGGACGGGGCGCTCGAGGCGATAGGTCAACTTCTCGCTCAATGGAACGCCGTTCCAAAGCTCGTCTCCGAGGTTTGGCGCGTTCCAGGTCACTCCGTTTTTGACCACACCGGGAAAACCAACCGAAACTCGCTGGTGGGGCGGCAGGGTGTCGGCCATGTCGTGAATCATAGTGAACAGGACTTCCGGACTCGGTGGATCGGGCGTCGGTCGCGCCAATGTATCCGATAACGGCTCGCCCTGTTCGTCGAGCACGAGGAGCTTGAGGCTCATCCCACCTATGTCGACCGCAAGCGTCGTCATTGGTCAGGATTCTTATGCTTTCGATAGTACGAAATCAACTGGTCGGTGGAGCCATCATGCTCCCCGTCGGCTCCACTGAGCTCGGGAAGAATGACCTTGGCGAGCTGCTTGCCGAGCTCGACGCCGAACTGATCGAAGCTGTAGATGTTCCAGACGACTCCCTGTACGAAGATCTTGTGCTCGTAGAGCGCGATCAATCGGCCGAGTGCTCTCGGTGTCAGCCGGTCCAAGAAGAAAGTATTGCTCGGACGATTGCCCGCGAAGGTCTTGTGCGGCACGAGCTCTCGGACCCGCTCCGCAGAAGCACCACTCGCCTCGAGCTCTCCGCGGGCTTCGGCAGAGGTCTTGCCGCGCATCATCGCCTCTGCTTGCGCAATGCAATTCGCCACTAGGATGTCCTGGTGCTCGCCAATCGGATTCTGGCTCTGCGCCGCTACGATGAAGTCGCAAGGAACCAGATGCGTTCCCTGGTGCAGGAGTTGAAAGAACGCGTGCTGACCATTCGTGCCCGGTTCACCCCAGACGATCGGCCCCGTCGTGTAGCCGTCGATGATTGCCCCATCGCGCGACGCACTCTTGCCATTGCTCTCCATGTCGGCCTGCTGAAGGTACGCTGGAAAGCGATGCAGATACTGGTCGTAAGGCAGCACCGCATGCGAAGGCGCGCCGAAGAAATTGTGATACCAGACCCCGAGCATCGCCATGACGACGGGAATGTTTTCGCGGAGCGCAGCCGTTCGGAAGTGCTCGTCGACTTCATACGCTCCGGTGAGCAGCTCTTCGAAGTTGTCCATACCGACTACGGTGGCGATCGAAAGGCCAATGGCCGACCAGAGTGAGTAGCGGCCGCCCACCCAATCCCAAAACTCGAACATATTCTCTGGGTCGATTCCAAAGTCCACGACCGCGTCGCGATTGGTGGAAAGCGCGACGAAGTGTTTGGCCACGGCGTCTTCGGTGCCCAGTCGGTCGACGAGCCATCGGCGTGCAGAGCGGGCGTTCGTGAGGGTCTCTTGGGTGGTGAAGGTCTTGGAGGCCACGATGAAAAGCGTGGTTTCGGGCTGCACCCGGCGCAGCACCTCGCTCAGGTGGCTGCTATCGACGTTCGACACGAAGTGCGCGCGTAGCCCTTGCTTCCAGTAGGGGCGCAGCGCTTCGGTTACCATCACCGGACCGAGATCGGAGCCGCCGATTCCGATGTTCACGACATCCGTGATTGCGCGCCCGCTGTGCCCTAGCCAGGCGCCTTCTCGGACCGAGACGGCGAACTTGCGCATCTGCGAGAGAACACGTCGGACGTCAGGCATGACGTCTGCACCCCCGACCATGACCGGGCGCTCGCCGCGATTGCGAAGGGCCGTATGAAGGACCGACCTCCCCTCGGTTTCGTTGATCGCCTCGCCAGAAAACATGCGAGCGATCCAATCACGCACTCCGCATTGCTCACAGAGCTCGGCAAGCAGGGTGAGCGTTTGATCGGTGATGCGATTCTTGGAAAAGTCGAAAAGAAGGTCACCGAGCATGAGCGAAAGCCGCGATGCTCGTTCCGAATCCTCGCCGAAGAGCTGACGCATCTCGAGGTGACCAACCTCCTCGTGATGCGCACGGAGTGCTTTCCAGGCGGCGGTTCGGCTTGGGTCGACCATCGGCCAATCCTAACCCCGGGAAGCACCAAAGAGAAACCCCGCGAGGCCAAAGGCCGACGAGGTATTCTCATGCATGCACCGGGGGCGAAGCCCCGTGGCCGACGCAAAGGTCGGCTTTCGAGGAGGCTAGACGAGCAGCGGCGCGAGAACGAGCGCCACGATGCTCATCAGCTTCACAAGGATGTTGAGCGACGGACCGGCGGTGTCCTTGAAGGGGTCACCGACGGTGTCACCGACAACCGAAGCATTGTGAGCCTCGCTGCCCTTCGGGTGGACCGTACCGTCCTTCATCTTGTAGCCGCCGCTTTCAAAGGACTTTTTGGCGTTGTCCCAAGCACCGCCAGCATTCGCCATGAAAAGCGCCATCGTCACGCCCGAGACGGTCACGCCAGCGAGCAAGCCGCCAAGCGGCTCCGCGCCCATGGCGAAACCAACGGCAACAGGGGTGAGAATGGCAAGCGCGCCGGGCGCGATCATGCGCTTGAGCGACGCCTCGGTGGAGATCTTCACGCAGCGGGCCGTGTCTGGCTTGGCATTGCCCTCGAGCAGCCCTGGAATCTCATGGAATTGGCGACGAACCTCTTCGATCATGTCCATCGCCGCGACACCGACGGCCTTCATCGCCATCGACGAGAAGAGGAAGGGGAGCATGCCGCCAAGGAACAGGCCAGCCATGACGAGCGGCTTCGAGATGTCGATGCCCGTGATGCCCGCCGTCTGAGCGAACGCCCCGAACAGCGCAAGAGCCGTCATGGCCGCCGAGCCAATGGCGAAGCCCTTTCCGATGGCCGCGGTGGTGTTGCCCACGGCGTCGAGTTTGTCGGTGCGCTCACGAACTTGGGGATCTTGATGGCTCATCTGGGCAATGCCGCCGGCGTTGTCGGCGATGGGGCCGTAGGCGTCGACTGCGAGCTGAATGCCCGTGGTGGAGAGCATACCCAGCGCTGCGATGGCCACGCCGTAGAGGCCGGCGACCTCGGCCGCGATGACCACGCCTCCCGCGATGACGAGGATTGGCAAGGCGGTCGACTGCATGCCGACACCGAGGCCCGCGATGATGTTCGTCGCGGTACCGGTCTTGCTCTGCTCGGCGATGCTGTCGACCGGAGGCTTGTGCATCGACGTGTAGTAGGAGGTGATCAGACCGACCGCCACGCCAGCGCCAAGCCCGGCGACGGTCGCCATTCCCACATTGATCCAGGTCACGACTTGGCCGCTCGGATTGGTCGCTCCGCCTTCGGGCCACATGTAAAACGCGATACCGAACGTCGCGATAGCCATGACACCGGCAGCGCCAAAGGCGCCCATGTCGAGTGCGTGCTGCGGGTTGCCGCCCTCTTTGGTGCGCACGAAGAACGTGCCCACCATCGAACAAACGATCCCCGCGGCGGCGATGACCAGAGGCATGATGACCGGGCCCACGGTGCTTCCGCTCGAAACGACGTTGAAGCCGAGCGCCAAGACCATCGCGCCAATGATCGCGCCCACGAAAGACTCGAAAAGATCGGCGCCCATACCGGCGACGTCACCGACGTTGTCCCCGACGTTGTCGGCGATGACGGCAGGGTTACGGGGGTCATCTTCAGGGAGGCCGGACTCGACTTTGCCGACGAGGTCGGCGCCGACGTCCGCAGCCTTGGTGTAGATTCCGCCACCGACGCGCGCGAAGAGCGCAATCGAAGAGGCGCCCATCGAGAAACCGGTGATCACGTTGACGGTACGTGCGAGCTCCCAGCCGAGGACGTTCATGAAGACGATGTAGAGCACGCTGAGACCGATCGTCGCGAGGCCAACAACCGTCATGCCCATGACGGCGCCGCCTGAGAACGCGACGTCGAGCGCAGGAGATAGGCCGATTCGAGCCGCAGCCGTCGTTCGCACGTTGGCGTTGGTCGCGACCTTCATTCCGATCCAGCCCGCTGCAGCCGAGGAGGCAGCTCCGACGACGAAGGCGCCCGCGATCTGCCAGCCGCGCTCTGGATCACCGAAGTAGGCAACGCCCAGAATCGCGCCGACGACGAGCACGAAAATCATGAGCACGCGGTACTCCGCCCGAAGGAACGCCAGTGCGCCCTCCTGAATCAGGCCAGCGATTTCGACCATGGTGGCGTCGCCAGGATCCTGCCGAGAAACCCAGTTCGCCTTCATCCAGGCGAAGATCAGAGCAAGCACGCCCGCTGCTGGGGCTGCGTAAATCAGATTTTGCATATCGGCTGAACCTCTATTCGAGCCCGACCCCGGTTAATCGCTGGCGGGCGGCGCGTTTCTACAAGATTTCAAAATCAGGTCAAACGCAGCGGGGCAGTTTCGGTCAGAGGCTTGGAATTACAGCGAAATCAGCCGGCGCGGACTTCCGCAATGGCATCTTTGGCCGCAGCGAAGTCCGACGGGCCCTGGACGCTGACCCGGCCTACGCGCCTGTCGATCCGGACCAGAAGGCCGCTCAGAACCCTGCCGGGACCCACTTCGACGAAGAGTGAGACCCCATCGTCGATCATATTGCGAACACTTTCCTCCCAGAGAACCGGCCGGCTGACCTGGCGGATCAGCGCGCCCTTTGCGGCAGCGGCATCGCGGATCGGCGTGGCGTCCACATTGACATACACCGGCACTCGCGGATCGGAGAACTCGATCCGGTCGACGTCTTCGCGTAGCCGGGCTTCGGCCGGCTCCATCAGGCTGGAATGAAATGGGGCGCTGACCGGAAGGGTGCTGGCCCGCGCGCCTGCTTGTTGGAGCTTTGTGCCGGCCTCGCTCACCGCGGACGTTTCGCCGGCGATGACGATTTGTTGGGGTGAGTTGTAGTTGACGGCCTCGACAAGGCCAGGAACTTCCGCACAAATCCGCTCAACGAGCCCCCGGTCGGCTTTGAGCACCGCTGCCATCGAGCCTTCGCCGTAGGGCACCGCCTCCTGCATGTATTGGCCGCGTTTGCGCACGAGCCGCACCGCGTCGGCGAGCTCGAGCGTGCCCGCCGCGACGTGCGCGGAGTACTCACCCAGGCTGTGTCCGGCCACGACGTCAAACGAGGCATCGAGCGCGCGGAGGATGGCAATCGACGCGGTCAAGACCGCAGGCTGGGTATTTGCCGTGAGCTTCAGGTCTTCCTCGGGCCCCTCGAAACAAAGCCGCGACAGATCTTCACCGAGCGCCTCGTCGGCTTCTTCGAACACCGCGCGTGCCGCGTCCGATGTGTCGAATGCTTCGCGGCCCATGCCAACCTTCTGGCTGCCCTGACCTGGGAATACGAATGCGACCTTGCCCATGGGCGGCCTGCATAGCACGATCTGTAAAGGGGATCGCTTGGAAGAAGAGCCAAACGCAGAAGACAAAGAGCACCTGAGCGCGCTTTCGATCGGCCACTTCATCCTGGCCGGAGTCGCCCTGCTCGGGGGGATTCCAACGCTGATGTTTGGTGTCGCCGGCGCGAAGCTCATCGATGAGGTCGGAAGTGATTTCTCGATGGCGATGGGTGAAATCTCGGGACAAGCCGGCACCGATGCATTCGGCGGCAGCCCCGAAGCGATGGCTCAGGACCTCAACACGCTGATCATGACCATGATCGTCGGCGGGCTCCTCATCGCCACCATCAGCGCCGTGCACCTCGCCGTCGTCGGGGTGCAAATCCGCAAACGCCGCTGGTGGACGTTTTGCTATCTGACGGGCTGGGGTGAATGCCTCATGTTTCCCTTCGGTACGGTCCTAGGCATCTTCACGATCATCGTCCTTGCGCGACCTTCGGTGAAGCGACTCTTCGGTGTGGATTGACTCGCTCAGTGACTCCCTTGGCGATTGACAAGCGCCCTGCCCGGCCGTAGCCAGTTGTCTGGAGTGGAGGCGCCGCGATGCTTGAAGCCGAGGTCTTGGAACAGCGAATTCGTGACGGTCTGGGAGAGGTCTCGCATTTGGTGATCACCGACCTGACGGGCACCAAGGACCACTGGGAGGCGCTGGTTGTCTCGTCGGCTTTTGTGGGAAAAACCCCCATCGAACAGCACCAAATGGTCTACGCTGCCCTCGGCGAGCTGATGGCCGGGCCGGTCCACGCACTTGCGCTCAAGACCTACTCGCCCGAGAGTTGGGCCAAGGCAGAGGGATAAACGATGGAAGAAACCTTGCGAGACCGGATTCAGGGCATCATCGACGGAAATGACGTCGTGCTCTTCATGAAGGGCAATAAGAATTTCCCGCAGTGCGGCTTCTCCGCAACCGTGGTCGAGGTTCTGCGGCGCTCCGGCTCCGAGTTCCAAGATGTGAACGTTCTCGAAGACCCGGCCATCCGGCAGGGAATCAAGGAGTTCGCCAACTGGCCAACGATCCCGCAGCTTTACGTCCGCGGTAAGTTCGTCGGCGGCTGTGACATCATTCGTGAGATGTACGAGAAGGGTGAACTCGAAGCCCTGCTTTCTGCTAAAGAAAGCTGAGGGTTCAGCCACCCTCCTATGGTGGAACTGCTTGGCGGAAAATACGAAGTCCTAGAGCTCGCCGGCGAAGGCGGGATGGCCAAGGTGTATCGCGGGCAGACGCACGGGGCCGCCGGCTTCACGCGGCCTGTCGCGATCAAGCGCGTGCTGGCGCCGCTCAGTCAGAACCCTGAGTTCCTCAAGATGTTCGTCGAAGAGGCGCGCGTGGTTTCCGAGCTCGATCACCCCAACATCGCTCAGATTCACGACTTCGATCGGGATCGCAACGGCGAGTACTACCTGGTTCTCGAGTGGGTCGAAGGACTGACGCTTTCCGAATGGCGTCGAGGCTACAGGGCGCACGGTCACCATACCCCTTGGAGCCTGACCGCCGCGATCGGCATCGAAGTCCTCGAAGCTCTTCACGCGGCGCATGCGCGCCTGGATGCTGACGGAAGGCCCGCCCCGGTCTTTCATCGTGATGTCACGCCGCAAAACGTGATGCTGAGCAACTGCGGCGTCGTAAAACTGACCGACTTCGGTCTGGCTCGCGCGATGGATCGCAGCTCGATCACCAAACCCGGTTTCGTAAAGGGCAAGATTTCCTACTTGGCACCCGAGCTGACCTACGAAGCTGAGCCAAGCGCGCAGACCGACGTGTTCAGCGCCGGAGTCGTGCTCTGGGAGATTCTCGCTGGCGAGAAGCTGTTCAAGGGAGAGGATCCGCTCAAAGTTCTCGGCACGATCCGTGAGTCGGACACGCCTGACCTTGCGGAATTCCGCGACGACCTGCCAGAGCGCCTCCTCGAAATCATCAACAAGGCGCTACGCCGAAACCCGATCGAACGCTACACCTCGAGCCGGGAGATGGCGCGGGACCTCGCGATGCTTCTGCGCGCGACCCACGAGGTCACAGACTCCCACGTGATCGCACAGAGCGTACGGTGGGCCACTGCCCAACTCGAGCGCGCGCAGCTCAGCGAGCCACCGACGAAGCCCTTCGCCGCCCGCGACTCCCTGGCCCAGGCGGACTCGGCCGAACAAACTCTTCCTGACACCAGCATCCCCCTCACTCGGCGGAAATAGGCGCTACAAGAGGTTGAACCCCAAGCCGGCGGCCACCGAAAGCGCGACGAAAGGCGGTGTCATCCCGATGACGGCAGCGATCATGTAATCGCGGAAGGTCACTCCGGACATGGCCAGGGTGTAGTTCACCGGGGGAATCGCCCAGAGGAAGAGGCGGATGACGATCATCGAGCGAATGGGCTGCTGCTCCAGGCGGTCGAGAGGCTTTTGGAGGAACGGGCGCTCGATCTTGATGTTCTTGAGGGGCTGACCACCAATGCTGCGCACGATGAAGAACGAAGCGGCGACGGAGATCGTGGCTGCAATCACGGAGGCTAGAGAGCCCCACAGCGGACCGTAAGCGAGCCCCGACACCATCACGAACACGAAACCGGGAATGTAGAGCAGCTGGCCCACGCAGAAGACCGCCACGAAAACGGCAAAGCCTCCGACCCCTGCGGCCCGCATCGATGCGCGAATGCCGTCAACGGTCAGCTGGTCGGTGAAACCAGTGGCACGCCCAATCAAGTAAACGCCGATCAGAAACGCCGCCAGAAGCGCGAGGCGAACCCAAGTGTTGCTCACGGCCGGCAGTAAGACACACCCTCGCCCACAAGACCAGCGGCGAAGCCCCGTGGTCGATGCAAAGCGTCGACTCTACGGGGTCGACTTTACGGGGAGAGCATCATGTCGAGCGGATTACGGGTGACCCGATTCGAGCCATCGAGCGAGTTGATGTCGATGCGGCTCAGGTCGACGCGAGGCGAGAAGATCGCCGCGTGAAACGAGTCGACGACCCGCTGCGCGTAGCTTTCCGCGGTTTCTTCCTCTTGAAGCCCCGCTTCGCTGCAACCCCAGGCCGCCCCAGTGCGGCCGAACAAGCAAATTCGTGCCCCGTCGATTTGGATGCGAAGCCCGTTGCTCGATCGCTCGAAACGCGGAGATCGCATCACCGCCCTCGCGAGAGTCCGGTCAATTTCGGCTTCGCCCGACTCGAGCTCCGCGGGAAGCGCCCAGCCCAAGCGACGGAACAAGCCTGGGTCGGTTCCGAGGACTTCTTCGTAGAGCGAAGTCGTTTCGCGAGGATCGGACAGCGCCTTCCCCAGGACCGCACGAACGCGTTCCCGGAGGAGCGCGTCTCCGGGCGGCAACTGGCGAAGCGCCCGCTTCGCGTGCTCGATCGCCTCGTCGTACTCACGCTGCGCCAACGACACCTCGGCGAGCACCGCGTCATAATAGGGGGCCGCGCCCTGCCTCCGGTCTTCACGCCGCATCTCGGTGACAGCCGCCCTAACCACTCCGGGACCTAGAGCGCCGATCAACTCGCCTAAGAGCCACGCTGGCATGACTGCGCTCCGAGCGGTCCCGAGAGCAAAGGTCCCGACCAGTCGCGCGTCGTCGTCGAGGAAGCGAGCGACTTGCCGAGCGCTCATCCAGGCCTGGAACCGCAGCCAAAGCGCCTTGCCATGCGCCCAGCAGCGCAAGGGAAAGGGCTTGGCCGCAGTCCGCTCCAGGGTCATCTCCGCCAACATCAGGCGCGCTTGCCGATCGAGCAGCGCGACGATGCTCCGATCTTGCTCGGGATCACGGCTGTTGTGCGCACGTCGGTCCGGAAGCACGGCTGCCTTGTCGGTGATGCGCAGCGCTTCATCGGGCCGTCCCATCAGGAGCAGAAACGCCGCCAGCGATCGACGCGCTTCGTTGCGATCCGAGTCGCGCACGTGCGCCGGTCGAGCTGCACGATGGCGCGGGACCTCCCGAAGCGCAGACAAGGCTTCGGCGAAACGCCCCGCTCTCATGTAGAGATCGGCTAGCTCGAGCCAGGGGTTCCCATACCAGGAAAGTCCGCCCTTCGATGCATCCATCAAGAGGCGCTCGGCTTCGTCGAAACGGAAGACCGACCTGGCCGCCTCGGCGAAGTTCCCGAGGTCGACCGCCGTCGCACTGCCGAAATGCGTGCGCCCGTATTCCACCGCGTCGGCGCAAACCTCGTAGGCCTTCTCGTCGTCGCCAGCCTCGTACTCGATCGCACACAGGGCGTTCTTCGCGCGCTCGATTTGATACGGATCTCCGGTGGCCAATCCATCTTTGGCGGCGAGCCTCGCATTTTCGAAGTCCCGCTTCTTCATCAAGGGCCAGGCGAGCTCGGCCTTGAGCTGCGGCGTGTAGAGCTCGTTGTACCGGTACATGAATGAAAGCTGCTCGTCGTAGTGCTCGAGGTCGCCGTGCGCCCGGGTCAGCGCGACCAAGATCCTCGCGTGCCATCGCCAGGGCTGACTCGGGGTGGGCTGTACGCCTTCAGCCGCCTCGAAAAGCTCGAGGGCGCGAGCTTCGTGAAAAAGAGCCTTCGGGAAATTCGCCTCACCGTAGTGCTGCGCCATACCCAGAACGAGGTGCGCAACGTAAGAGCTGGGGTGCTCTAGCAAATACTTCTCGGCTTCCTCCCGAGATCTCACATAGCGCTCGCGTTCGATCAGCTCCCACAGAGCGAGCTCTTCGACGTCGGCCTCTTCCCCCTCGAGCAGCAGCGGTGCCACCATATCGTCCGCGGCCGCCCAAGAAGGCGAGCCGACGGCGAAGCAAATCGCCGCCAGCAGCGCTGCCAGCCTCACTTGCACGACGCGATCTGACTCGGTGGTGGGCATCGTCAACCGCGACGCAGGCTTGCCCGCGCGAGCTTTTCGACTTCGACGCCCGTGGCCTCTTCGATGAGCGCGTCCACATCTTCTACGCCAGGCGCACACTCGAGCCGGTGTTTGAACACGTATGGCGCCAGCGCCGCGATGTCTTCGGGGGAGACGAAATCCCTCCCGTGGATGACGGCACGAGCCTGAAGTGCAGGCAGCATCAAGACCAGCGCTCGGGTCGACGCTCCCTGAAGGACACGGGAATCGCTTCGAAGCAGGCGCGCCAGGTCGACCAAGGCTTCCTTCACGACGGGCGCGACGTGAACTGCACTGCGGGTCTGCCGCCGCGCGGCGAGAATTTCCCCGCGGGTCACGCCAGGGTGATCGCGCGCAACTTCAAGACTCGCTCGTGGATATTGGTCAAGCACTTCGAGCTCGGAGGCGCGGTCGATGTGCTTCATCTCGATTTTGAAGAGGAAACGGTCGAGCTGCGGCGTTGGAAGCGGGTAGGTGCCGGCCAAGTCGAGCGGGTTCTGCGTTGCGATGACGAAAAACAGGTCGTCGAGCAGATACGACTGATTGTCGACCGTGACTTGTTTCTCGGCCATCGCTTCGAGCATGGCCGCCTGCACCTTTGGGGAGGTACGGTTGATCTCGTCGGCCAGTACGATGTGCGCGAACACGGGGCCACGACGAAATGCGAAGCGGCTCGTTTCCACGTCGAAGATGTTCGTGCCCGTGATGTCGCTTGGCAGCAGGTCCGGTGTGAACTGGATGCGGCGGAATGCGGCGATGCCGGAAGCGCCGTCTCCTTCTTCGAGCGCATTGCCGAGCGCGCGGGCGAGCGTCGTTTTCCCGGAGCCCGGATAGTCTTCGAGAAGCACGTGCCCGTCGGAAAGCAGCGCAATGAGCACCAGCTCGACCACCTCGTCCCGACCTCGAACGGCTGCTCTCAGGCGAGCGCCCAGGCGCTCCGAAACCTCGCGTGCGCCACTGAGGCTGTCATCGATAGGTGATTGAATGGCTTGCTGCATTTCAGCTCCGGGCTCTAGTTGGGAAGGATGGCATCATTTTGACCGTAACCAAGACCAGGGCGTGAGGAGCCCCAAAAACCGCTTCCAAAGCGAGAATCCTTTGCGAATGTCGCGGCGCACCTCTGCTGCCTGATCGCGCAGTCTGCCGGGGTCGGGCTGGTGCACACCGAACGCGGCCGCAAGGTGCGCGTTCGTCAACGGCTCGAACGCAGGGAATCGGTCGCGCACGCGTCGCGCGAAGGCCTCTCGCGACTCGCCGGGACCTCTTCGAACCTCCAGCTCTCCGATGCGGTCGAGCTCGGCTCGGTAAATGACCCTGGGCAGCGAAGCAGCCGGCACCATGCTGGGAGCCATTCGGCGCCAGAGCTTCCCCAAGTAGAGCAGGAGCAGCACGACGGCGAACAGCGCCAAGACCCAGGTCCCGAACGTCAAAGAGATGCGCCGTGCGAGCTCTTTGAGCTTGGGCAAGTCGGTCGCGGACAGCGGAATCGGGGACGCACCGCGGGCAAGCTCGCCGAGGAGCCGCTGCAAATCGGCATCCATCGGTTGCTCGGGAGGATCGAGCGCGCGCTCCGGGTACACATCCAAGACCACCCAGCCGAAGCCATCGATGAAAACCTCCGGCCAGGCGTGGGACGCTGAGCCAGACAAGAGCAAGGAGGAGCCACCCTGGCGCGCCGATTCACTCACCGCATAGCCGGTTGCCACTCGGGCTGGCACGCCGAGGCTTCGCATCAGGTAGGTCGCGGCATGGGCGAAGTGCACACAATAGCCCGTTTTATCGCCGAACAAAAAGCTCGCGGTGGGATCCTCGGCGCCGCTGTGCTCGTTCTTGAGGCTGTAGATGCCTTCGCGACCGAGCCAGCCAGTTACCGCGAAGGCCTTTGCGACTGGATTCTTTGCCAGCCTCACAGGCAGCTCGGAGGTGAGCTCTGCTGCAAGCTCGGCGTATCTCGTATCGGGCGGTGTCTCGGTGTAGTGCGCCCACTGTTCTTTGGACCAGTCCGAAGACCCCGGACTTGCGTCGAGCATGGAAGTGTAGTCGGCGGTGAGCACACCGGACAGCGCGCGGTAGACGCGACGGAATCGATTCGGTGAGGGGTTCTGCATCGGCTCGACCTCGATCGGTGACTCGAGCGCAAACGGCTGGGTGTGGTCGGCCATGAGCGCGATCGTCGTCTCCAGCGGCCCGCGATTTTCGTTGACCTCGGGTGCGTTTTGGATCTCCGTGAGTCGTGCCGGGAAGTATGGGATCAGATCGGTATCGATGTCCTGGCGCCCGGAGACCACGAGCTTTCGCCCGTTGTACTGACTGAACGCGCCCTGTCGGAAGTAATAGACGCCGCTAGGCGGGGAGTAGTCGTCGTGGAAGAGGACGACTGCAACGGGAACGCGGGCCCCTCCGGGGTTGTACTTGTCGCGAAACTCCAGCTCGCTCGCGGAAGCCCCGCCTCGCTCTTGCTGCTGACCTTTTCCTTCCTTGGCTTCTGACTCGTCGGGACGAAGACCGAGCCCGCCTCCCCCGTCGGGCGGAGGTGGCATTCCGACCAGGGGCGTGGCGACGACGATCAACGCGAGCAGGAGCCCGATCACACCGAGGTTGAGAACGGCGCGCCCGAACCGCTGCTCGCGCAGCAAGAGCACGAGGCCGAATGCCGTTGCCGTCCCACCCATGAAGAGGAAGAGCCAGGTCGGGTCCCAGCCAAGCGCGATGATCCAGTCGGCCAAGTAGAACGGTCGATTGATCGCGCCGTGTCGGTGCGCGATGAAGAGCTGCCCGAACGCAACGGCGACGAGCAGTAGCTCGAAAACCGAGAATATCGAGCGACGCGCGGAACCTGCTCGCATCGCGGCGCTTCCGATCGCAGCGACCAGCAGCGCCGCGAGCATGCCGGCCAAGCGAAGGGCGCCAGCCGGACCGAGGGAAGCCGCCAGGAACGAGCTGTTCGTCAGGGAAGCACGAAACCAGGCCGCCAAGGCGATTAGAATCACCGCCCCTGCGAAGATCGCGGATGTACGGATGCGTGACTGCCCGAGCTGAGACCCCACCAGACAGCCGCCGAAGCCTCCTGCAAACGCAACGAGCACCGAGCTCGGCGGAGCCATCGTGGCGACCAAGACCGCCCAGGCGAGGCCGTGAATCATTGCCCGTCCGAGCTCGGCGAGCGCGGCAGCAACTCCGAGTGTTTCCGGATGGGCCTCTGCCGTCATGCGGCGTTTCTCCACGGCGAGCTGATATGGGTCCCGTCTCCGAGCAAGCGCCCGCTGACGCGGTCGATGATGACGACCTCGCAACGAAGCTGACCGAGCGCGCGCCCGACTCTCTCGAGATCAGCACGGTCGATGCCCGAGGCCCTAGACGGTCTCAGCAAGACGCGACGCCAACCCGGCTGACGATCCGGGTCGTGAACGGCGTCGACCGCGATGACCACGCGAACGCGGCCGTAGCGCCGCATGGTCAGGGAGCGCATCTCATCGAGCCAGGCGCCCATGGTCGGAGGCGCGAACACCACGAGCGCGGCGGGCCCGCGCGGGTCGACCTCTGCCAAGAAACGCTTCATCCCGCTGCCGCTAGCGACCGCATGTCGTGAGGAGGTCATCACCTTGTGGAGGGCCTCGGAGCGATCGGAGGTCGCGTCCGGCGAGCCATCGGCTCCAAACTGCCATTCCGTGCCGAGCGCCTCTTCCTCGATGGCCGCCCGCGCCGCTGCCGCGGCGGCTTCGTCGTGCACGCTGGCGACGAGATAGGCGACCGTCCTTCGAGCGCGGCTCAAGGCCCGCTCCGGAACACGCACCATCAACTTCCTGGTGCGCCCAAACACTTTCCAATGGATGAAGCGCGCTGAATCGCCTGGGACATATCTTCGGAGCTCGACCCGGTCGCCGTCCTCGAGCCCCATCGGGTGCGGAAACTCCTCGCCGCCTGTGAGCGAGGTCAGGACCGGCAGACGCCGAATGCCGCCGAGGTGGGGAAGCACCTGAATCGGCCCGAGTTGACGATGCGTCAACACGATCCGCGCCAGGCCGAAGGCATCTTGAATCACCAAGCGACGCGTGACGGATTCGAAGATGCCGCGCTGGCGAAGGGTCACCCGCTCTCTGAGACGCCCGGCACCTGGCTCTGGCTCGACGGGCAGCGCGTCCGGAGCCTCCCACGACCAGCGCAACTGCACCAAGGGCAACCACCACATCGAAGGCAGCGAAAATCCCGTCAGCAAGGGCATCCCCGTCTCGAAGGTCGACGTGCGCCATGAAAACGATGCGCGCCTGAGCCAGAAAAAAAGCGCGAGCGCGCTCGACACGACGAGCAAAGTGGAGATCAGCAGAAGGCCGGCTCCGCCATAGCCAAGCACGAGGAGGACTAGATCGAGCTTCTTGAAGCCGAAGCTGATGAGGGCCACCGACGCGACGAGGGCGAGGGCCAGTCCCAGCCAGGTGAGCGGCCAAAGATCGGAGACGCGGCGAGCGACACCCCGGATGCGCGCCATCGGCGGCGCTTTGGCCGGCGAAACTGCCTGCAGTGGGCTCATGAGTGCGATCGTGCCACGCGAGTCTTCAAGCTCAACCATTGGAATAAGGCCCCGGGGACCCGGGTTTGGGGTTTCGGAGGTGTCTTGACAGGCTTAGAGCCGGGGGTAACCTCCGCCAGCCCAGGGAAAAGCAACGGATCACGCGCGAGGGAGTGTATGAGCGATGTGATGATCGATGCGCGGGACTTGACCAAGCAGTACGGTACGGTCGCCGCGTTAAAGAACGCCAGTTTTCAAGTGAATCGCGGGGAGGTCGTCGGTTTCCTAGGACCCAATGGGGCCGGGAAGACCACGACGATGAAGATCCTGACCTGCTTCATCGCGCCTTCCGGAGGGACGGCTCAGGTCGGCGGCGCCGACATCTTTGAGGACCCCATCGCGGTCCGCGAGCTCATCGGTTATCTGCCCGAGAACACCCCGCTCTACACCGAAATGTTGGTGCTCGAGTACCTGCAGTTCGTCGGCAAGATGCGCGGGCTTCGCGGTGCAGGTCTCGACGCGAGGCTCCGCCGGGTCGTCGAAGAAACCAGCCTCGGCGAGGTCATTGGCAAAAGCATCGGCGAGCTTTCGAAGGGCTTTCGTCAACGTGTGGGTCTTGCACAGGCACTGATTCACGAGCCTCCCGTGCTGATCCTCGACGAGCCGATGAGCGGCCTCGACCCGAACCAGGCCTCCGAGATCCGTGAGCTGATTCGCGAGATTGGTCGTGAACGCACCATCATTTTGTCCACCCACAATCTCGCAGAGGTTCGGGTGACCTGCGGGCGCGTCCTGATCATCTCGCAGGGGCAACTCGTGGCCGACGACACTCCCGACGAGCTCGCCGCGCGCGCCGGGAAACCGCGATTCATCGCGACGTTGAAGCAAAACGGCCACAGCGCCAGTGAAATCCGCGAGGTGTTCTCCGTCATCGGCGATGCGCAGAGCGTGAAAGAGCAAGCGGGCGGAGCGCCTGGAGAGCTTCTGGTCGAAGTCGTACCCAAGGGCAACCAAGACCTGCGCGCCGATATCTTTCAGGCGGCTGTGTCCGCCAAGCTCGTGCTCCTCGGCCTCGAGCAGCGCGGCGAAAACCTCGAAGACATCTTTCGACAGCTCACCACGGGCAACGGAGGAGCCTCATCATGAGATCGGTTCTCACCATCGCCGGACGCCAGTTCCGAAGCTACTTCAACGGCCCCGTCGCCTACATCGTCATTTGCATCATCTTGCTGACGCTTGGGTTCTTCTTCTGGAAGACGTTCTTCCTATTCGGTCGCGCGAGCGCTCGAGAGATGTTTCGCTGGCTCGGCTTGATCCTCGTCTTCTCACTTCCAGCGCTCACGATGGGCCTTCTCGCCGAAGAGAAGCGAACCGGCACGATCGAGCTGCTCATCACCATGCCGGTGACGGAGGCGCAGGTGATCCTAGGGAAGTTCTTGGGGGTTTTGGGGCTCTATGCGGTCCTCCTCGCGCTGACCATCAGCTACCCGCTCAGCGTCTCTACGCTCGGCGACCTCGACTGGGGCCCGGTCTGGAGCGGCTACCTCGGCTTGGTTCTGCAGGGCTCGGCGGTGCTTGCCATCGGTTTGATGGCCTCCAGTTGGACGAGCAATCAACTCATCGCGCTCTTCGTCGCGCTGACCTTGAGCGTCTTCTTCTGGGTGCTCGACAAGTTCTTGGCGCTGCTCCCGACGAACGCTGCATCGGCCTTGCAGTGGCTTTCGTTCGACTATCATTTCCAAAGCATGGCGCGAGGTGTGATCGACCTGCGTGACGTTCTTTTCTTCGTTTCCGTGGTCGTATTCGCGCTGGCCGTCGCGTTTCGGGCACTCGAAGCGCGGCGGTGGAGCTGAGCGATGTCATCGAATGTTCAAAAACGCGCCGCTAGCGAATCCCTGATCTTTCTTCTGATCGTGGGCGGCATCCTGATCTTGCTCAACGTGCTTGCCGCGTACTTCCGGTCGCCCCGGATCGACCTCACGCAAAACCAGCTCTTCTCCTTGGCCGAGGGGTCCGAGCGGCTCGCCTCGAACCTAGACGACCGCCTCGAGGTCACGGCCTACTTCACCGAGAACCTCCCACCTCCATTCAACGCCACCGAACGCCAGGTGCGTGACTTGCTCGCGGAGTACTCGGCCGCGTCGAACGGGCAGATCATCGTTCGCTTCGTCAATCCAAACGACGAGGCCGAGCAGGAGGCCGCCCGCGCAGATGGCGTACAAAGGGTCGCCCATCAGAAAATCGAGGAGGACCAGGTTGCCGTCGTCGAAGGCTACCGCGGCATGGTGCTCCGCTATCTAGATCAGACTCGCACGATTCCGGTCATTCAGGACACCACCGGGCTCGAATACATCATCAGTTCTGCGATCAAGGAGCTGGTTGGCGAGCGCAAGCCGATCGGAGTCGTCGGCGGCCACGGCGGCCCCAGCCTCGAGCAAGGGCTTACCAGCCTCAGGTCCGTGCTCTCGCTCTACGAAGTCCGCGAGGTCGACGTCACACAAGAGATCGACCCTGGGCTTGCTGCGCTCTTGGTCATCGGGCCCCAGGAACCGTTCAGCGACCAGGAGCTGAGGCGCATCGATCAATTCGTGATGCGTGGCGGCTCGCTTGGCGTATTCGGAGGCGCGATCGCGGTCGACCTCGGTGGTCAGGCTGGTCCTTCGGCTCGAGCCCTGAGCGTGCGCATGGACGGCCTGCTCGGCGCTTGGGGCGTTCGCCTTAGCTCGAAGCTTGTGGCCGATGCGCAGTGCAGCCGCGCGCCGATGGCTGGACCGTTGGGCCTACAAGTGCTCGTGCCGTACCCGCCCATCCCCGTCCTCCAGCTCCAAGAAGCGCAACGGGAGCACCCGGTGATGTTCCGACTAGCCTCGCCCATGCTCCCATTCGTTGCACCTCTCGAGCTCGACGAGCCGCCCGCGAACACCACACTCACCGTGCTCGCAAGCTCATCGCAAGACTCTTGGACGATGTCCGGAGAGACGATTTCACTCGCGCCACGCAATCCAAGGGACTGGCAGATGAGCACCGACGCCGGCCCGTTCGACCTCATGGTCGCTATCGAGGGCAAGTTGCCTTCGGCGTTTGCGGCCCCGATCGACGAAGACGGTGCCGACGCCATCCCGGCCCCGCCGGTTGCCGAAAGGGACGTCCGCGTCCTAGTCGTGGGCACTGGCTCGTTTCTCGAAGACGCGTTCATGCCGCCACGTCCGCAGCAAGGCGACGTGCAGATGAACGCTGCGCTGGCTTTGGCGCTGAATGCGATCGATTGGCTGGCGGCCGACTCGGACTTGATTGCGATTCGCGCCAAGACGACCGAAGAACCCGCGCTCGACATTCCAGATTCGGTGCTCGTCGCCGAAAGTACTGCGCTGGCGGCCGCTGAGCAGGGCGACGAAGGCGGCGTCGAGGCGGCACTCGCAGAGCGCAGGGCTGCGATCGAGTCCTGGGATTCCAAGAAGCTCGGCTATCGCTGGCTGAACACGCTCGGAATTCCCTTTCTGGTCGCGCTTTTTGGACTCTTGCGCTGGCGGCAACGCTTGAACAAGAAGAGAACGCTCAAACTCTAAGCAGGGGGAATGCTCGTAGTGGAATGGCGAAAGAACCGGATTGCGATTGGAGCCTTGGTGTTCTTCGTGCTGCTGGGCCTGACGGCCTTGGCGGTGAATAGGAGGAACCGTCAACCCACGAGCGCCGGGGAGATTCCGACGATCGAGCTCGACAAGGCCGAGATCACCGCGCTCGAGATCAAGCGGCCCGAAGATGGGCGAGTCGTCCTGGCGAAAGTCGACGATTCCTGGCGGGTGATCGAGCCCGTGGAGGCTACGGCAGATCAGAACAACGTCGACTCCGCGCTCAATCGGCTTGCCGACCTCGAGATCAGCCGAATCGTAGCAACGAAGCCGGACCACTACGCACGGCTGCAGGTCGACGAAGAGAGCGCTGTGCGGGTCACGGTAAAGGCCGGAGACGAGACCCTCAGCGAGTTGATGGTCGGCAAGTACGGCAACGGGATGACCATGGTTCGAATCGACGAACGCGGCGAGGTCTTCGGAGCGAGCGGCTCGCTTCGCTATGCATTTGACCGTGAGCTCAAGGCTTGGCGCGATCGAAAGGTCGTCAACGTGGAACCCGAGGACGTGCAATCGATCCGGTTCGACGGGCCAAAGGGGACGTTCGTCTTCGAGCGTGAAGGAGAGGCTTGGGCCGCCCGTAAAGGAAACAAAGCCCTCGGCAACTTCGATCCGAAGCAGGTGAGCCGCACGGTTTCGACCACAGCACGGCTCGTCGCATCCGATTTCGCGGCGTCAGACGTCTCCGAAGCGAGGGCCGGGCTGAACGAGCCCCGAGCGACAGTGACCTTGACCTCGACCGGGAACCCCGAGCCAATCGTGCTCGAGCTTGGTGCTGCCACGGAGCAAGGCGATGAGCTCTACCTGAGGCGCAGGGGCGAGCCCACGGTCTACGTGATCTCCCAGTACCTCGCCGACCGACTCCAGCCGGATGCCGCGGCGTTCCAGGCGCCCAGCAAGCCGCCCCTCGCATCGCCCGCACAGCCACCGTCGGGGCCAGCGGCGGGAGGCCAGCAGCAGCCTCAGCTTCCGCCGGAAGTCATGGAGCAACTCCGCGAGCAGATCCGGGCACAGCAGGGACAGCAGCAGCGCTAGCTCCCGGCCCCAAGCCCCCAGCCCGCGACCATGATGGCGCCCCAGCCGACCAAGAAGAACAGACCACCGAAAGGCGTGATGACTCCGAGCTTCGTATGGCCGGTAACTGCCATCAAATAGAGGCTACCGCTGAAGAGCGCGACTCCGGCGACGAACGCCCCGCCCGCGACCAGCGCCGAGGCGCCCGCACCGCGATGGACGAGCCAGGCCGCCAGCGCGAGAGCCAGCGCATGCGTCAGGTGATAGTGGGCGGCGGTGTTCCACCAGTCCAAGCGCTTGACGGCGTCTGGCAGCGCACCGAGGCGGGATTGCAAGCCATGCGCGCCAAACGCGCCGAGGGCCACGCCGCTAAAGCCGAGCAAGCCGGAAACAATGATGAAGATTCTAGCCATCGGAGCCCATGATGTGCCAAGTCCTGCGCCAGGACCAGGCCGCGCGCTAGCACCTCGTAGGCGAACGCGTTAGGCTTCTGCAGCGACCAGGGTTACTGGAGCCACGACTCGGAAATGACCGCAGATTTCGGTGTAAACCAAGGACTGGTCGAAGAGCAGTTTCTCAAGTGGGTGGATAACCCGCTTGCGGTGGACGAGGCTTGGCGCGCGTACTTCGAAAGCCTCGCGCCAACCGACTGGCCGCAGATCTCGAGCGCCGGGACGATCATGGCGCCCGTCACCGCCACCGGGCTTCGGAGTCCGGCTCCGCAGCCCTCGGATGGAAACGGCTCGCCCGCGCCGGCTGCGCCGCGCGCCGTCACGCAAGTCGACGGCACCGAGGCTGTGGGCGGCGTTCGGAACTCCGTGCTCTTGCCACCCACCGCGGAAACGCCGCTAGAGCCCGTCTTCCCCGAGCTCCGCACGTCCTTCCCGCCTTCACCCGAATTGCTCGCAGCCAACGAGCTTCAGGCGCGTCTCTCCGCACTGATCAACGCGTACCGTGTGCGCGGTCATCTCTACGCCGACCTGGACCCACTGGGCTTGCATCGGAAGCCGCCCAAGGACGAGTTCGTTCTCAAGCGCTACGGGCTCGCCCATGTCGACCCGGAAACGATCTTCGCGACGGGCAACCTGGCAGGGCCGCCGAACGAGTCGCTGCGCTCGGTTCTGGCACGCTTGAAAGACACCTACTCGAGAACCATCGGCTGCGAGTTTACCTACCTCGAGAACCAAGACGCCCGCGACTGGCTCCGCGACCGCATGGAGCTGACCGGAAACCACATCGACCTCAGTCGCGAGCAGCAGGTTCGCATCCTCACCAAGCTCACGGACGCTGAGATCTTCGAGCAATTTCTGCACACGAAGTACACCGGAGCCAAGCGCTTCTCGCTCGAAGGCGGCGAAAGCGTGATCCCCATGTTGGACATCCTCACCGAGCGCGCATCCGAGCTGGGCGTGGAGGAAATGGTCATCGGCATGGCGCACCGCGGACGGCTCAACGTGATGGTCAACATCATGGAAATGAACGTGCGGCAGATCTTCGCAGGGTTCGAAGATGACGATCCGGAGAAGTACGTCGGCACCGGCGATGTGAAGTACCACCTCGGCTACTCGCTGGATCGCAAGACGGCGAGCGGCAACAACATGCACATGACTTTGGCCTTCAATCCAAGCCATCTGGAGTTCGTGAACCCAGTGGTCGAAGGCCGCGTCCGCGCCAAGCAAGATCGCAAAGGGGATGACGACCGGGTCACGGTGCTACCTCTTTTGATTCATGGCGACGCCGCTTTCGTCGGCCAAGGCGTGGTCGCCGAGACGCTGAACCTCAGCCGGCTCCCTGCGTACGAAACCGGCGGCACGGTTCACGTGGTCGTCAACAACCAGATCGGCTTCACCACCAATCCCGAGGACTCGCGCTCGACCGCGTACTGCACCGACATCACTCGAATGCTTCGCTGCCCCGTGTTCCACGTGAACGGGGAGGACCCCGAAGCGGTGGCCCAGGCGGTGACTTTGGCTACCGAATACCGGCAGCGCTTCCATGGAGACGTGGTGCTCGACCTGTTCTGTTACCGGAAGTACGGCCACAACGAAGGCGACGAGCCGCGGTTCACCCAGCCCGAGATGTACCAGGCGATCGACCGAAAGAAGACGGTCCGCGAGGTGTACATCGACCACCTCATCAAGACAGGGAAGCTGACAACCCAGCAAGCCGACGAGATCAAGGTCCAGCGCCAGCAAGAGTTGGAACGCGCGCTCGAGGACACGCGCAGCAACAATGGGGACTACGACCTCATCCCAGCTTCGATGCAGGGCCTCTGGACCGATTTTCGTGGTGGCAGCGATTTGGACGTCCCGGACGCCGATACGCGATTTCCAAAACCAAGGCTCATCGATGCACTTGGCAAGCTGACGAGCTACCCCGACTGGTTCACCCCGCACCCGCGCATCCGGCGCTTCGTTCTCGAGAAGCAAATCAAAGTCATGGAGACCGGCGAAGGCGTCGACTGGGGCACCGCCGAGAACCTCGCATTCGCAAGTCTTCTTCTCGACGGCATTCGCTGCAGGCTAACCGGCCAGGATGTCCGCCGTGGCACGTTCAGCCACCGGCACGCGGTGATCTTCGATGAGAAATCCGGCCGCAGGTACACCCGCCTCGGGCACCTGAGCCCCGACCAGGCACACTTGGAAATCTATGACAGCCCGCTTTCGGAGGTCGGCGTCCTGGGCTTCGAATGGGGGTACTCGCTCGACTCGCCGGACGCCCTGGTCTGTTGGGAGGCGCAGTTTGGCGACTTCGTCAACGTCGCGCAGGTGATCATCGACCAGTTCATCTCCTCGTCCGAAGACAAATGGCAGCGCCTAAGCGGTCTTGTCATGCTGCTCCCTCACGGCTTCGAGGGCCAAGGGCCCGAGCACTCGAGCGCGAGGCTCGAGCGCTTCCTCTTGCTGTGTGCCGAAGACAACATGCAGGTGGTCAACCTCACGACCCCGGCGCAGCTCTTTCACTGCCTAAGGCGTCAGGTCCTTCGTCCCTGGCGCAAGCCCTTGGTCGTCATGAGCCCAAAGAGCCTGCTGCGACACCGCCGCGCCGTCAGCACGCTGGACGAGCTCGCCGAAGGATCTTTCCAACGAATCATCCCAGACGACTCTGCCATCGAGCCAAGCAAGGTTCGACGCCTCGCGCTCTGCACCGGGAAGATCTACTACGACCTTCTCGAGCGCCGGGACCAAACCGAAGCCCATGACGTCGGAGTCATACGCGTCGAGCAGCTCTATCCGCTTCGTGCAAGCGAGATCCAAGCGCGCCTCGCACCGTACCCGAAAGACGTCGATTTGGTCTGGGTCCAAGAGGAACCTTGGAATATGGGTGCCTGGTACTTCATGCGTGCGCGACTCCCGGAGATTCTCGGCAACGAGCAACCTCTGCGTTGCATCGCCCGGCCGGAAAGCGCGAGCCCTGCGACGGGTTCGGGCGCTTCGCACAAGCTCGAACAACAGCTGCTAGTCGATGAAGTTTTTCACTAGTCGGCCGCGCGCTGCCGCTGAGATCAAAAGCGGCCCCGTCCTAGGACGAGACCGCTTCGTGTGACTCTGCAAGCGTTACTTCGACGCCTTGACTGAAATCTTCCGCGGCGTCGGCGCTTCCTTCTTGGGAAGCCGGAGCTCGAGCACCCCGTCCTTGAGGTCGGCGCTGATGTGGTCGGCGTCGACCGTTTCGGGAAGGCTGAACGATCGGGTAAAGCTGCCGTACTGTCGCTCGACGCGACGATAGCTGCCCTCGGTCTCTTCCTTCTCGACTTTGCGTTCGCCGCTGAGCGTGAGAACCTTGTTCTCGACGTCCACCTTCACCTCATCTGAGGTCAGGCCTGGAACCTCAGCGTCTACGTAAAAGGCGTCAGCCTCTTCGCGGATGTCGACCGCGACTTGAAACGCTTGCTTTGCAAGCCCCCTGCCACCTAGGAAGTGGTCATGGAGGCGATTCATCTCTTCAAATGGATCCCAACGAACCAACATGATGTACTCCTCCGTCAACCTGCGTTCGCAGGCCCGGTAACGGTCGAATCAAGCCGCGACGCCACCATCGCGCCTCAGCTATCTTCCGACGATGGACGCAAACTAAGCATGGAAAGCGCGCTGTCAACTCTCGAATTGACTGCATTTTCGGGCGCGATAGGCTACCGGCAGATGAGGGTTTCAACGCTCGTGCTCCTACTGGCGGTGATGGGTGGCGCGCTGCCGGCTGGCTGCGTCGAGGATGTGCGCTTCAATCCGTCGGGCTGCGATGTGCACGTCCGTGGGCGCTGGCTCGTCGACGGACAGAACCCGACCGCGGAGATATGCGGCAACATCGCATTGGTCGAGCTCGCGATCATCGACGAACCGGAGCGCCAGTTCTGGGCGGCGCCGGAGTTTACCCTGCGATGCGATGCATTGAGCGACTCCAACGCGGTGGTCATCGACGGGGAGGCGTACCTGGACACGATCCTGGTGACGCGCAATCGCTGCGACGGCACGGGCAAGATTCTTGGAAAACCGCCGGAACCGGCCCCGCAGCAATACAAGTCGCGCTGGCGTGCGACCACGGGCCTCAAATTCGTCGTCGACTGCTCACCGATCCAAACGACCCCGATCACGACCATCGATGGTGGCACCGACCTGATCCTCGATGTGGGCACGGTAGACTTCCGAACCGTGGATGCCGGTGTGGAATGCCCAGCGCCTTGATCCCTTGCAAACGAACCCTAGGATAGCCATACCAACCCTGTGTTCCGCTTTCCGCCACTCACCCCGTTCGTGAAAAAGCTGCTAATCGCGCTTTTCGGCGCGTGGATTTTGCAGATCCTGCTGCAGAACTGGGCCGGCGTGCCCGTGTTCGCGTTTCTCGCGCTCGACACGGCGCAGCCAGGAGTCGCGACGCTCTGGCAACTCGGCACCCATGTGCTGGCCTTTCCTACCGGTCCGCAGGCGGTCTTCTCCATGCTGATCATGCTGGTCTTTCTCTGGTGGATGCTTGCCCCTTTCGAGCAGCGCTTCGGTGAGAAGCGCACCATTCAGCTTTGCGCCGTCGCGGTGCTGTCATCGGCCATCTTCGGACTCATCGTCGGGCTACTGGTTCCCAAGCCGTCGCCGTTGTACGGCGCGCAGGCAATGCTCTTGGGGTCGATCGCAGCCTTCGCGTGGTCGTACCGGGGACAGGGGCGAATGAGCTTGTTCGGCGTCGTCGACATGAAGCCCGTGCACATCATCTATCTGGTCCTCGCGTTGAGCGTTCTGATGTTCATCACCTCCGGCGACGCGGTGGCACTCGCGGCCGACATCGGCGCCATTGGCGGAGGCATGGCCTTCATCGAGTGGCTAAGGCGGCCCCCGAGCGGCCGGCGCCGTCGGCCGAAACGTCGAAAAAAGAAGAGCTCCTTGGATGTCGTGCGGGGTGGTCGCGCCGACGAGCCGCGCTGGCTAAACTAGCGCAATGCCTCGAACCGCGCTCATCCGGGTGCTGATGCTCGCAACGTTGCTCGGCTGCGGCAGCTCCCCCAGGAGCGAGCTCTTCACGCCCGTGTATGACGCTTGCTTGACGGTCGACGACTGTGTCGAAACCGCGACGCTTTGCGAGGAGCTCAGCGTGGAGTTCGCCGGCTTCGACTACATCAATTCGATCTGTACCTTGACCTGCGCGGCGGAAGGCTCCGTCTCCGCGGACTGCCCGCGAGCCTATGTTGGGCTCTTCGGCAGTTGTTACCCATCGAGCGTCGCCGGCGGCATCGACGATACCTTGGTTTGTTTCGACCCCTGCTTCGTCGACGGGGACTGCCAGCAGGGTTTCCGCTGCCTCGGGGCGACAGGCCTCTGTGGAGCCGATCTCGACCCATGTCCCGTCGACGAAAACGACGCGATTTGCGTGCCGGGGCCGACGTGACGCTTTTGAAGCTTCGTCCGCAAGCGCGTGCTAATCCGTTCGCATGAACCTGTGCCGATCGCAGCGCTGGGCTGCCGTCCTGCTCGTGTTGATTGGCGGGGGGCTCATTTGGGGTTGCTCTGGCCGCAAGCAGGTTCCTTTTGGACTGAGGGATGCCGGCCAAGATTCAGGCGAGCCCGCGACCGGAGTCGAAGAGGAGGCGCCCGAGCTGCCGGTCGGGGAGCGCTACGGACCCGACCAGGTGGAGGTTCGCGTCGCGGAGTCAACCTTGGTTCTCAAAGTGGGCTATGCCTTGGCCGCGCTGCAATTGAATCTCGACGGAAGAGAGCCGGTCGATGCCTTGGTCGTTTCGGCGGACCCACAAGAGATTCGTCTCCAGGCTGCGTACCCTCGCGGCCTCGACGTCTCCTCACGGGCCATCGATTCGTTCCTCGTGCCTGCTCATTGCGTCGAACCGACCGCGAGTATCCGTCAGCTTTCGAGCTCCTTGGTCGCAGCTCGCGTCGAGCACCGCTGCGAGACGGGAAAACGAAACAACTTGTGGCTCGTCACGATCGAGGCCCAGCCGCGCGTGCGAGAACGAATCACCGTCCTACCGCCGAATGAACAGTCGAGCGTGGACATCGAAATCGAGCTCGCGGTGGAAGACCGCGACGCGGACGGCTACGAAGACGTGGTTGCAAACCTGAGCATCGGCAAGACAGCTATCTCCTTAGCGTGGCTGAACAGGCCAGGTGGCTTCGCGAGAGACGTTTCGCAACCCGAGGCCAGCCTGCAAGAGCTAGCGGACGCTGCCTGGGAATCGCTCGGCGCGAATCCCTCGCGTGCTAACACCGGCGCGCTGGCCGTTCTCGATGCGTTCGTCGCACTCTGCCGCGAAAGCGGTGCAGCCCGGGTTGGGCTCTCCGGAGCTCAGGGCTTGCAATGTCAGCGGTCGCCAGCAACGGCACGCGCTGCGTCGGTCGCGATATCCGCCGCCATTCGGCGAGGAAGCTTCGTCCGAGCGCTCGAGCTGCAGCGCTGGTGGCAAAATCCGGCGCTCGAGCCGAGCCCCGAAGAGCGCAACCTCGTTCAAGTTGCTTGGCGCAAAGCGAAAGCAAATGCGGTCGCGACTTGGCGTGCGATCGACAGCGAGGTCGGCCCGGCTTCACTCTACTTCCGGGACGCCGATACCCTCGTGATCGATGGGCGAGCACCTCGCCAGGTCCAGCTCAGCTCGGGAATCAAAACGCCACTCTCGAAAGCAGAGCTCGTGCCCGCGATTCGAGATCCGAGTGGTCGCTTCGCAGTCCGGTCGGTGCGCGCGACCTGCGCCGGCTTCGAAGCGGAGGTCGGTCCCATCCGAGGCAAGCAGAGCCATCGAGCGCCGATCGAGAGGCGGTCGAGCAAGGCGCCATGCAGGACTCCCATCGATCGACCCGCGACGGTCTTCGAGTGGGCCGTCCTGGGCTGGGCGCCGCAGGGGCTGGTTGCCGCGTCCGGAGACCTACTTCGGGTCGTGCCGCTCAATCAATTCGCGAAGCCGGCGGGTCGGCCCATCAACCTGAGCACGACGAGCCCCTTGCCCGCTCCAGTTCGTGGCGCTCGGATCACCGCCGACGGTTCGCGCTATGTAATTCCGCACCCGGAGGGCATCGTCGTGCGCGACTGGCGCAACGGCGGTGCGGGGCTTTGGCTGCGGCCGGCGGATTGGGAGAGAGTTCCCGGTGACCTCCGCAGCGTCGCAATCAGCCCGGACGGCCGGAAGATCGCCTTACAAAAAGGAAGTGAGATCCGGCTTCTGAGCTGGTAGCGGGCGGCGACTGTGACGATGGATCCGCGATGGTATAGTGCCGGCTCATTGCGCTGCAGCCCGCAACTCCTGTTGGCACTGGTCGTGCTCTTGGTGGTCGCCGCCTGTAGCGGTGCCCGCTCGCGTCCGTCTACGCCCTGCATGTCGGACGCGGAGTGCCGGGCAGAGCGAATCTGCCACGAAGGGAAGTGCCGCTTCGTCGAAGAGGTACTCTCGGAGCTCGCGACACCCATGGTGGGGCCGGACGTCGCTGAATCGGGCGCGGCGCCTCGAAGCGCCAACGGCTTCATGGGCGACGCGGCGCACACCGGTCGAAGCGAGAACCGCGGGCCGTCGGCGAGCCCCTCGCCGGCATGGACCTACCAAACCGGAGCCCGCGTCTTTGCATCACCTGTCGCCGGCAATGACGGCACCGTGTACATTGGCTCGCTCGATGGGCAGTTCGTCGCGTTGAATCCCGACGGCTCGCTGAAGTGGCGGTACGCGGCGGGGCAAAAGATCTACCCGAGCGCACTCGTCGCGGGCTCGTCGATCATCTTCGGGACGCATCAACGAGAGCTCGTGTCGCTTTCGCTTCAGGGGCAGCCTCGCTGGAAGCTTCCCCTTCAGGACGTCGTGGACGCATCGGCAACCATGGGCCCGGACGGACGGGTCTACGTCGTAGCCAACGGCGCCTATGCGGTCGACCTCCTCGGCCGGCTGCACTGGCACAAACCGACGGCCGACCACGTTCGAAGCGCTCCGGCGATTCACCCCGCACGCCTGGTGATCATTGGCACGACGGAAGGAAAGCTGGTCGCACTTCGACCCGACGGAACGCTCGCCTGGTCGGTACAGCTCCGTGGCGCGATCGAGGGCGCTGCGTCGATCGACGACGAAGGGTACATCTACACGGGCACGGGTCGCGGGGAAATCGTTCAAGTCGATCAGACGGGCGCCGTGCGCTGGAAATTCAAGACCGGCGACGAAGTCCGAGCAACCCCGGCGATCGCGCGAGACGGCACGATCATCGTCGGCTCGTACGACGGGAACGTCTATGCCATAAGCCCCTCGGGCGCTCTTCGCTGGAAGGTCGCCACTCGGGGCCGGGTACGTGCCTCAGCCCGAATCGATGCGGATGGTCGCATCTACGTGGGCTCACAAGACAACTTCCTCTACTGCATCGACCCCAGCGGTTCTGTGCTCTGGCGTTACAACGTCGGCCAGGACGTCGACTCGACAGTGGAGATCGGATCCGACGGAACACTGTATTTCGGATCTGACGACGGCGGGGTTCACGCCCTGCGATAGAAATGATGAACGAAGAAATCCCTGAGAAGAACGAAATCCTGCAGATTCTGCAGGCACACGCTCCCCGTGCGATGCACGTGGGAGAGCTCTGCGGAAGGCTCAATGTTCCGCGCAGCGCCAAGGACGAGGTCGTCCGGCGCCTTTTGTTGCTCGAAGACGAGAACCTCGTGACCGAGATGCCGGGCTTGCGCTTTCGTGCGCAGCCTGCGGACAAGAACAAGAAGCGAGGGCGCGAGCAGGCGAAGACGACACGAGGGCGCGGCCGCAAGGCCGAGGAGCGGCAGCAGCTCGCCTCACCGCTGAGTCCGGTGATCCAGGGCAAGCTGACAATGACACGCCAAGGGTACGGCTTCGTCAACGTGTACGACGGAGGCTCCGACGTCTTCATTCCGCCCGATGCGGTGGGTCCATCCCTTCATGGGGACACGGTCCAGCTTCGGGCGCGCCCTTCGTCGAAGGGTCGAGAAGGTCTCATCGTCGGCATCGTCGAGCGGCGACTGAAGAACGTGACCGGAATGCTGCACCCGCGGGGCCGGGGAATGAGCTTCGAGCCCGACGACGAGAGGCTGCGCTCGCCCATGCGCGTGGTAGGCAAGGTTCCGAAGTCCGTCCGAAAAGGAGACGTGATCCTCGCAGAGATCGTCACCTTTCCACAGCGGAGCGAGGACCGGCCCGAGGTGGGCATCGTCGAGGTGCTCGGCGCACAAGGGGTCGCACGGACCGAGGTGGAGAAGATCAAAATCCGCGACGGGATCCGGGAGGTCTTTCCGGACGACGTCGAGCTAGAGGCCGCCGCCCTCCCCGCCCGCGTGGACCGCGACGTCGTGAAGAACCGCGAGGACCTGCGAGGCGTCGATCTCGTCACGATCGACCCGGAAACCGCGCGCGACCACGACGACGCGATCTGGGTCGAGCGCACCGGCAACGGCTTCCGTCTCATCGTCGCGATCGCAGACGTATCTCACTACGTCACCGAAGGCAGCCCGATGGACCGCGAAGCGATCAGCCGCGGCACGAGCGTCTATCTGCCGGACCGCGCGATCCCAATGCTGCCGCCCGAGCTCTCGACCAACCTCGCGTCGCTCGTGCCGAACCGCGACCGCCTCTGCATGGCGGTCGAAATGCACATCGACGAGAAGGGGCATGTGAGCGCCCATCGCATTTTCGAAGCCGTGATGCGCTCGCACGGGAAGCTCTACTACGACGGTGTGGCGCGCGCGCTCCGGCTCACCGACAAGGGCCCGCATCAGCCCTCCGCCGAAAAGCGGGTGGAGACCCTCAAAATCCTCCTCGACCTTTCGCAGCGGCTCCGAGCTCGCCGACAGAAGCGGGGCTCGCTCGATTTCGACCTTCCGGAGGGGAAGATCGTCCTCGACGAGCACGGAGAGCCCAAAGAAATCGTCCAGTCCCGCAAAGACCCAGGGATTCGACAAGCGTACCGAATCGTCGAGGACATGATGCTGGTGACCAACGAAACCGTTGCGGCACACATCAAGCGGCACGCTGCGCCCGGCGTTTTCCGAGTCCATGGCAAGCCCGACCCCGAGCGGATCTCCATGTTCTGCCAGGTCGCGAAGTCCTTCGGCTACGAGCTCGAAGAAGAGGCCGCGTCGACTCCAAAGCAGCTCAGCCAGTTCCTCCGTCGAATCGAAGGCACGGACGAAGCCTCGCTGCTTCGATACCTGCTCCTGCGAGCTATGCAGCAAGCGATTTACGACACCGACCCGACCACCGGTCACTTCGCACTCGCTGCGAAGGACTACCTGCACTTCACGTCTCCGATCCGGCGGTATCCAGACTTGCTGGTCCATCGCGTCCTTCGAAGCATGATTCGGAACGAAAGCCTCGATTCGGCGTCACTAAGGCCGCGTCTTCAGCGCTTTGCGGCACAGGCAAGTGAGTCCGAGCGCCGCGCGATGATCGTCGAGCGCGATGTCATGGACGTCTACCGGACCATCTACATGCAGAAGCACATCGGAGACGAGTTTGAGGGGCGGATCTCGGGCTTCGCACCCTTTGGCATCTACATCCAGCTCGCAGAGCCGTTCGTGAGCGTCTTGCTCCCATTCGAGCAACTCGAAGATCGATACGAACCGGACGACTTGGGCATTCGCTTGATCGGAGCGAGGACGGCGAAGATCTTCACGATGAACGATCCGGTCACCGTGCGGATAGAGGACGCCAATGTCCAGGCTCGGGATGTCATTGGCTCCCTGCTGGGGCACCAGCCCGCGGAGGCGCCGACACAGGTCCGCAGGATGCAACGCAGCGGCGGCAAAGAGCGCGGCCGAGCGCCCAAGAAGCGTGGCGATGCGCGCCAAGAACGGAAGGCGGCGCCGAGGAAGCGGACCGGCCCTTCAAAGAAACGGGGCAAGCAACCGAAGAAAACGCGCGACGATTCGAAGACGCAGAGCGCCGAACCCAGGAAACGGCCGCGGCGCACACGACGCAGGTGATGGCTCGAACGAAGCGACACCTTCTGGCCGTCCCGGAGCTGATCGCTCGCAAACGTGACGGAAACAGGCTCAGCGATAAGGACATCCATGCTCTGATCGCCGGCTTCATGAACGGCTCGGTCGCTGACTACCAGATGAGCGCCCTGGCGATGGCGATCTATTTTCGGGGCATGGACTTCGACGAGACGGTCGCCATGACCCTCGCCATGCGGGACAGCGGCACAGTCCTGAGCCTCGACGCGCTCGATGCTCCAAAGGTGGACAAGCACTCGACCGGCGGCGTCGGAGATAAAGTCAGCATCTGCCTCGCCCCCATCGTTGCGGCCTGCGGGGTGACGGTACCGATGATGAGCGGTCGTGGCCTCGGACATACCGGAGGCACACTCGACAAGCTCGAAGCGATTCCCGGATTCCGAGTGGATCTTTCGGTGCGGGAGTTTCGTGCGCAGCTCCGAAAGATCGGCTGCGCGCTGATCGGCCAAACTGGCGACCTGGCACCGGCCGACAAGCGCCTCTACGCACTGAGGGACGTCACCGGAACGGTCGAATCGATTCCCTTGATCACCTCGAGTATTCTGTCGAAGAAGCTCGCGGAAGGAATCGACGCGCTGATTCTAGATGTGAAAGTAGGTCGCGGCGCATTCATGAAGACCGTGCCGGATGCGAGGGCGCTGGCGCGATCTCTGGTGCGCGTTGGAAGCCTCGCTGGCAAACGGGTCTCCGCGCTTCTGACCGATATGAATAGCCCGATTGGTTACACGATCGGGAACGCGCTCGAAACCAGCGAGGCGCTCGAAATTCTCCACGGTGAAGGACCCGACGATCTGCGGCACCTGACCTACGAGCTGGCGGTCGAGATGCTGCGTGCTGCAGGCGTGGCAAAAACCAAAGCCCAGGCGCGACGATGCGTCGAGCTAGCCGTCAAGAATGGGAGCGCCCTCGAGAAGATGCGGCAAATCGTCGGCGCACAAGGCGGCGATCCCGCGGTGGTGGACGCACCCGATCGCCTCGCGCTCGGGCGTCACCGATCGATCGTCCGCGCGACGAAAGCGGGCTACGTCACGGAGCTCGATCCCCTCGAGCTGGGGTATGCATCGATGGGTCTCGGCGCAGGCCGCAGCCGTTCCGAGGACGCCGTAGATTGGGGAGCAGGGATCCGATTGCACGTACGGCGCGGTGACCAAGTCCTGAAAGGTGACGCGCTTGCAACCTTGTATGCGTCACGCAGTTCTCTGCTAGGCCCCGGCGCGGACCGTGTTGCTTCAGCGATTGGAATCGGAAAGCGCCGCCCTACCCCGCGGGATCGGATCATCGCGATGATTCGCCGCTGACCTTGCAGCCTCCTTGGGCTGGCGCGCTGATCTGCGCGCGAACGTCGTCGTATTCGGGGGAATCCACATAGCTCGTGTCGGGGAAATCAGAGCTCGCGGCGTACTGTTCACCGAGCGCCGCGATGAACTCTGCCCCGCTTGCCTGTTCGAGCGCCGCAAGGACGCGCGATGCGCTGACCAGGCGGGCCTCTTCTTGCCAATTGCGCTGTGCGTCGTTGAGGACGGTGAGAAGTGTGTTCTCTCCATTGCTGCCGCGACGAAGCCGAAGATCGGTTTCCAGCGCGAAGGCGGTGCCTGCCCAATACACACGTTGGTAGGCTCCCGTCCGGTTCATGCTCCAGCTCTCGTCGGCGAGTGGTTGCCCGGAGCCGGAGCGCCGGCCGCGCTCGAAACCTTCGCGGATGCGCCTCCAGGCCCGGTCGCTGCTCTGCAGGCCGCATCGTGCGCGGAGCACCTCCTGAAGGTAGGTCGCGATGCCCTCCGAAAGCCAGCGGTCTTTGGCGTGCAACCGCGGCAGCCAAAGGTGCGAGAGCTCATGAATGGCGACCCAATCCGCCTCGAGCTCAGCCACTTGGGCATCGGCGGACGGAAGCAGCAGAACTGACGAGCCACCGCCTCGTCGCACCATTCCGAAAGCGACCTCGGCCCCTACGTCGTCGACGGGAACGATGACGAACTGAAGATGATCAAGAGGGAATCGACCCCCGACCGACGCTGTGGCTTCGACGGCCCGAGTGAGCCAGCGGCGAACGTCCTTTTCGAGTGGAGCAGCTCCCAGACGCGCGACTTCGACACGCGTGTTGGCAACCGAGAACGCATGCTGGTTGAAAGCCCCAAACACGGCGAACGTCTCGACGAAGAATACGTTTCGGTTCGGTTGGTAGACGCCGTTGGACTGTGGCCATGACAACGACACCCGTCCGTCCCCCGGAACGGCGAAGCGAACCGAAGTGCGGACCTCAGTGGGGAACGGTTCGGGCCGCCAGAGCCACTGGCTCTGAGAAAGGACCACGGCAGAAGCATCCCCGAGCCCAAGGCGGCTCCGCTCGAACTGGGTTTCGTACTCCACGCATTCGTGTGAAAGTTGCTGACTCAGCGAGATTCGGCCCTCACGGGTCTCGAGAGGGATGCCATCGATCCAAGCGCCCTGCAGTTGGCTCGCAGCACTCCTATCCATCGGAACCAACCCCGCGAGCGCGAAGCCGCGGAAGCATGCACGAACGCGAGCACCGCCGAGGTTGTCAAAGATTGTAACCGTGTAGTCTGCGACCCCACCCGAATGCGGCTCGACGGCGGCGCGATCGGCCCCGTGAGCGCACGAAACAACGCAAAGCAGCCCTGCGATCCTTCCGATGTTGAGCACGATCTAAGTCCCTAGAATCTATGGTGTATTCGATCCAGAGCGCCAGTGGCCTGACGGAACAATTCAGATGAAACATCTAGGCGTGACGGACGTAGAGCATGTCATGACGCAGGCTTCGCTTTTGGATTGCGACCCACGATCGCTTTCGCTAGCGTGCCTCCATGGGAAGCGGGGGTATGGGATTGGTCCCTGACGCCGCGTTGCATCACCGGGGAGCGGTTTGAATGCTCCAGATGCTCTTACGAACAAATAGAGGGTAGACAAACATGAACTCAGCACTCAAGCACACGATCATCGCGATGGCGACTGTGGCACTAAGCGTCACGGCCGGATGCAAGTCGGACGATGGTCCGGAAGCCTCCGAGGCGACGACAGGCGCCGAGACTGCAGCCGAAGCGTCTTGCGGCGAAGGCAGCTGCGGTGGAGCGAAGGATGCCGCCAAAGAGGCGGGCGATGCAGCGGAAGCTTCCTGCGGCGAAGGCAGCTGCGGCGGCGCGAAGTAATATTCCAAGCGCGTCGCGCTACCCCGCAGAGGGCAGCACGGTATTTCGAGCCGCGGCGGCACTTGTCGCCGCGGCTCGTGTTTTTTCGGGACCCACATGAGTCGAAACATCAGTGCTGAGGTGAAAAGCAGGGTCCATGGAATCGGCCTCGGCTTGCGCTACGACCTTGCAACCGAGCTGCTCGAACGCCTTCCGGAAACGGTCTCGTGGCTGGAAATTCACCCCGAGAACTACGTCAATCGAGGCGGCCGCTACCAGGAGATGCTCGACCTTGCGCGGCAAGACTGGCCCATCGTTACCCACGGGCTCAGCACCTGCCTCGGTGCGCTCGAGCCATTCGACGCCAGCTACCTCCGGGAGCTGCGTTCGTTCTTGTCTGACGTCGAAGTTCCTTGGCACAGCGAGCACCTATGTCTCGGGGGCATCGAAGATCGCTTCTTTCACGACTTGCTTCCGCTTCCGTTCACCGATGAGGCGGCGCGAATCGCATCTCAGCGATTGATCGAAGTGAGGGACGCGATCGACCTGCCCTTGGCCTTGGAGAACGCGAGTTACTACGCCCCGCAGTGCGAGGGCGGATTGGCGGAGGCGGATTTCGTGGTCGAGGTCTTGGAACGCGCGGACGCAAAGCTGCTTTTGGATGTCAACAACATCTACGTAAACGGTCGCAACTTCGACTTCGATCCCAAAGCTTACATCGACAAGATTCCGCCCGACCGCGTAGTGCAGGTCCACGTCGCCGGCCACTTCGTTCGCGAGGACGGACTGCGCATCGACACGCATGGCGAATCCGTTCCAAACGAGGTCTATCAACTCCTCGACTACGCGCTGCGAAGGATCGGCCCGGTGCCGGTCCTGCTCGAGCGTGACAACAATGTGCCGCCACTGGACGAGCTTCTCGCCGAGGTCGATGAGCTCTGGAAGATCTATCGCAACGCGACGGAAGACGAGCATGCTCGCTGATCGCGCCAAAGCCATGCAGCGCGTTTGCTTCGACGCCGAACCGAGTGAAGCCGATCTCGAGCTTTTGGGATCCCGCGAGCGCTGGCTGGTGTATCGAGAGCTCGTCCAGAACAGGCTCGTCGAGGTGATCAACGTCGCCCTCGCTCGCACCAAAGCGGCGATCGGAGACGAGTCATTTGGTCGTGCCGTCTCAGAGTGGTTGGGCACGGGCGGGCCCAAGACCCGATTCCTGCGCTACGTGCCCGCCGAGCTGGCAGAATTCGCGATTCCGATCTGGTACGACAAGGAAGTACCTTGGGTGGCCGAGCTGGCGCGCTTCGAGATCACCAGCTGGAACGTGCGGCATGCACCCCGGGACGCAGAACCCGAATTGGAGTTCGCGTTCGACCGAAGGCCGGTGCTCAGCGCTGCGCTGGAGGTCATCCGCCTGGAGTATCCGGTCCACAAGAAGCCCACCCCGGCCGCAGGGTACGAACCCGACTCAACCTTCCTCTGTGTCTACCGGGATGCCGATCACCGAGCGTCGACGAAAACGCTGAACGCCTTGGCGGCCGACCTTCTCGATGCCTGGAAGCGCGCCGACGAAACCGTCGCAGAGTCGGTCCAACGCATTGCCGCCCAACACCAGACCGAAATCGGCCCAACCTTCGTAGAAAAGCTCTCCGTCATCATCGCCGACTTCATCATAGGGGGACACTCTCCAGCCCCCTAAACGCCCGAAACCAAACAAGATCTCCGGCAAAGATCGCAGCACCATGAACCGAGGTGGCTGCGATCTTTGTGTGAGAACCTGTGTGACTCTGGGAGGTTATGGGGGTGGAGAGTGTCCCCCTAGTAACCCTCCACCTTGCTGATGATTTCGTTCATGATCTCACGGGTGCCACCGCCGATCGGATAGAGGCGTGCGTCGCGATAGAGTCGCTCTACGACGTATTCGCGCATGTAGCCATATCCACCGTGGATTTGAACCGCCTGGTCGCAGACCCGAGAGCACATGTCGGTTGCCGCGTTCTTGGCCATCGCGGCCAAGGACGGCGTTTGCTCTCCGTTGAGGAAGCGCGTGACGCATTCTCCGGTGAGTGCACGTGCCGCGGCAATGTCGGTGGCCATATCGGCGAGCTTGTGGCGGATTACCTGAAAGCCGGATAGCGACTTGCCAAACGCGTGTCGCTGCTTAGCGTACTCGACCGACTCCCGGTAGGCCAGCTCGGCGATCGCAACGCACTGGCCGGCGAGCATGAGTCGCTCCGTGACGAAGTTGGTCATGATCATCAGGAAGCCAGCGCCCTCCTGACCGATGAGATTCTCCACCGGCACGCGGCAGTCGTCGAACGCGAGCTCGGCGGTGTCGCTGGCCCACCAGCCGGTCTTCTTGAGCTTGCCCGCCACGCTGAAGCCGGGGGTGTCGCTGTCGATGATGAGCATCGAAATGCCACCATGACCCTCGCCTCCCGTTCGCACCGCAGTGGTCACGAAGTCCGCGCGCGTGCCGGAGGTGATGAATGTCTTGGCACCGTTTACGATGTAATGGTCTCCGTCTCGGACCGCCCTGGTCGTCGCGGCCGCGACGTCGCTTCCGCCGCCCGGCTCGGTGATGCCGAGCGCTGAAACCTTGTCACCACTTAGCGTCGGTCGAACGTAGCGCTCCTTTTGCGCGTCGTTCCCGAACTTCACGATCGGCGGCAGCGCAATGCCGTGGCTGCCGAGCCCCACGCAGGTCCCCACCGACTTCCCGGCGATCACCATTTCTTCAGCGGCCACGAGTACATGGCTCAAGTCCCCTCCGTCACCGCCCAACTCCTCCGGGTACCCCGTCCCCAAGAAACCCGCCGCCGCAGACTTCTGATAAAGGTCGCGAGGAAACTCGTTCGCCTCTTCCCAAGCGTGCGCGTGCGGTGCGATCGCTGAAGCCGCGAACCGCCGCACCTGCTCACGCAGCGCGCGATGCTCGTCCGTTTCGAATAGATAGCTCTTCATTACCCTTCTCCGCTCGGCTAACTCTACACGGCGATCCTGCCGCGAGTTAGACGAATTCCGGATGAGGGAGTCGGAAGGCCCGACTTTGGCTACTCTTCGCTGGCTGCGGCAGCAACGGGCTCCGGCTCGAGGAAGGCTCGCGCCGGTGTAAGCGGCTTCACTGCATCGTCCGCGACCACCATGTCGATCTTGTTGTACGCACCAAGGCCCGTACCGGCAGGAAGCAGGCGGCCCATGATGACGTTTTCCTTGAGACCTCGAAGCTCATCGAGCTTACCGCTGATCGCGGCCTCGGTGAGCACCTTGGTCGTCTCCTGGAAGGACGAAGCGCTGATGAACGATTCGGTCGAAAGCGAGGCCTTGGTGATGCCGAGCAAGAGCGGCTCTGCGACCGCAGGCTGACCGCCCTTGGCAATGACTCGCTCGTTCTCGCGCTCGAACACCGTCTTCTCGACCTGCTCGTCCGGCAGGAACCGGGTGTCGCCCGTCTCCTTGATTCGAACACGTCGAAGCATTTGGCGGACGATGACTTCGATGTGCTTGTCGTTGATGGCAACACCCTGCAGTCGGTACACCTGCTGGATCTCGTCGACCAACCAAGCAGCAAGCTCTTTTTCACCCTTGACCTTGAGAATGTCATGCGGGTTTGCAGGGCCGTCCATCAAAGGCTCGCCGGCGCGCACGTGGTCACCGTCTTTCACGGTCAGATGCTTGCCCTTGGCAATGAGATACTCCTTCGGCTCGCCGACCTCCGGTGTGATCATGACCTTTCGCTTACCCTTGGTGTCCTTGCCAAAGGTCACGATGCCATCGATCTCGCTGATGATTGCGTGGTCCTTGGGCTTGCGAGCTTCGAAGAGCTCGGCAACACGCGGCAGACCACCGGTGATGTCTTTGGTCTTGGTGGTCTCGCGCGGGATTTTCGCGATGATCTCACCGGCTTCGACGGTCTGACCATCCGCGGGGATGATGTTCGCGCCAACTGGCAAGAAGTAGCGGGCCATGTTCTCGCCTGCACCCGTGCTCTGCGTGTCGCCCGTCTTCGGATCCTTGATCGAAATACGCGGCCGCGCGCTGGGATCACGCGATTCGATGACGACGCGCCGGGAAAGACCGGTAACTTCGTCGAGCTTCTCGTCCATGGTCACCGCTTCGACGACGTCGCCGTACTTCACGATACCGTGAACCTCGGTGAGAATCGGAATGGCGTAAGGGTCCCACTCGGCGAGCATCGTGCCGCGCTCGACGCGATCACCTTCTTTGACCTTCACGAACGCGCCGTAGGTAAGCGTGAAGTGCTCGCGCTCACGACCCGACTCATCGACGACCGTCACTGCGCCATGGCGGTTCATCACGACGACCGAACCGTCTTTCTTGGTGATGAGCTTCGCGTTGTCGAACTTCACCACGCCGCCCGAGCGTGACTCGATGGAGCTCTGCTCGATTTTGCCGCGAGCCGCAGCCCCGCCGATGTGAAACGTCCGCATGGTGAGCTGCGTACCAGGCTCGCCGATGGACTGAGCACCGATGATGCCAACGGCCTCGCCGATGTTCACCTCGTACCCGCGCCCGAGATCTCGACCGTAGCACATCACGCAAACTCCGCGACGGTTCTGACAGGTCAAGACGGAGCGAATCAACACGCGCTCGATACCGGCCGCTTCGATGCGGGCCACACGAGCTTCGTCGATCTCCTGGTTGGCTTCGACGAGCGTTTCGTCGGTGACGGGATCGGTGATGTCCTCGAGCGCGATTCGGCCCAGAACGCGCTCACCGAGCGGCGTAACCACCTCACCGCCCTCTTCGAGCTTGCTGACCCAAATACCGTCGAGCGTCTCGCAGTCGTACTCGGTGATGACGGCGTCCTGCGCCACATCGACGAGCCGCCTCGTCAGGTAACCGGAGTTCGCAGTCTTCAATGCGGTGTCGGCCAGACCCTTACGGGCGCCGTGTGTCGAGATGAAGTACTGCAAGACGGTCAGCCCCTCACGGAAGTTCGCCGTGATGGGGGTCTCGATGATCTCCCCGGACGGCTTGGCCATCAGACCTCGCATGCCGGCTAGCTGACGAATCTGCTGGTTCGAGCCACGAGCGCCCGAGTCGGCCATCATGAAGATCGAGTTGAAGCTCGGTTGTGTCGTCCTCTCGCCCGTCTCCGGATTGATGACCTCGTCGGTTCCGATCGATTCCATCAGGTCGCGGGCGACTTGGTCGGAGGCTTCCGCCCAAATGTCCACGACCTTGTTGTACCGCTCGCCGTCGGTGATCAGGCCTTCCTGGTATTGCTCGACGACGGTAGTGACGTCTTCCTGTGCGGCGCCAAGCACGTCCTTCTTCGAGTCCGGGATGATCATGTCATCCATGCAGATCGAAATTCCGGCTCGGGTCGACATCTCGAAGCCCATCGTGCGCAACCGGTCCGCGAGGAGAACGGTGTTCTTGTTGCGGCTGGCACGGTAGCACTCGTCGATGAGCGCGCTGAGCGACTTCTTGTCGAGCACCTTGTTGACCGCCGGGAACTCCATCCCCGGAGGCAAAACATCGCTCACGAGCACGCGGCCAACGGTGGTGTCGTATATCTTACCCTTGTAGCGATAGCGAATGCGGCTGTGTAGGCCAACCATGTTCTGGTCGTACGCCATCCGAAGCTCGTCTGCGGAGGCAAAGATGCCGGTGAACTGACCTTCCTTCTCCTGGCCGTCGCGGTACTCACCCTTACCGAAGGTTTTCTCGCGCGTCATGTAGTAGAGCCCGAGAACGATGTCCTGAGTCGGGTTGATGATTGGGCGGCCGCTTGCCGGAGACAAGATGTTGTTCGTGCTCATCATGAGCACGCGCGTCTCCATCTGAGCCTCGACCGAAAGCGGGACGTGAACCGCCATCTGGTCACCGTCGAAGTCCGCGTTGAACGCGGTGCAAACGAGCGGGTGGAGCCGGATTGCCTTGCCCTCGATCAGCACGGGCTCGAAGGCCTGAATGCCCAAGCGGTGAAGCGTCGGCGCACGGTTGAGCATCACCGGGTGCTCGGTGATGACCTCTTCGAGAATGTCCCAAACCTCGGGCTTCTCTTTCTCGACGAGCTTCTTAGCGCTCTTGATCGTGGTGACGTAGCCGCGCTCTTCGAGCTTGTTGTAAATGAACGGTTTGAAGAGCTCGAGTGCCATCTTTTTCGGCAGGCCGCACTGGTGCAAACGCAGCGCCGGACCGACGACGATGACCGAACGGCCGGAGTAGTCGACTCGCTTGCCGAGCAGGTTCTGGCGGAAACGCCCTTGCTTACCCTTGAGCATGTCAGACAAGGACTTGAGCGGACGCTTGTTTGGACCGGTGATGGTCTTGCCGCGGCGGCCGTTATCAAACAGCGCATCGACGGCCTCTTGCAGCATGCGACGCTCGTTCCGGATGATGATCTCCGGTGCGTTGAGCTCGATGAGCCGCTTGAGGCGATTGTTTCGGTTGATGACGCGGCGGTAGAGATCGTTGAGATCGGAAGTCGCAAAGCGCCCCCCATCGAGCGGAACCAAGGGGCGGAGATCCGGCGGCAGCACCGGAATCACCGAGAGCATCATCCACTCCGGTCGGTTTCCCGAATCGCGGAAGGCCTCGATGACCTTGAGTCGCTTGGCGAGCTTCTTGCGCTTCGCTTCGCTGGTCGCTTCCTTGAGGTCCAAGCGAAGCTGCTCGGCCATGGCGTGCACGTCGAGATCCCGAAGCATCTCAAGAACCGCCTCGCCACCCATGCGCGCTTCAAACGCGTCGTCGCCATACTCGTCGAGCATGTCGTGGTAGCGGTCCTCCGTGAGAATTTCACCGCGCTCCAGCGCCGTCTCCTTGGGATCGAGAACCACGTAGCTCTCGCAGTAGAGCACGCGCTCGAGGTCCTTGAGCGTGATGTCGAGAATCGCGCCGATGCGGCTCGGAAGGCTCTTGAGGAACCATATGTGCGCAACCGGAGTGGCCAAGGTGATGTGACCGAGGCGCTCACGGCGAACCTTGCTCTGAATGACTTCGACGCCGCACTTCTCGCAGACGATGCCGCGGTGCTTCATGCGCTTGTACTTGCCGCAGATGCACTCGTAGTCCTTTACCGGCCCGAAGATTTTCGCGCAGAAGAGGCCGTCGCGTTCTGGCTTGAACGTACGGTAGTTGATGGTTTCGGGCTTACGAACCTCGCCGTGCGACCACTCGCGGATCTTCTCCGGAGACGCCAACGAAATGCGAATCGCTGAAAACGCCAGGGGGTCTTTCGGCTTTTCGAAGAAGCTGAAGATATCCTTCATTACTTACTCTTCCTCCGCGGCAAGGACGTCATCCGACCTGCGCCCCATTTGACTGGTCTCGACCAACTCGACGTTCAGGCAAAGTGCCTGAAGCTCCTTCATGAGGACGTTGAAGCTCTCCGGCAGTCCGGCTTCGAGCTGGTAGTCCCCCTTCACAATCGATTCGTACATGCGGGTCCGGCCCTGTACATCGTCGGACTTGACGGTGAGGAACTCCTGCAACGCGTATGCGGCGCCGTAGGCCTCCATCGCCCAGACCTCCATCTCACCGAGCCTCTGTCCGCCGAACTGCGCCTTGCCACCCAGCGGCTGCTGCGTGACCAGCGAGTAGGGACCGATGCTTCGTGCGTGAATCTTGTCGTCGACCAAATGGTGCAGCTTGAGCATGTACATGATGCCCACGGTGACGTCCTCATGGAACGCGTCGCCCGTGCGCCCATCGAAGAGCACCGTCTGACCGTTGTCCTGCACTCCGGCGAGCCTGAGGAGATCTTTGATCTCTTCCTCGCTCGCGCCGTCGAAGACCGGTGTGGCCAGTTGAAGGCCGTGCTTCCAGCTCTTGGCCATCGCCGCGACCTCGCCATCAGGAAGCGCATCGAGCACCTTCACGATGTCGCCGCCCTTGAAGATCGCCCGAATCCGCTCACGGAGCTCCGAAGCGCTGGCCTTGGTTTCGACCATCTCCTGCAGCTGTGTGCCAAGCAGATAGCCGGCCCAGCCGAGATGAGTCTCGAGGATCTGACCGACGTTCATACGGCTCGGAACACCAAGTGGGTTCAGAACGATGTCGACCGGCTTTCCGTTCGGAAGGTACGGCATGTCCTCTTCCGGAAGAATCCGGCTGACGACACCCTTGTTACCGTGGCGACCGGCCATCTTGTCGCCGACCTGGAGCTTGCGCTTGATGGCGACGTAGACCTTCACCATCTTGATGACACCCGGAGGAAGCTCATCGCCCTTACCGAGCTTGTCGATCTTCTCCTGGAACAGCATCTTGACGGCATCGACTTGATCGTCCACCTGCTCGAGAATCGCGTCGGTCTTGTCTTTGTCCTTGTCGACCTCGATGTGGGCCCAGTACTTGTGAGGGATCCCATCAAGATCCTCATTCCTGATCTTTGCGCCCTTGGCGAGAAGCTCCACGCCCTTGTCGCCAACCAGCTTCGCTGTCGTGGTACTGCCTACGAAGTACTTGCGAACGCGATCATGTGCGGAGTCGAGAACGATCTTGATCTCGTCCGCCATGTCCTTTTCGAGCTTGGCGCGCTCGGTCTCCTCGATTTGAAGCGAGCGCTCGTCCTTCTCGGTGCCCTTGCGCGCGAATACGCGGGCGTCGATCACGATGCCGGTCACACCCGGGGGCACCTTGAGTGAGGTGTCGCGGACGTCGCCAGCCTTTTCACCGAAGATGGCGCGAAGGAGCTTCTCTTCGGGCGAGAGCTGTGTCTCACCCTTCGGCGTGATCTTACCAACCAAGATGTCGCTCGAGCTGACCTCGGCGCCGATTCGAACGATGCCCGACTCGTCGAGGTCTTTGAGGGCCTCTTCGCCGACGTTCGGGATGTCTCGCGTGATCTCTTCCTTGCCGAGCTTGGTGTCGCGAGCGACGCACTCGAATTCCTCGATATGGACGGACGTGTAGACGTCGTCCTTGGCGATCCGCTCGGACAACAGAATGGAGTCCTCGAAGTTGTACCCGCCCCAGGGCATGAACGCGACGATCACGTTTTGGCCGAGTGCGAGCTCACCACGGTCGGTGCTTGGGCCGTCGGCGATGACGTCGCCAGCTTTGACCCGGTCTCCGGGGCGAACGATCGGCGTTTGGTTGTAAGCCGTGTTCTGGTTGGAGCGCTGGAACTTGTTGAGGCGATAAATGTCGGGGAACGCCCCGGCGAGCCCTTCGGCTTTGACGACGATTCGTGTCGCGTCGACCGACTCCACCACGCCATCCTGCTGCGCGACCACGCACACACCGGAGTCACGCGCGACCCGGCCCTCGATGCCCGTGCCGGCTATCGGAGCGCGCGTTCGCACGCACGGAACAGCCTGACGCTGCATGTTCGAGCCCATCAGGGCGCGGTTCGCGTCGTCATGCTCGAGGAATGGAATCAACGACGCGGCGACCGAAACCAGCTGGTTCGGCGAGACGTCCATCAACTGCACGGTATGTGGCGGAACCATCACGAATTCGCCGTTGAAGCGCGCGCTGATCAGCGTTCCTTCGAGCTTGCGGCTCAGATGCTCGATCTTCGCGTTCGCCTGGGCGATGTAGTGCCCCTCTTCTTCGAGCGCAGAGTACCAGCGCACATGCTCATCGAGGACGATGCCGTCTTCGACCTTTCGGTACGGAGTCTCGACGAACCCGTACTCGTTGACGCGCGCATAGGTCGAAAGCGACGCGATGAGGCCGATGTTCGGACCTTCCGGCGTCTCAATCGGGCAGATACGACCGTAGTGAGTCGTGTGCACATCTCGAACCTCGAAGCCCGCGCGCTCGCGCGTCAACCCTCCGGGCCCAAGTGCGGACAAACGCCGCTTGTGGGTCACCTCGCTGAGCGGGTTGGTCTGGTCCATGAACTGCGAGAGCTGGCTCGAACCGAAGTATTCTTTCACGACCGCGCTCACGGGCTTTGCATTGATCAAGTCGTGCGGCATGAGCGTCTCAATTTCTTGAGACATGTTCATGCGTTCCTTGATCGCACGCTCCATGCGAACGAGACCGATGCGGTACTGATTCTCCATCAGCTCGCCCACGGCTCGAACGCGCCGGTTGCCCAAGTGGTCGATGTCGTCGACCGAGCCGCGGCCGTTCTTGAGCTCAATGAGGTTCTTCACCGTCTCGAGAATGTCGGTGTTGGTGAGGACCGTATGATCGAGGTCCGGACGCTCGTCTTCTTCGACGTCTTTGTAGAACTTGTAGTTCAACTTGAGGCGCCCGACCTGGCTCAGGTCGTAGCGTTCCGGATTGAAGAACAGGTTGTTGAACAAGTTTCTCGCGGTGTCGAGGGTGGGCGGGTCGCCCGGTCGCAGGCGTCGGTAAATCTCGAGGATGCCTTCATCTTGCGACTGCACCTTGTCGACGAGCAGCGTGTCGCGGAGATACGAACCGACGTTGAGGCCGTCGATGAACAGCACCTTGAACTCGTTGATGCCAGCTTCGCTGAGCGCGTCGATGCGAGCCTCGGTGACCTCTTCGTTGACCGCGAGCAAAATCTCGCCCGTGTCCTCATCGATGACGTCCTCCGCGGCGACCTTGCCGATCACCTCGGTGAAGTCGATCGGCAAGTAGTCGAGGCCCGCTGACTTGAGCTTACGAATCGCGGCTCGGGTGAACTTGCGATTCTTGCGGACCAGAACGTCGTCGCCCACCGTGATGTCGTGCGTGGCGCGCTGGCCGGGCAAAAGCTCGTACTCGATCGACTTCGCGTACTGGTCCTTCGAAAGGATGTAGATCGTCTCGGTATCGTAGTAGTAGTTGAGGAGCTCCTGGGTGTTGTACCCGAGCGCCTTGAGCAGTACCGTCGCCGGCATCTTGCGACGGCGGTCGATGCGGACGTAGAGGAGGTCTTTCGGGTCGAACTCGAAATCGAGCCAAGAGCCCCGGTAAGGGATGATGCGGGCCTGGTAGAGGAGCTTGCCAGAGGAGTGGGTCTTGCCACGGTCGTGGTCGAAAAAGACACCGGGGCTACGGTGAAGCTGACTGACGACGACGCGCTCCGTCCCGTTGATGATGAACGTGCCATTCACCGTCATCAGCGGGATTTCGCCAAAGTAGACTTCCTGCTCCTTGATGTCGCGGACGGCCCGCTCGGTGCTGTCACCGCCGGCGTCGTAGATGATGAGCTGGATCGTCACCTTGATCGGCGCGGCGTAGGTCATCCCACGCTGCCGACATTCGTCGACGTCGTACTTCGGCCTCTCGAGCGTGTACCCGCTGAAGACCAACTCGCTCGTTCCATTGAAGTCGCGAATCGGGAATACGCTGTTGAAGACACCCTGAAGACCGGTGTTTTCCCGTTCGTCTCTGGGTACGTCTGTTTGAAGGAATTTATCGTACGAGCGCTTTTGAATGTCGATCAGGTTCGGAATCTCGAGGATGTGCTCGATTTTCCCGAAGGAGTGTCGCATTCGAAAGTTCGTCTGAATCGTCGCCGCCATTAGAGAGACTCCTACCGAACCACTGCTACTGGAACCCTAAAGACAAGAATTAAGAGACACGTACGCAACAAGGAGACCCTTCGGCCTCCCGCCGCATCGCGGAAAGTCGTGAATGATGTGCTGCGCGAACCGGTGCTGCCCCGGCCGGGACGTTAACCCGGTCGGGCCCGTGTGCCAAGCCGAGGCACGGGGCGCCGAGAAATAACCCCATAGGGTTATTTGACGGTGACCTTCGCGCCAGCTTCTTCGAGCTTCTTTTTGATTTCTTCGGCCTCTTCCTTGGAAACGGCCTCTTTGACGACTTTTGGAGCTGCTTCCACCAAGGCCTTGGCGTCCGCCAAGCCGAGCTGGGTGATCTCGCGGATGGCCTTGATCACGTTGATCTTCTTGGCACCCGCTTCACTCAGCTCGATGTCGAACTCGGTTTGCTCTTCGGCTGCCTCGGCAGCGCCACCGCCAGCGGGTCCCGCCACGGCCACCGCTGCCGGTGCTGCCGAAACGCCCCACTTCTCCTCGAGCTCTTTGACCAGGTTCGCAACTTCCATGACAGTCCAGGAGCTGAGCTCTTCGACCATCTGTTCCACGTTCATATTTGGCATTCTTGACTCTCCGCTAACCGTGCGTGCGACACGGCTAAACTTATTGTTGGATTACTCGCTCGCCTCTTTGCGCCGATACGCATCAAGAACGAGAGCGAGGTTTTGGGCCGGTGCATTGATTTGGCCGACCAGGTTCTGCATGGGCGCCATCAGCTGCGCCAGCAGCGAGGCGCGAATCTCATCCTTGCCCGGAAGCGAGGCGAGCTCCTTTTCGACGCGTTTCGCGTCCAAGACTTGGCCCTCGAGGAGCCCGCACTTGACGACGAGCTTCTCAGTTCCGTCCTTCGGCTGAAGGATGTCGGTGTGCTCCTTGCGGAAGCTCTTGATCACCTTGGCGGCTGCCGAAGGATCTTCGAAGCTCCAGGCGATCGCCGTCGGGCCAGTCAGGTGCGCCGTGAACTCGTCGTTGTCGGCGAGCTCGGAGCCTTCCAGCGCTTTTCGAACGACGTTGTTCTTGACGACTTTGTACTCGACCCCGGCGTCGCGGAAACGAGCGCGAAGGTCCGTAATCAGCTCAACGTTCACGCCACGAAAATCCACGAGGACAGTGGCTGTCGCATTCGCGAAGCTCTCACGGACCGAGACGGCCTGCGCCGCTTTATCTTCTCGTGTAAGCCTCATGATTACGCCTCCACCTCTATAGTGCCGGGGTCAACCTTGATCCCGGGACCCATCGTTGAGCTCAAGGTGATGCTGCGAAGGTAGGTCCCCTTGGCGGCGGCCGGCTTGGCCTTGACGAGCGCGCCAACCAGCGACTTCACATTGCCGGCGAGCTCGGTCTCTGCAAACGATTTCTTGCCCACCTGCGCGTGGACGATGCCCGCCTTTTCGACCCGAAACTCGACCTTGCCGGCCTTGGCCTCGCGAACGGCTTTGCTCACGTCGAATGTCACGGTGCCGACCTTGGGGTTCGGCATGAGGCCGCGAGGACCGAGGACGCGACCGAGCCGGCCAACCTGTCCCATCATGTCCGGCGTAGCGATCACGGTGTCGAAGTCGAGCCAGCCCTCGGTAATCTTGGCGACCAGGTCATCACCTCCGACGAAATCGGCGCCGGCTTCCTGCGCCTCGCTCACCTTCTCGCCCTTGGCGAAAACGAGAACGCGATTGGTCTTCCCCGTCCCGTGGGGCAAGACGACAGCGCCACGAACCATTTGGTCGGCGTGCTTTGGATCCACACCAAGTCGAACGGCAACATCGACCGACTCGTCAAAGCTTGCGAATGCCAGTTCCTTCACGAGCGAGACGGCTTCTCTCAAAGCATAGCGCTGGCTCTTGTCGGGCATCTGTAACGCGCCCGCGCGCTTTTTTCCGGGTTTCATCGTGACTCCTTGCGGCGACTCGAAGGCGCCTACCACCAGTTGGGTGCCTGGGTGGTCCAGGTGAGCGAAATTTATCGCTCCGAAGAGTTAGTCGGCTAACTCGACCCCCATGGAACGCGCGGTGCCGATGATGCTCTGCATGCATGTCTCGAGCGAACCCGCGTTGGTATCTTGAAGCTTGACCTGAGCGATTTCCTTCACCTGTTGCACGGTGATCTTGCCGACCTTGTCCTTGTTCGGGCGCGCAGAGCCCGACTCCAGATTCAAAGCCTTCTTGATCAAGACGGCCGCAGGCGGCGTCTTCATGATGAAGGTGAAGGAGCGGTCCTGGTAAACCGAGATCACCACGGGGATGATCAGACCCGCATCCTTTTGAGTCTTCGCGTTGAACTCCTTGCAGAACGCCATGATATTGACGCCGTGCTGACCGAGCGCAGGCCCGACCGGCGGAGAAGGGTTTGCCTTCCCTGCAGGGAGCTGAAGTTTGATCTGTCCGACGACCTTTTTCATGGATTCGGGCTTCTCCGGAGCGGCGAGTCATGCCTCAAGGCACGAATAATGCAACCCGATTTTTTGGGGGACACTCTCCATCTGCCTAACTCCTCGGAACCAAAGGGTTCCCCCGTGAGGGATCGCAGCGCCGCCGCTGCGATCTTTCGCTGAGAAGCACAGTGATTCCGGGTGTTTACGTAGGGGGAGAGTGTCCCCTCAGTTCGTCTTCTCGACCTGGACGTAGTCTAGCTCGACGGGCGTGGCGCGGCCGAAAATCGATACCAAGACGCGGACCTTGTGCTTCTCTTGGTTTACTTCTTCGATGGCACCGGTGAAATTGGCAAACGCGCCGCCGGTGACCCGGACGTGGTCACCCTTCTCGAACTCGACACGGGGCTTAGGCTTGGCCGCGCCTTCTTCGACCTGCTGCTCGATCGCGGCGATCTCGCGCTCGGGGACCGGCGACGGGTGGCGACCTCCGACGAAGCCATTGACCTTGGGCGTGTCCTTGATGAGGTGCCAGGTCTGATCGTCGAGGTCCATCTGGACGAAGATGTAACCGGGGTAGAAGGTGCGTGAGCTCAGCCGGCGCTTTCCGCCACGGCTCTCCTGGACGTTTTCCTTCGGAATTAGGATGTTCCCGAAGCGCCCTTCCATACCAGCCTGTTTGATTCGCTCTTCCAGCGAGAGCTTCACTTTGCTTTCGTAGCCCGAATAGGCCTGAACGACATACCACTTCATTGGACTCACACGTTGTAAATGAGGTCGGTGATGTGGGACCAGACCGCGTCGTAGACGCCGAGAATGATTGCCGCGATCACGGACACGATGAGGACGACGACCGTCTGGGACCAGGTTTCCTTGCGCGTAGGCCAGCTGACTTTGGAAAGCTCGACGCAGACTTCGAGGACAAAGGTATGAATCTTGGTGGAGCGATACGCGATGACCGCCGAAATGAAGGCTATCAGGCCGGCCCCGACTGCGATCATCGTGCTGTCCGGCTCGGGCACGGCGTCGACGTTGTCGGCCAAGATGGTCCAGACCGCGGTGCTGCTCTTGATGAGGAACCAAGCCAGCGTGATGGCGCAGGCAGCGTAAGCGAATTGCACCCAGCGCTCCACCCCGAGCGTTCCGGTCGGCCTCGCTTTGTCTTGTTCTTTCGTAATCGCCATCGTTGTTCCTCGCGGCAGGCCAGGAGGGATTCGAACCCACAACCCGCGGATTTGGAATCCGCTGCTCTACCAATTGGAGCTACTGGCCTAGATGCGGGTCCTATTTACTCTCTTTGTGTTCCGTTCGCCCGTTGCATTTAGGACAGAATTTTTTCAGCGTCAGTCTCTCCTTCTGCCCGGGCTTTCTCAATTTTGTCGTCTGGTAGTTGCGCGCCCCGCACTCTGCGCACGCGAGCGCAACCTTAACCCGCCTATCACTCAATGTCTTGCGGTGTCCCCGTCCGTTTCACGTCCACCCCGCTACTCGATAATCTTTGAAATGACGCCTGCACCGATGGTGCGGCCGCCTTCGCGAATCGCGAAGCGCTGCTTTTCTTCCATCGCCGCCGGTGTGATGAGGTTGACCTTCATCTTCACGTTGTCGCCC
>JAOTXX010000121.1 GCA_029862185.1 Myxococcales bacterium
GGTCACAGTCGATGCGATTGCACCCGGGGTCGGCTCCGCGGCGGCGTCCCCGCACGCCGCGGTGGCGATGACTACGGCGACCAGCGCCGTCAGGATGGCCTTGGGATTTCGCACGATGTGGAAGGCTGACGGCGCGCCGGTGGTAGCGGTTCCCATTGCCGGATTAGCATTCTGACAATGGTCGCCGCAGCTGAACGCTACGAGATCGTCCGCGAAAGGGCTCCGCTGTTGGTGCGGATGGCGCGAACGGCCGCCAGTAGCGCGCTCAGCGCCCTCAGCGCCCTCAGTGTGTCCGCCGACGCATACCACCCGGGAGGCGACCGCATCTACCTCGTCGATCGTTCCTCGAAGGCCAAGCTTGCCAGGTTCATTGACGGCTTCGGACAGCCCCTCGACATGCAGGCCTACCTGGAACAGGAATTGGCCGTCCTGTCCGCAGACCTGTTCGCCGCCAAGTGGCTGACAGGGGCTGCGCCCGACTTCGGCTAGCCGTACAGAAGTGAACCGACGCCACTGACACATCGAACAGCTTGAAGTGTTGGCTCCGGTACTTAGAACGAACACTCAGTGTGGCGAAAGAGCGCGAAATCGAGTGACAAAGCGTGTCGTTACCAGTGACATTTCCGTGTCGTTGCGCACACAGATGTCCGATGTCATTGAATCTGTCGCTCAGGGGCCGTTTCGCCACGGGTTTGAGACGAGTTGAACTGCATTCGTCTCATTCGAACTGGCGAAGTCGGACGAACACCTATCAGGGGTGTGACGAGGATCGGCGCAGGATCCTGAATGAGTTGGGCGTTTAGCTGTCGGTTCTGAGGGGTCGTAGGGTGTCTGCGGGTGGTCGGCTTGTGATCTGGTAGCGGCCTTGGAGGTTGATGGAGGGGTGGCCAAGAGGTGATAGGCGGGCCACGTCGAGGGGATCGATTTCGTGGCCGCCGTTGGCGAGGTGGTCGAGGGCTGCCTGTGCAGCAGGAGTAGACGTGACCCTCCAGGTGGGCGACGGCCTGCCGCATGTGTACCAGCCGTCGCGTCCGAGGTCAGCCCCGGGCTCGCCGCCCGTTCGCTGCCTCAGCGACGACGGCCGCGATTCGGCTGGCCCGCGTTGCTGGCCGCGCCGCGCTGACGATCCACCACAGCATCTGCTTGCGGGCGCTCGGGGGGAAGCGGTCCCAGTTGGCTCGAGCTTGAAGGTGTTGGTCGAGCGCGCTGGCGAGGTCGGCGGGTTGTTCGAGGTCTTCGACTTGGTCAGAGATGGTCCACCATCCGTTCGCCTTCGCCGCGTCGATCGCAGCTCGTCCGGCGTCCGTCATGAGGCCGCGCTTTTCCATGTCGGCGGCGCGTTGGCGGTTGAGTCGGGACCAGGAGCTCTTGGCTTTGCGGGGGGTGATCAGCTGGAGGCCACGGTCGTCGTCGAGGAGGGTCGCGGTCGAATCGATCCACCCGAAGCAGATCGCTTCTTCGACGACTTCGGGGTAGGGGCATCGTGGTCGGCCGGTGCCGGTGCGCCAGGAGCACAACCACACGCCGCGGGTCGACGTGTGGTTGTGCTCGAGCCACGATCGCCATTGCGGCCGGGTTTCGACGTGGTAGATCGGATAGTCGAACTTCCACGTGGCGGGGTGGTCGGACGCCGACCGTCGGGGTTGCGCAGGGGTCACGTTGTGTCTCCCGTGTCGAGCGGAATGGCCACTTCCCGGATGCCGGTCTACCACATCGCGGTCAGGATCAGCGCTGGGATGGGGCCGCCGAGCGCGAATTCCACCCTCCGGTCAAGCCGGAGGGTGCATACGGCGATGCACGGCTACTTGCACTCTTTGTGCGACCAGGCAGGCATCAAACTGGACGGTCGACCCAGCACCACCTCGATGTCGGGCTGGGCGTCGAGGAGGACGCGTAGCCCGTCGCGCACCATGGCCTGGTCGTCGGCGATCAGCACGCGGGTGGTCATTGGCTGCCGTCGGTGGTTCGTGGGATGGTCGCGGTGACCGTCCAACCGCCCCGGGGATCGGGCCCGGCGTCGAAGTCGCCGCCGAGCAGCGAGACACGTTCGGCCATACCCGCTAGCCCGTGACCATGCTTGTTCGCGCACATTCGAGCGCTCAAGGTCGCGTGGGTTGGCCTATCGGGTCGATTGCAAGGATCAGGTCGAGCAGGATGTCTCGGCCTCCTGGCCTGACTTGCAGCTAGCGACAGAACTCGCCGAACGATGTCCGTCTCGGTCACCAGTCGGCAGGATGGATGAACTCGGTTGCAGGGCGTCCCAGCCACTGGGTGATGGCCATCACCAACGCCAAGTCGGCGAGCTTGGCCGCTTTCAAGTTGGTGAGCCGGGCGGGTGTGCATCCGAGTTCCCCGGCCAGTTCAGCCCACGTCACGCCCCGGTCCCGACGTTCGTTGTTCAACGCTGAGTGCAGCTCGCGCAGGTTCCAACGCAACCGGTGGTCAGCGTCGGCACTTGGCAGGGCGGTTCGTCCGGGGTCGACGCTCGATCTTGGAACGAAGTGTTCCGGTGGCCGATCCAACCATCGGAACAGGAACAGTGCGTGCTGACACGACGATGCACCACGCGTCTCCAGACGCGCCAACGCTCCGCCTCAAATCGGATGATCACCCAGCCGCGCGTTTAGTCCGGCGGACTGGTTCCACAACACGTCAGCCAGCTCGTACCAACGCAGCCCCTGCGCCTGGCGCTCTCGGTCGACTTCCTTGATGAACGCCGCGAAGTTGAAGGTTGCGTTGCCTGACATTGCCTCATCCTAGACAAGGCGGCACCAACGAGTGGATCGCGATAGGCGAGTCCCCCATGAGAACCGCGTACAGCATCCTGCACGAGCGACCCCAGTTTTGGTTGACGATCGACTGCTCAGAGAGGTGCCTGCGAATGCAAGGCATCGCCTCAACAGCTCGACGAGGGCACGATCGCTACAGTCGGTGACAACGTCACCCCGTCGGCCGGTGTACTGCTGTGCGGAGGTAGTGCCCTAGTGCGTAGCTTGATGCGGTGGGACCCGATCCCCGATGAATCTGTTCATCGCCGACGCTGTGGTCCGAGACTGCAGCGAGCTGAAGCCGCGACTTCAAGCACTCCGGTTCAGTAAAGTCGTGGGTGTGTTCGACGAGCGCGAAGTCATCGAGTGGGTCGCTGATTTCGATCCATCGCTGCATTGGCAGGTCCTGCGTGACGTGGTCGGCGGATCGGAGGCAGAGTGGGGCCCGATTCGTGCGTTGGTCGAAACCGAGGGCGTTGGTGCCAAGCTCTTGTCGCTCCGGGACGCTGATGGCCAGTGGTCCGGCGGGGCCTTCTTCCCCCCCGGGTTCACTGGGCGCCAATTCCAGGAAGAGGGGCAGCCCTGGACGACGACAACATGGGCGCTCACACAGTTACGAGAGTTCGGATTCGACCCGAAGTCGGCTCGTGCCCGTGAAGCAGTCCGGTTGGTGGGTGAGAACTCGCGCTGGGACAACGACGGGCAGCCGTATTGGACAGGAGAGGTCGAGGAGTGCATCAACGGCCGTACTGCCGCTGACGGTGCCTATTTCGGAGTCGACGTCGCACCGATCGTTTCGCGTCTGGTCGGGGAGTCCTTGCCCGACGGCGGATGGAATTGCGAACGGTGCAACGGATCTTCGCGGTCGTCCTTCGCCACCACTATCAACGTGCTTGAAGGGTTGCTCGAGTTCGAACGAGCAACTGGCGGTACCACCCAGTCGCACGACGCTCGAAAGGGCGGCGAGGAGTACCTACTCGCTCGGCATCTGTTTAGGCGCGCCTCCACTGGTGAGCCGGCAGACGAGCAGTTTCTCACGCTGACCTATCCCACTCGATGGCGATACGACGTGCTGCGCGCGCTCGACTACTTCCGAGCTGCAAGTCGATTCGACGGCACAGCGCCCGATGCTCGTCTTGCAGAAGGGATCGAGTTGGTTCGTTCCAGACGGGACGAGAGCGGCCGGTGGCAGCTCGATTGGCTGCCCAGGGGAGCAACCCTGTTCGACCTCGACGACGGGCCCGGTCAGGCATCACCATGGATCACCCTGCGAGCGCTGCGGGTCCTGCGTTGGTGGGACGAGCAGACGTAGCAGTCGAGTCGTTTCGCCACCGGAGTGAGATTTCGCCAGTTGTTTGAGATTTTTCGCCACGGAAGTGAGATTTCGCCAACTTCAGTGAGATCGGACACCAACTGTCCGATCTCACTGAAGTTGGCGAGAATTCGCGCGATTCGCCACGGGTATGAGACGAAAAGGCGTCCCGTCGTCTCATCGGAGTTGGCGAACTCGGACGGACCATGTCGTGAGCGCTGCGTCGAGGTGAGCCATCACCCTCCGAGGAGCGGAACCAGGTTGCGGAGTGTCCGAGAAGTCTGATCTCGGACGTGTGGGAGTGTCCCAAGAAGGGCTGTCAAGAAACGACGACGGCCACAGACACGGACAGATCGCCTGTCCGTGTGATGGCCATCAGGCCCATCAAGGCGATTGGGGAGAGCTAGCGCCGATTGCCGGTTCGAGGATGGCGGTGGGCTCAGTCCGGGGGTTCGCGCTCGCGCGTTATGCGTCAGATCCATGAGCGATCGGTCGAGCAGCGATCATGGATCGTGCCTCATCGCTGGCCATGCCTGTTGGTCTAAGTCGGCGCCGTTTCGACCGCCTTGCTGACGATCCATGCATGCATGCCGACTTGGCGGCCGCGGGTGAAGCCGTACTGGTCGAAGAGCTCGACAGTAGCGCTGAACAGGAATCGCCCCTGAGCCTCGCGACCGGCGGTCACCTCGGGTATGGCCTCGACGAGCCCTCCCCCCAGCCTGGCGATCTGATCGAGGGCGCCCTCCAACGCGGCCCGGGCGATTCCTTGGCCTCGGTGCTTCCTGTTGACGTAGAAGCAGGTGATTCGCCAGTCCGGAAGCGGCGGGGCGTCCTGGTCGTACTTGCGCTTGTGCTTGATGTTCGGCAGCTCTTCTGGGCTGCCGTACTGGCACCATCCCTGAGCGGCGCCGTCCTCATCGATCACGAGAGCGGCGTGGGCGCGGCCGGTACGCACGCGATCTTCCTTGACGGCGCGGTGGCTGATCCCTTTCTGTCCGCACTCGGGGTGATAGCCGATGCACCAGCAGCCCCCAAAGATGCCGTTGTTGCGCTCGACCAGCTCGGCGAAGGCACTCCACGTCGAGGCGTCGAGTTCACGAATCGTGAATGTCATCGGGGTTCAGCCTTCCCTGGCGGCGGCGTCGAGAATCCGTGCCAGTTCAGCGGGTCGGCTGACCATCGGCCAGTGTCCTGAGTCGATGTCCTCAAAGGCGATGCGCGTGGCCCGGCTGAGCTCGGGGACATCGCCACTGTCGATCCATGCCTTGGCCTGGTCGGGGCTGTATTCGGGGCACACGAGGAGCACGGGAACGTCAAAGCGTCGGTCGTCGGTCAACCGCACGACGCCCTTGGAGACGCCCTCGGGGACCGCAACGGCCCTCGAGACCATGCGATCCCGCTCGGCCTGGCCGAGATCGGCCGAGTCGGCGCCTTCGAAGGGACCCCAACCCGGGAAGGCCATGACGCCGTCGACGGTGGGGAAGAAATCGGCGTAGGTGTCACTGTCGGCAGACGGAAAGCCGCCGACCAGGACGACGCTATCGATCGCATCGGGTCGTTGGTCGGCGATCATCCAAGCCAGGGTGCAGGCGGCCGAGTGGCCGACGACGATCGGTCGGTCGGCTGCATCGACCGCTGCCAGGGTGGCCGTGACCTGGTCGGCGAGCGTCGCGGTAGTCGAGGCATCATCGACTCCAGGTAGAGCCACCGGTAGGGCCCGATGTCCCAGATCCTCGAGTTCGATACCGACATCAGCCCAGATCGACTGGGGCAGCCACAGACCAGCGATGAGAATGATGTCCATGAGGGCACTCTAGAACCAGCTCCTTGACGATCCCTTCGATGCTTCTGCATGCCGCGCGAATCGATGTCGTGAGCGACTCATCAAATACCGACACCCTCTTGCGTCTCGCAGAGAGCGTCACCTCAACCCGGACCGGGACAACTAGCGCCGATCAACATATCAAGCGCCATAACGAGCATTCCGTCTGCCCACTCGGAAACGGCACTTCGAGGAGCGCCCGCTTCTCGTCGGGTTGCCACTGGGCGTGGTGCTAGCGCATTGCCACGTTCTGTAGCCAGCGAGGTGCAACGAAATGCCGGATATGCGTGGTGGTAGCGGTGCCCAGGCTCTCTTGCCTCCGGCGTAGGTGGTGGTCGTGCCTTGGGCTTCCGCTATTGGTCCTTTGCCATGCGCACCTTGAACATGATCGCAAGGTTGTTGAGGAACGGGATGAAGCTATACGCTCCCTGAGCTTCCTCTCGTGGAATTGGCTGAACTTCGAGACCAGGGTCAATCGCAGCGATGTATTCCACCATTTCGTCTCTCTTGTCGTCGGGCAATCCTCCTCCAATGACGACAAAATCGATTGAATCGGTCTCGATTATCTCCTTGATCCGATCCTTCGAGTTGCTGGCAATGACGTTTCTGCCATACCTCTCCCACTCTTCTACCAAGACATCCAAGGTTGACTGCAATCTGCCGATTGCCAGGATTCGTGGTTCCGTCATTGCTTGGAGCACTCCCTACTCGGCATCACGTCGACGGCCCGTCGTCGGAGCGGGTCGCCACTGCGGCTATGCAGACCCCGTCCGTGACCCTTCCGGAGAGTCGTTCAGCATTGACACGTCTCGCCCGCTTTGCAGCCATGCGCGTAAACATCGGGGCACCCTATACGTAACGACATCACGGCCCAACTGCGGCACCCGATATTCCTCGCCTCTGAGTCTGTCGAAGACGCTGAGGATCCGGTTGCGTGAGCGCCACTTCGGGCTCTTGCTGTGGGCATCTCGTGTGACAGTTCGCCATTTCGAGTGAGACTTCGCCACCGATATGAGATTCTTCGACACGATCGTGAGATTTCGCCAACTTCAGTGAGATCGGACACCAATGTCCGATCTCATTGATTCTGTCGCTCGGGACCCGATTCGCCACGGATTTGAGACGGGTTGAACCGATTTCGTCTCATCCGAGTTGGCGAAGTCGGAAATGGTCCACCGGCACCAGCGATTGGCTGCCTGGGGTTGCGCAACTGCGCAATGCGAGCGAGACCTACTTCCGCCGATTCTGCGGCCGCGTGTCGGTTGGGGCGAAGCGAGCGAAGGGCGTGCCCTCTAGCCGGCGTACGGTCGCCTGCAATTGAGAGGGGCTCCGCCGAAACCGGCGAGTCTGGTACGCAGCCCCTTGTGCCGCGCCGCGGCCAGTTCGAGCCGAGTACGCTGCGCGCAATGGCTGATGCGCAGCACTTGGAGCTAGTCCGACGAGGCAGACCAAGTGAGCTCCGTCGTTGGAGGGTTGACAACGCTACCGAGCGTCTTCAGCTACAGGGGGCGCAGCTTCAAGGGCTCCCGATGTCGGGGCTGGACCTTGATCGAGCTGAGCTGCAGGACGCCGACCTCACAGGGGCGAAGCTGCAACACACGAGGCTCCGCTGGGCCAACGCGGATCGTGCCGTATTAAACAATGCGGACCTCAGCGGAGCCGTAATGACCGGCACCCACCTGAGAGAAGCGCAACTTGTCCGAGCGACCCTTCGGGGAGCGCAGTTGCGGCATACGGATTTCGCTTCAGCGAACTTGACGGGTGCAATCCTCGAGGGGGCCGACCTTACGCGCTCGAATCTGCAATCAGCAGATCTT
>JAOTXX010000122.1 GCA_029862185.1 Myxococcales bacterium
AGCTGACGTGCGTACCGACGCCGTGCCGTGGCGTCGAGGCTCAAAGCGAGGCCCCGCCCGCGATGGCCGGAACGATGCTCAGGGTGTCGCCGTCTTTGAGCGCCGTCTCGAGATTGTCGAGAAAGCGAATATCCTCGTCGTTCGCGTAGATGTTCACGAATCGGCGTACGCCTTTGTCGTCACAGAGGCGATCCTTCATGCCGGGGTGGCTAGCCTCGAGGCGTTCGATCACCTCGGAAACCGTGCCGCCGTCGACGGAGACTTCGTCTGCGCCACCGGTCAAGGTTCGGAGTGGGGTTGGAATGCGTACCGTAACAGCCATGTTCGTTCCTTTCTGAGTCCCAACAAATGGGCGCAGGCTTCAGGCAGCGCAAGCCGCCGTGTACCGCTCCATCCGCAGGTCCTGAATCTCTCCTGCGCACAAAGGGCAGTCGCTTCGACGCCGTACGAACGTCTTTCGAAGCGAACCTTTGAGCGCGTCATAGTGCCAGAGCTCACCCCCGGGGCGTTCACCCTGGAGCAAGCGAATTGCGAACGCCGCTTCGAGTCCACCGAGCACCCCGACGACCGGGCCGACCACACCCGCTTCGGCGCAGGTCTCGATTCGGTCCCGCGGGATGTCCTCGAAGAGGCAGCGAAGGCAGGCGGAGTCGGGAAGGGCGCAAAAGGCCCAACCGGCCCATCGAACGGCGCCGGCTTGAACGGCCGGCACTCCGCTGAGATGCGCCGCGTCGGCGACCAGAAACTTCGTCGCGAGGTTGTCCGCGCCTTCGACCACCAGGCTCTGGCCCTTCAAGAGCTCCATCGCCGTGTCGGGCACGAAGCGGCCTTCGACCGCATGAACCGAAACCCCGGGCGAACGCTCTCGAAGCACAGCCATCGCGCGTTCGATTTTGGGTCGCCCGATGTCGTCGCCGGTGTAGAGCGTCTGCCGGTGCAGGTTGCTCTCGTCGACCCGGTCGTCGTCGATGACGGTGATCTCCGCAGCGCCGCTCTGCGCGAGCAACCGCAGCACCGGAGAGCCTAGCCCGCCTGCCCCGACGACCAGAACACGATGCGCCTCCATCACTTGAAGTACTCCCCCAAACTGAAGTAGCGCTCGCCGGTGTCGCAGAGAATGGTCACGACCGTCTTGCCCGGCCCGAGCTCTTTGGCGACCTCGATCGACGCCCAGACGTTGGCGCCCGCGCTGATGCCCAAGAGCAACCCCTCTTGCTTGGCGAGCTCGAGCTTCGTGTTCCAGGCATCCCGGTCGCTGACGCCGATGACGCGGTCGACCACGTGAGCGTGATAATTCTTCGGGATGAAGCCTGCGTTGAGGCCTTGAATTTTGGTCGGCCCCGGAGGGCCACCGACGAGCACCGGGCTGGCGGCAGGCTCGACCGCGAACACCCGAGCCTCGGGGCTGTGCGCTTTGAGCACCTCGCCGACACCGCTCACGGTTCCGCCCGTGCCGACCGCTGCGACAAAGGCGTCGATCGTCTCCCCTTCGAAAGCGCGCAAGAGCTCCGGCGCGGTCGTTCGCGCGTGCACATCTGGATTGGCCGGATTTGAAAACTGCTCGGGCATGAACGCGCCGCGATCGTCGACGATTCTGCGGGCCGCCTCCATCGCGCCTTCCATCACGCGGTCGGGCTCGGTGAGCACGATTTCAACGCCGTACGCTTCGAGCAGCGCGCGCCGTTCGAGCGACATGCTCGCAGGCATCGTGAGGACGAGCTTGTACCCTTTGCGCGCACACACCAGCGCCAAGCCGATGCCCGTATTTCCACTGGTCGGCTCCACGATCGTGTCGCCCGGCTTCAGCCGGCCTTCTGCTTCGGCCGCTTCGATCATCGCAAGGCAGATACGATCTTTGACGGAGCCACCTGGATTGATGTGCTCGCACTTGCCCCAAATCGTTGCACCGCCGTCGGGCGAGAGATTGCGCAACCGGACGACGGGCGTTTCGCCGATGAGATCGAGGACACTTTCGACAACGGCTGCGGACATCAGATCGAATACACATAGCGCCGTGGCGGCGCGCGGCGAACTCCGTGCGCATCGCCTCGGTCACAGAGATCTTGGATCGTGACCGCGTCAAAGCACGCCTCGATGTTGTCGGAAAGCTCGGAAAAGACGGTTTCGGTCACGACTCGGCTGGTTTCGTCCGCATCGCTACTCCCATCGTTGCCTGCCAAGAGAATGGGCCCTTCGAGCGCGCGCACGATGTCGCCGAGCCGGATATCGTCCGGTTCCATCGCCAGCGCATAGCCACCGCGAGGCCCACGCTTGGAGGTCACCAGGCCCGCGCGCTTGAGGTCCTGAAAGATCTGTTCGAGGAAGCGAGGAGGGATGGCCTGCCGCCTCGAGATGTCTTTGATCTGTGTCGCCTTGCCACCGCTGTGAAAGGCGATGTCGAAGATGGCCCGGACGCCGTATCGGCCTTTGTTGGAGAGCTTCACCGTGGGATCTATGGGTTCCCACATCGGAATTGTCAACAATGACCTTCGGAAGGGCAGTTGGTGCTATTCGGCAGGCGCGATCGGTACCCGGCCGCCGGTGAACGCGGCGCGCTCGTCCTCGGAGACGCTGGGAAGCCCGTCCCCCATGTGGAGGGCGGCCCGTTCGACAATGGCCTCGCAGAGGTCGCCAAAATCGTAGCCGGCCCCTGCCGCGATTTTCGGCAACAAGGACGTAGGGGTCAACCCGGGCAGGGTATTGACCTCCAGGACGTACTCGTTCTCGTCCGAGGTCACCAGCAGGTCGACGCGGGTCGCACCGGTCGCGCCGACGGCGTGGACCGCGCGCTCGGCCAAATGCAGCACGCCCTGGTAGCGGGTCGGCGAAAGCCGGGCAGGGAAGTGATATTCGCTCTGTCCTTTTTGGTACTTCGACTTGTAGTCGTAGAACCCGCCCTTGGGCTCGATTTCAATCGCGCCGAGCGCGTTGCCGTCGAGGAGCCCAACCGCCACTTCACGGCCTCGGATCAGGCGCTCGACGAGGATCCACGCGTCGAACCGCCCCGCGTCCTCGCAGCGCTGCCGTAGCTCGCCCATGCTCGTGGCCGCTCCGGCGCCGACGCTCGAGCCACCGCTGCGGGGCTTGACGAAGCTCGGAAATCCGAACGAGCTGTGAATCTGCTCGAGCCGGTCGAGGTCGTCGCGTCGCACCGCGTAGTACGAGGGCGTCGGCACGTTGTAGAGCCGAAAGAGCTCCTTGCTCTTGAGCTTGTCCATCGAAAGCGCGCTCGCAAGGACGCCCGAGCCCGTGTAGGGAATGCCCATGGTCTCGAGTAGGCCTTGAATGCAGCCATCTTCGCCGTAGGTCCCGTGTAGGGCGATCACCGCAAGGTCGATCTTGGTCTGCCGCAGCACCTGGTCGATATCCCCGTCGACGAAGACCTTCTGGACGCGGTACCCGCGGCCCTTCAGCGCCTCGAACATGGCTTCGCCGGTCTTGAGGGAAATCTCGCGCTCCGCGCTCACGCCCCCGAGCAGTATGCCAATCTCTTTGTCCTTCATTCGATTCTCCTCGAAGCGCGACCAATGCGAAGAGCGGGCCAACCCACTTCACCCCAAAACGCTGCACCGGGTCCCACCGCTCGTGTCTTGCGTGCCACAGCGGCGACGCCCATCTGACACAAACGACCACTGCCCATGCCCATTTGGCTGTAACAGCGGCGATCGGCCAGAGCCAATTACCAGCAAACCCGGCGTATGGGCCTCGGGTCGGCCAAAGTCAAATCCACAGGGATTAAGGCCCATAATCTAGTGGGCCTGAGGATGGGGGGCTCGACCAGGAGAGATTTGTTGCTTTTGAAGGTCACGTTTCGTTGCCTCGCCTTGGGCTCGGTGGTACCGAGAAGGCACGAATGGGTCAGTCGACCCGAAAATCAATTCAATAACCGCTTTTGTCCGGTGGAAGTGCGAACGAGCATGGCTCACGGCCCTCAGGGCAACGGAGCAATGCGCGGGTGGAGCGAATCTCCGCTCCCCGTCGCGACCCCTCGTATCGCCCACTGGAGTGACAGGAACAAATACAAATGACATTCACGGAAGCAGCCGTGGAGGTTCTCCGCTCGGCCGGAAAGCCCCTCCACTACAAGAAAATCACCGAAATCGCGATCGAGAAAAACCTTCTTTCACACGTCGGTAAGACCCCGGAAACGACGATGAGCTCGAGGCTCGCCACCATGGTCAAGAAGGATCGAGGCGACGCCCCGATCCTCAAGGTCAAGCCAGGCGTTTTCGCTCTGCGGGAATTCCCCGAGGACGCCATCGAGGAGGCCGCCGGCGACGCGTCGGACAGCGATGCCCCAGAGCCTCCGGAGCAGAAGGCCGGCGACGAAGATGCCAAAGCCCCGGTCGAGTCCGAGGAACTTGAAGAAGAGATCCTGGTTGCGCCGCAAGACCTTCCAGGTGCGGATGTTTTCCCGGAAGAAGACGACGACGACGAGCTGATTCTCGCCAATCTCGACGACGATTCGCGCGATGCCCGCCGGCCCCGCAAGCGCCGGCCCCGAAGGCGACGCGAACGGGATGCCGAGGGCGCATCGGCGTCAGACGTTCGGCCGGAACGGGAGCGCCGCCCGGCCGCTCGCATCCGGAGCCGCAAGGAGCCGCCGGCACCTGCACACAGGGCCGCCGAAGCCGGCGAGCCCGTGGGCCGGGACCTTTCGGACGCCATCGAAACGGCGCTTCGTGGCGGCAGCCGCAAGCCGAGGACCCTGGCCAAGGTCGCCGAGGCCCTGATCGACACCGGCAGGCTCGCCGGGACCCCATCGCTGCTGGCCCCGACCCTGGGGGCCGCCGTCAGGGGCGACAACGCCAAGCGCCGGGCATCGGGCGGGCGCCCGAGGTTCCGGGAGGCCGATGGGCTCGTCGCCCTGCTCGAATGGGATCTGCCGAGCGATGCCGTCAACGCCGAGCGCGACGCCCTCCGTGCTGCCGACCGGCAGCGGCAGAGTGTTCGCCGGGCATTCATCAAGCGTCTGCGAAACATGCCCGATGGCGCCTTGCTCGAGCTGCTGGCCACCTGGCTCAACGCGGTTGGCGTTCATTCGCTCCGAGGCGTTCGCGCCGATGCGGGCGACTTCAGCCTTGCCGGCACGCTCCGACGGGGTCCCGAAGAAACCCCGCTGGCGATCACGATCTTTCGAGGCAATCAACCGATCCAAAACGACGCCGTGGTGGCGCTCCGCGGCGGGCTTCATCATTTCGATCACGCACGCGTGGGCTGGCTGATCACCCTGGGGCAGGTCCGCGAGGGCATCCTCGGTGAAGCGCATGCGGAAGGAGCCGCGCCTTGCGCGGTCTTCGACGGGGACGCGCTCGCCGTATCGATGGAAGAAGTCGGCGTCGGGATTCACCGCGCCTCGCTTCCCTTGGCCGTGCTCGACGTCGAGCTGCTCGACTCGCTCGGAGGCAGCGCGCCGCGCACGAGCAGCAGCGCGGCGAGCGCGAGCGCCGATGAGAACGGCGATTCGGACAACAACAAGCGACGACGGGGCCGACGCCGGGGCCGGCGGCGCGGTGGTCGGGACGAGGCGGGCGAAGAGGGCAGCCAGGACGAATCGGCGGAAGCCAGCGACGCTTCGGACCGCTCGGAGAGCGCCGACAGCGATCCGGTCAAACTGGAAGCCGAGTCGGAATCCACTCCGCAACCCGCTGAAGACACTGAGAAAAAGCCTGCAGAGCTCGAGCCGGCGCCCGAGGCCGAGGTCGAGCAACTGTAGCCAAATGGATACACCTGAGCCACCTGCGGGTGGCGCAAGGTAAGCCCATGCCCTACCGTTGCCGCCCTTAATGGTTATCGGGAGCGAGGCATGCGAATCGCACTATTGGTCATCGGCGTTGTTTTTCTCAGCGCGTGGCACTCGCGCTCAGAAGCGGGTCCCACGTTCGCGGAAGGGCTACAGGCTCCTGCCGCGGCAGGAATCGATTACCGCAGCGCGGTGGGTGACCACCCGACCTCACTTGCGCTCGCGCGTGCGATCGACGCACGCCTGATCGTCCGCGAGAGCCGGCAAGGCGAGCCGATTCACGTGCAGCACTGCCGTGTGAGCGACGGTGGATGCCGCGCCCGCATCGCGACTCTGTCACGACTGATCACCGAGACCAGCAACCGCGCGGGCGTCGACCCGTTTCTTACAGCGGGCATTGCCGTACGCGAATCGGGCCTGAACCCGCTGGCGGTAAGCCCGGTTGGCGCTCGCGGCGTCGTGCAGCTCAATCCCAAGTACCGAGGCAAGACTGTGCCGTTCGTTTACAACGCGCGGTACCGCGACAAGTGCAGCCGTCGTCCGGGCGCCTGCCAGCGGGAGGTGCTCGAAGCCGGCCTGGGTCTTTACAAGTGGGCGGTCGGCCGCTGCGGCGGAGACGTTCAAAAGGGCCTGGCCTGGTACAATTCGGGCCGCTGCGACAAGCAGAACGGGTATGCCTCCTCGGTCCTGCGGGAACGCCGACGGCTCCTTCGGCTCGCCAAGGCGGCCGAACCCGGCCTCCAGGCCGTTTTCACCGACTAACCCTGCGATTTCTGCGAAACGATGAGCTGCTCGAAAGCTCGGCCCATCGCGTCGGCGACCCCTTCGATGGCCGTCGACTGGGGCGCCGGATCGTTGGCGCAGAGGACCCCCACCATCCGGGAGCCGACCAGGACGGGCAGCACGATCACCTCGCGCCCATGGCTCCCAAACGCTGCCCGGAAGAGATGATCGGCGGCGGTTTGGCCGTAGGCGCCGTGGAACGCCCGGCCGCTGTGGAGGACTTCGTTGAGAATCGAGGGATTCGTCGCGGGGATCCAAAGGCTTCGAATCCCTGCGCTCGTCACCTCGTCGCCCGCGCCATCCCATCCGCGAAACACGCCTTTGCGTAGCGCGAGAAAAGCGGCGCCCCGCGCGGCGGCGAGGCAAGCCTGACAGGCGATGTGCACGACTTCATCGCGCGTTCTCGCGCGCGCGAGCTCGTCGAGCTGCGCAGCGATGGCAGGGTCGGAGGCCGAAGCCGGCGGCGGGCTGGACCCACCACGAAGCGAGGAGGGTGCGGGGGGGTTCGGCCGGCTCGAGACGGGCGATGCAGGACGGGGCGTGAGCGACGGAGGCGCGAAAGCATGCGGCGTCAGCGTCGCAGAGAGATGGGGCAACGGGATGTGGGTCGCCTTGGGCGTGAGCGAAACGTCACGCGTCGGCGTCGTGTTCTTCCAAGCGCGATCCCAGACGGGGCTCGCCGTCGAGACCAGCTCGGAAAGCGGCGCGTCGAACGAAGGCAAGGTTTTTTCGGTGCCGCTCGCGGGCTTCGCATTGACCAGTGGCACCGCGCCGGTCGGCGTCGCCGAACGGGCGCGCGCGGAGGCCAAGGGATCGCCGACCGCAGTCGATGGCCCCGGTGGATAGGCTCGGTCGATCGACTCGAGGAGATCCGACAGCTTCGCGACCGTCGGTAAGATGCTGTCCCCGAGCAGCTCGCTGAGCTTGGCCACCGAGCGCTCGTCGGTCGGGTCGGCCATCGCGACAATCGCGCCGACGCGGCTCGGCCGCAAGGGCATCGCACAAACGTCCCGCGCCACCTCTCCTGGCACACGTCGAACGAGATCGGCGTCGGCGCGCGCAAGGTCTCGGGCTCGAAGCATCGGACCGAAACCCATGCCGACGAAGAAGCCGGCCAGCGCGCGCTCGTCGAGGCCTTCTGCGACG
>JAOTXX010000123.1 GCA_029862185.1 Myxococcales bacterium
GGCCCGAGCCGAAAGCGTCTCGATACTGCGCGCGTTCTTCAGGGCCCGGATAAGGTTCATCCGGTGCGCCTCTCCGTAGTCGACGAGGTGGCGGAGGGATTGCGCTCCGAGACCCCTGGGCGGCGTGTTCACGACCCGGCGAAGCGAGAGCTCATCGCGGGGATTCAAGGCCACACGCATGTAGGCGATGGCGTCTTTGATCTCCTTGCGATCGAAGAACTTGGTTCCCCCGAAAACGCGGTACGCAATCCCGGCGATGCGGAGCTCCTCTTCGAGGAGCTTGGCCTGCATGTTGGAGCGGTAGAGCACCGCAATCTCGCGCGGGTCGGTGCCTTCTCTTTGCAGCTCACGGATCTCGGAGGCCACGAACTTGGCTTCCTCCTGGGGCTCGGGCAGCACGCAGATGCGTACCGGCGGCCCAGCTTCCCGCACCGGTTTCAAGACCTTCGCGTAGGGCCGCTTGCTCGACTTCTCGATCGCCGCGTTGGCGACATTCAAGATCGAGGCCCGAGATCGATAGTTCTGTTCTAGCTTGGTGACGACGGCGCCGGGGAAGTGCTGCTCGAAGTCGAGAATGTTGTCGACGCAGGCGCCGCGCCAGCCGTAGATCGACTGATCGTCATCTCCGACGACACATACGTTTCCCCGCTCGTTGGCAAGCAGACAAACGAGGTCGAGCTGGGCGACGTTGGTATCCTGAAACTCGTCGACGAGGATGTGCGCGAATCGTCCACGCCACTTGCTCCGAATTCCAGGTCGTCTTCGGAGTAGCGAGACCGGCTTGACGACCAAGTCGTCGAAATCGACCGCGTGCATGTCGTCGAGCGTCGACTCGTAGGCGGCGTAGATGCTGGCTGCGGCCTGGTCGTATTCGTCATTGTTGGCTTTGAGCTTCGCAGGCTCGAGCATCGCGTTCTTCCAAAGGGAGATTCGCTGGAGGATGGCCTGCGCGTCGAGCTGTCGATCGGCTTTGGCTTCGGTGCGAAGAAGCTCCCGAACCACGCCGAGGCTATCGCCTTGATCGAAGATCGAGAAGCGCGAGCCGAGGCCAAGCGCTTTGGCCTCATGACGAACGAAGCGCACGCCGAAGCTGTGAAACGTCGACAACCAGATTCCGTTTGCCTTCTGGTGACCGATCATGTCGCCGAGGCGCTCGCGCATCTCGTTGGCCGCCTTGTTGGTGAAGGTCACCGCCAGGATCGCATCCGCCGGAACCCCGCTCTCGAGCAGCCGCGCAATTCTGGCGGTGATGACCCGAGTCTTTCCCGACCCAGCACCAGCCAAAACCAACAGCGGCCCCTCATCGTGCTCCACCGCGGCGCGTTGCTGTGCATTGAGTCGCAAGGATGCCCGAGGTAGCCCGGCCCATGGGTTCGTTCAAGGCAAGACCAGACAACATGCGGATTTGCCACGACGCCCTCAGACAATGCTAGAAATAGCTCCATGCCGGCAGAAATCGAACGAAAGTTTCTCGTCATCGGAGATGACTGGCGGGACACGGCAGAGGGCACACGCTTCCGGCAAGGTTTTCTGTCGACGGAGCCAGAGCGCACGGTTCGGGTGCGCGTCGCCGGTACCCAAGGATCAATTACGGTCAAGGGCAAAACCGTTGGGGCGACGCGTGAGGAGTTCGAGTACACGATCCCGCTTCTGGATGCTCAGCGCTTGCTAGACGGTCTATGCAAGCGCCCTTTGATCGAGAAGGTTCGCTATACGCTCACGGTCGGACGGCACGTCTGGGAGATCGATGTCTTCGAGGGCGAGAACGCTGGGCTGCGGGTCGCCGAGGTCGAGCTCGAGAGCGAAGGGGAAGCGTTCGAAAAACCCGACTGGGCCGGTCGAGAAGTCACCGACGATCCACGCTACTTCAACTCCAATCTGGTCGCCAACCCGTTCCGAACTTGGTAGGGCTATCGCTGCAGGAGGCGGTCGCAACAGACACTTGTTTGCGCAGCGGCGACGGACAACGCGCACCCTGAATGCTACGGTTTCGTCCATGCAGCTCCCGCCATGTGGCTTATATCGAACAACCGGACCGATTGGGGCGCTCGAACAGGGGCGTCTCGTGTATTTCCACAACCACGGAAACCCGGGGCCGGGCCTTTACCGTCCGAAGGACTGGCGCTTCAACCGGGCGCAGTTCGAGGAGAACGGGCAGATGCTGGACGACCCGGGTCTGGTCCGGTTTCTGGAGCCGCTTCCGCCCGAAGGTTTCTATCGCGTGGCCGAGTCGTTTCATTGCTGTGAAAAGCAGTGCCGCCTGTTCGAGCAGGACGCCTTGCTTCAGCTTGGGTACAACGCGGACGCCGAGCCCATTCTCTTCGTCCCTGAGCTGGTCGATTCGATGTTTGCCATACCCGCGAAGGGCTGGAAAACGACACCCGATGTATTCGGCAAGATGCAGGGCCTGCGGGTGCCGGTGACCAAACGCGACACGCTACCGCCGCAATAGCTTCTAATATTGAACTCGAGGCTGTCGCCAGGCGGCCTTCCTGCGCTAGAGTCCCGGCATGAGTAGGACGATAGGAATTCTAACGGGCGGCGGCGATGTCCCTGGTCTCAACCCGGCCATCCGCGCCGTAACGCTTCGCGCCATTCGGGAAGGTCATCGCGTCATCGGGATTCGCAGAGGCTGGGGTGGCCTGGTCGACATCATTCCGGACAAAGACGCCGACAACAGCGCGGCCGTCCAGGTTTTGACCGAAGATCTGGTGGACCGGGCGGGCCGCACCGGCGGCACGTTCTTGCACAGCTCGCGAACGCGGCCGAGCACCCTCCCCAAAGAGCTCGTGCCTCCGCATCTGCAAGATAAGTATCAGGACGACGTCAACGACATCACCGACGACATTCTGAAAAACCTCGACTTCCTCGGCATCGACTGCCTGATCCCGATCGGCGGTGACGATACGCTGAGCTACGGGGCGCATCTCCATCAGCGCGGCGTTCCGGTCGTCGCGATTCCGAAGACCATGGACAACGATGTCCCGGGCACCGACTACTGCATCGGGTTCAGCACCTGCGTCACGCGCACCATCGAGATGACCCATCGGCTTCGGACCTCGGCCGGCTCACACGAGCGGTTTCTCGTCATCGAAGTCTTCGGTCGATACGCAGGGTACACGGCGCTCTTGCCGAGCATGGCCGGCGCTGCCAGTCGTTGCCTCATCCCCGAGCATCCCTTCGACATCGAGCGACTCACCGAGCTGATGGTCTACGACCGCAACCGAAACCCCAGCAACTACTCGGTGGTCCTCGTGTCCGAGGGCGCGCAATTCGCCGGCGATACCGACATGTCATTCGAAGGCGAAGAAGCCGACATGTTCGGTCACCGAAAGCTCGGCGGCATCGGCGACCGCGTTGCAAACGCGCTCAAGGAGCTCTCTCCCAAGTACAACAACGGCCGCCGAGTCAACGTGGTGAGCCAGCGTCTTGGCTATTTGGTGCGTTCCGGGAATCCAGATGCACTCGACTCGATTGCACCCATGGCCTTTGGCAACCTCGCGCTCGACTTGGTCATCGAGGGAACTTCAGGCCGGCTGATCTCCATTCACAACGGTCGCTACGGGAGCGTCCCGATGGAAAAAATCATCGGCACCAAGAAGGTCGTCGACGTGGAGCAATCCTACGACATCGGGCGCATGCGTCCGAGGTACACCGCATTCAACGGTCTTCCGCTCTTCATCATGGCGAGCGACTAACAAACGACCCGCCTGATGGCTTCCCGCTACCGCCGTCTTCGCGCTCGTGCCCTCAAGGCCATGTTCAAGGCGCATGCCGAGGTCTACGAACGTAGCGGCGGGCGTGTTGGAGCATGGTTAGGGCTGCCGACCTTATTGCTGTCGGTCACCGGACGAAAGTCGGGCAAGACCTACCGCACGCCACTGGTCTACTTCGAAGACAGCGACTCATACGTGGTGGTGGGCTCCGATGGCGCCGCGAAGCGCGACCCACAGTGGTGGAAGAATCTTCAGGTCAATCCAAACTGTGAAGTTCGCGTAGGTCGAAAGAAGCTTTCAGCGAAAGCGTCACTTGCAAGCGGCGCCGATCGTGAGCGCCTCTGGGAAATCGGGAAAACGGTCAACCCAATGTGGTCGAAATACCAAGCGCGGACCAAGCGCGAGCTTCCGGTCGTCGTGCTGACGCCGCGGCCCGGATGAGCGCCCGCCGGAGAGAGGAGCAAGTCATGAAGCAGTCCGCCGTTGCCGTTCCGCTAGCCGTCCCCGCCTTGGCGTTGCTCGCCCTGGCACCGGGATGCGACCAGCTCGCCGATCTGGCCGACCAGCTCGCCGATGCAGTCATTCCCGTGGAACCTCAAGCGGCTCCTCCAAGCGAGCCGGAGGTGGAAGACGTGGACACCGAGCTTCCTGAGAGGCCCGCCACATCGACTGCGCGGTCCGAAACCGACGTAATCAGCTTTCGGAGCATCTTGGAGAACAAGCAAATGACCCGGCGCGAACGAATCCGAGCGTTCGAGAACCTCGATCCCGCTGCGCTGCAGAAACCGGTCGCGAGGAGCAACGTCAGCGCCGGCCCGCAGGGACAAGGCACCGAACGCGGCGCCGGGAACCGCGAGCCAGCCGACTGGGAGATCGCGACGGCACGCCGACGGGTTCCCGTGGTGATGTATGCGACGGCGTGGTGCGGCGTCTGCAAACGAGCCCGCAAGTACTTCGAAGAGAATCGCATCGCGTTCGAGGAACACGACGTCGACCAGGACCCTGTCGCGCGCGCGGAGTACGAGAGATTGAATCCACGACGCAGCGTACCGACGATCAAGATCGCCGACGAAGTGGTCGTGGGCTTCAGTGCGGTAGCGGTCGAACGTGCCCTCGACGCTGCAGCGAGAGCTCGGCTCAACTAGTTACGGTAGAGAAAGGACCGCTCTCTTCGGACCTCGGGATGCAATCGAGTGTGACCCAGCCAACAGATCGAAGGGGTGTGGCTGATCAGTGCGTTGTGCCGAACCTCGATCCAGTGATACTGTCGTCCCCTTATGACCTGGTGTACTCGCAGGGACGCGTTCGCCTTTTTATGCTGCATCTTGGTGGCGGCCGGGTGCGGAGACTCGAACGAGCCGTCTGCCGCCGATCGCGAGGTCGCGGTCACCGTGTTCGCCCCGTCCGGGGGGATTTCCGTGGTCGACGGGAGCCTTCCTCAGCTCACCTGGTCGCTAGAGTACCAAGTCGGTTGCGGTGATACTTCGAACGACTCCTTCACAGCCCAAGGCACGCTCGAGCCGGTCGATGGCTTCCTATTGGTGACGGACGGTCCGGCGGCGATCTGGAACGGCATGGTCGAGTTCGAACCGGGGCCGTGCGCGATCCAGCTGCGAGCGCGCGATACCGACGGCGAGGTCGTCTGTACCTATACGGAGACCATCACGTTCGACTTCCAACTCCCGTCCGAGGCCTATTTCAACATGATCTGTTACGCGACGTGCCCGACGATTTCGTTCCCGGGCGCGGAAACTGTGCCCAAGACGAGCTGCGCCCCCGTGGGAGGACTCATCGTGTCGGCCGAAACCCTTGGCGACGGCGTAATGAACGTCCGCTACACGATTGAGCATACAAACTTGCTCGATAACAATGCCGATTTCGCAAACGTCTACGAGGGCGAGCTCCAGCTCGCCGGCCTGGGCACGGTTGATCTAGGAGATGGGCCAGTCCCAACCAATACCTGGGAAGCGATCGTGGGCGAGGTGATCGCCGGAGAACCCCATGCCCTCGAGTTGACTGCCCTCGATGCCGACGGTACGCCACTTTGTTCCGCCGAGACGAGCTTCGAGGTGATCTCCGGTGGCATCGCGCAGGTGCACGTCGTCTTGCCGTGCGGCAACTGACCAAGGTCAGGGATCAGTTTCCGTTTCGAACCGCCTCGAGGTCACGCTCGCACTCCGCGCCCCATGGGATCACCGAATTGCCAGTGAGCGCGCCGATGAGCTCGGTGAAGTCGGTGCCGTCGTACGCCCAGTACATCACGGATTCGCGCGATACGTCGTGCGCGGGGTGCTCCGGGTCTTTGTGGTCGTTGACCATCGGGGTGCCACGATCGACCAGTCCGATCACGTGGCCCACTTCGTGCGTCCAAATTGTCGCTTCTGCGAGGCTGCAGGTCAGCGCGCCAATGAGAAGCCCGTTGCAGGCCCGATCGATGCGTTCCCCGAACATCGCAAGGTGCCGATTGCCCCAAGCGACGCCAAGGACGTTGGGGTTCTCGTACTCGCCGCCGAGCCACATGGTGTGTAACGAGATTTCGCCGTTGGATTCCTCGATACCGACATGCTCTTGGGCAAGCACCTGCAGCTCCGCGAAGGTCCACACCCCGTCATCCGCCGCAGGCAGATCGCTCTCGTCTTCGACGATGAAGACGCCGCCCGGCTTGTCGACGACCTCCAACAGCGCCTCGATGAGGCCGGCCGCCGAACCGTTACGCGGTGCGAGCGAGGCTTGCGTGTCGAGCTCGACGATGCGTCGATTGATAGGGGCGGCGCCTCCCTGCTCCCCCGCGAGTCCGACGATCTCTCCATTTAGGAAGTCCACCTCCGTCGGGCGACCGCGCTCGAATTCCTGCAGTGTCAGGCCATGCCGCGCGATCGCATCCGCTCAATTGCGCGAATTCGCTGGCGACCTCATGCTGAAGGCAGTTGGAACAACGATACCGGAAGGCCGCCGACTTCGAGGTGGCGATCGTGGGCGCAGGGTTCTCGGGCCTCTGCATGGCGATCAAGCTGAAACAGGCCGGCATCCATTCGTTCGTCATCCTGGAAAAGGCAGACGAAGTGGGCGGGACGTGGCGGGAGAACACGTATCCCGGCTGTGCGTGCGACGTACAGTCTCACCTCTACTCCTATTCGTTCGAAGGAAACCCCAACTGGTCGCAGAAGTTTGCGCCGTGGAACGAGATTCAAGGCTACATCCTCGATTGCGCCGACAAGCACGACCTTCGGCCTCACATTCGTTTTGGTCACAGAGTGATCGAGGCCAGATTTGACGAAGACGACGGCCGGTGGTGCATACGCGCCGAAAACGGCAGTACGTTCACTGCGAATGCATTCGTGCTTGGCACCGGTCCCTTGCACGTGCCGTTGATCCCCGAGATTCCGGGTCTCGACGCGTTCAAAGGCAAAATGTTCCACTCCGCCCAATGGGCCCACGACTACGACTTTCGAGGAAAGACCGTTGCTTCGATAGGCACTGGCGGCAGCGCCATCCAGTACGTTCCCGAGGTCGCTCCCGTCGCCGAGCGCCTCTATGTCTTTCAGCGCAGCGCGCCCTGGATTCTGCCAAAACCCGATCGGCCCTACCGAGAGCTCGAACGAACCTTGTTCCGCCTCTCTCCCCTGCTCCGCAGGCTCCATCGAGCGTGGCTCTACCTTCGGAACGAGGTTCGCGTCGTGCCCATCATGAACCCACGCCTCGCCAGACCTTTGGAACGGCTGGCCAAACTTTACCTCCGGCACTGCGTAAAGGACCCTGCGCTGGTCGAGAAGCTGACACCCGACTACACGATTGGCTGCAAGCGAGTCCTGCTCTCGAACAACTACTACCAGGTTTTCAATCGACGGAACGTCGAGCTGGTCACCGAGCCGCTGGTGGAGGTCCGGGAGCACAGCGTCATCACGAAAGACGGCGTCGAGCACCCAGTCGATGCAATCATCCTG
>JAOTXX010000124.1 GCA_029862185.1 Myxococcales bacterium
CCCTTGGCGCACGTGCCAGCAAACCGCGCCGAGGATGTCCGCGCTGAGCTCGAGGACGTAGGCCTCGTTGTTCTTGCGCGTCGCCAGGAGGGCTGGGCGCTCTTTGGTCCCGCGCTGGACCGCCCGGTCGACGATCAGTTGCGGGGGGATGTCCCGAAGTCGGCTCCGGGAGATGGCGTAGACCTCCGAGACCCTCAGCCCGAGCCGGGCCGAAAGGTAGAAGAACAGGTACCACCGCGGTTGCAGCTCGAACATCCCGGCCAAGAAGCGGTCCCGTTCCTTTTCGGAGTACCAAGTGGGTTTCTTTTTCGAGGTGCGTTCTGTCGGGACGTACGGGATAGCCGCGAGGCGCCCCCGCTTCCAACAGAACCGAAGAACGGCTCGCACCAAGGCAAGCCGGTTGTTGACCGATTTCGGTCCGAGGTGGGCGGGTAGGGCGCGCTTGAGCGCGTCCATCGCCGAGGTGTCGACCTCCTCGATGAAGAGGTGTCCGAGCACGGGTTCGATCTGCGGCCAGAGATTCCCGTAAGAATCTCGGCTGCGATCCTTCATCGTCGTGGCCGACATGTACTGCTCGTACGCGTCGGAGAAGAGGACTCGCTTGTGACCTGAGATCAAGTCTTCGCGCGCCCTTCGTTCGGCTTCGTGCGCCTCGGCCCTCGTCTTGAAGCCAGCCCTTCGCTGGCGCCGGTAGCCTTGTAGCTTGAAGTCGTATTGCCAAGAGTTGGCCAGCTTTCTAACGGCCATGCGGTGCATTCCTTTCCGACAGGAACTCCCGCATCGCCATGTTCGGATTCGTCAGGAACAGGTCTAACATATCCCGGCGGAACCGGCGCACGCGGGATCGCCCGTAGACCGGTATTCGCCCAGCCGAGACCAGGTTCCGCAGGTGACCGACTGACCAGCCGGTATACGACGCCGCTTGGCGGTAGGTGAGCCACGTTGCCGCTTGTTCGGCGTGCTGCGTCGACCGCAGTTTCGCTGGGGCGCCTCCCTCGCATCCATCGTGATCCGTGATGACCAATCGCCTTCTCTCCCTGGACTGTGATCGTCACTGCGCGCCGATCCGCCCACCTCTGTTATCGGTTTTGCCCCTCCAAATGTTGTCCTGGCTCGTGATTTTTTCGCGTCGGGCTCCCCGCAGGCGATTGGTCAGCGTGTGACTCTGAGTGCACTCCCTGTGACAGCATGGGTCAGGGTGGGACCCAACTTGTTGGGGCAAGGAAGAGTTTTGTCTGCCAACAAAACTGCTCGCGGTGCCCTATCCCGCTCGTCGCGTGATCGGTCGCGCGAGTGCGCGCTCAACGCCTTGGGCTTATTCGCCTGCTCGAGGACATCCAATATATCACCTTCCCCGGCCAACGGACCCATGGCGAGCTGGAACACAAAAGGGGCCAAAGCGGTCGAGCTCAGGGTTGCTCGTCCTCCGCCACCATGTTTCCATGGCTAGTTCCAACACTTCTTTCGCCTCTTAGGTGACCTATGTTCGCTCGACTCTTCGCCCTTCTCATTCTTGCGCCCTCCCTTGGCATCCTCGGATGCGGCGACGACGAACCGGTGCCAATCGGCAATACCGAAGTACGCATCTTCGTCGAAGAAGGTCTTGTGCAGCAAGTCGAGTACTACGCAGACTGCCAAGATCCAGACGAACGGACGTATCTACCCGAATTCTACGAACCCGAGCAGGGGAACTTGGAAGTGTGGATTGTCTACGTGAACTTTCCCCCGGGGCCGTGCACCATCTTGCTCCGAGGAAGAGACCGAGACGGCATGGTGATTTGCAGCACGGAGCAGTCTTTCGCCGTCGACGGTACATTGACCGAGGTGGACATCATCCTCGATTGCGACACGAGTCCCGAAACCGCGATGCGTTCAGATTGAACGCCGCGCGCACCTTGTTGGCTCCAGATGAGCATCGGAGCGTCGGGGTTAGCGTCACGGAAACGGTCCTTACGACGGTGGATGGCAAGCTGCTTTTTGCGAGGAAACGCACAGTCTACGCCGTAAGGCAACTCAGCGGCTATTCGGGAGGCGGGGCCGTCATTTTCTGCCATCTCGCCCGAGCGAGGCGTGGTATTTTGAAGCCTCACCCCGCGCGCATCCCGACCTGCGCGCCTGACCCATGCGAACGCACACTGCACATGTTCGAATGGCCACCGCAGTCGTTCTGCTCGCGATCGCGGCAGCGAGCTGCGGTAACGACTCCGGGCCTCGGTGGAGCGACGGGGCTTTGCTCGACGATGAGCTCGGCTTCGCCGCTTGCGGCGACATCGCGATGGATGCCGGTGGCAACGCGATGGCAGTGTGGTGCCGACACAGCGAGGACTACGAAGGCTCGGTCTGGGCCAGTCGTTTCACCACGAGCGACGGCTGGAGCATCGCCACTCGGATCGACGCGCGTGTTGGGACGGAGGTCTTGCGTCCCAGGGTGGCCGTCAACGGTGCGGGCGAAGCGATCGCCGTTTGGATGAAGCACGATGAAGATCGAGGATGGGGCATTTCTGCCGCCCATTTCGATCCCGGCAGCGGGTGGGGCGATGCGGTTTGGTTCGAGCAGTTCCCATACCTCGGGGACCCTGACGTCGCCCTGAATGACGAGGGACACGGGATCGTGGTCTTCACCCGCTGGGACGGGGAAAGCAACCAATCCGGGATCTGGATGCGCGAAATTCGTCGCGACGACGGCTGGAGCGTCGCGACACGACTCGACGAGGAGATCTTCCTTCCGGACTCGGCCCCGGATCCATTCTTGGATGGCAGCTCCTTGCCGACGAGCGTGAGCTTCGCGGAACGACCGCGCATCGCAGTGAACGACGCAGGCGACGCTGTCGTGGTCTGGTCATGGAGCAACTGGACGAGCAGCAGCCTGTGGGCCAGTCGCTACGTGCGCGGGTCCGGCTGGACTGCACAGACTCGTCTCGACGAGCCGGCTTTGTCGTTCATGCCCACGCACCTAGCCATCGACGAAGCCGGGCGCGCGATCGCCGTCAGCCGCGGCGGCGCGGCTAGTCTCTACACGCCGACGGACGGTTGGAGCCTGACCGCACTCAGCGACGCGGGCTTCGGAGCCCGCACACCCAACGTAGCCATGGCCCCAAACGGACAGGCGCTGGTGGTGTGGAGGGAGGAGCGCGAGGGCGTAGGGGTCGACTTATTGGCGAGCCGCTTCACGCCTGAAACAGGCTGGACGCCGCCGGAGCTCATCGGCGAGGCAGACGATGACGGCAATAGCTACGGCGACTCGACCGGATCCGATCTCGCGATCACCGAGCGCGGCGAAGCCCTCGTGTTGTGGCATCGCGAGCGGGGCGAGTACTCCGAGGCGCTCTATCAGCCGCGATTCAGCATCTGGGCCAACCGCTTCGAGCCCGGGAAGGGCTGGGAGTCGGCCATCCCGCTCAGCACGTACGACCTCGGCCATGCGGTGGAGCCCCAGCTCGCGATGGACGAACAGGGCCGCGCCATCGCTACCTGGCAGCAGGTCGACGTGGAGACCGAGCGGCGAAGCACGTGGTGGAGCCGATTCGAGTAGAGAGCAGGCGGAAGCCAAGTAGCGCGGGATTAGCGGCCCAAATACCGGACATTTAAGCGGCCATATCGCTGTTTTGAAAAGAGATAAATGTATGTTATAAATACATTTATGGTCATTCAAAAGCGGACATGGGTACGGACATGAAAGGGGTCGTAGATCGGGGGGAATCCACCGGGTTGATGGAGCCCATGCTCGTGCCTGACGGTTCGCCGCACAAGGCCAGGCTGGATGACCTGGCCGTAGAGCTCGCCTCCCGTTCGGCGGGCTTCCGCCACAGTCTTCCCGACGGCGTTCTCGAGCCCCTGTCCCACCTAGTTCGCGCCATGAACTGCTACTACAGCAATTTAATTGAAGGCCACGCCACGCATCCGGTCGATATCGAGCGGGCGTTGAACAGCGACTACAGCGCCGAGCCCCAAACGCGCAACCTGCAGCTTGAAGCCAGGGCCCACATCACGGTCCAGCAATGGATCGACGAGGGCGGGGGTTTGCAAGGACGGGAGTTTTCCGCAGGCGGGATTTGTGAAATCCATCGTCGCTTCTATGAGGGCTTGCCCGAAGAGCTGCTCTGGGTGGAAGATCTCGAAACGAAGGAGCGCACCAAAGTAGTTCCCGGTGAACTGCGCGACCGGGACGTCAGAGTTGGTCGTCACGTTCCTGTCAGCCCCGGTGCCGTGCATCGTTTCCTAGACCGCTTCGAGGACGTCTATGCGCACACCGGCAAGGCAGGGACGATCCTAGGCGCTGCCGCGGCCCACCATAGGTTCTTGTGGATCCACCCATTCCTTGATGGCAATGGCCGCGTGGCAAGGCTCGTTTCACACGCCACGGTGCTTAAAGCGCTTGATACCGGTGGCGTTTGGTCTGTCGCGAGAGGTCTCGCAAGACGGGTCGCCGAGTACAAGAGCCATCTTGCCGCCTGCGATCTCGAGCGCCGCAACGATCTGGATGGGCGCGGCCATTTGAGCGAGGATGCGCTGGCCGCCTTCACGCAGTTCTTCCTAGAGATCTGTCTCGATCAAGTCACCTTCATGGAGAAACTCGTGGAGCCGAGCCGATTGCGGGCGCGGATCCTGCTCTGGGTCGAGGAGGAGATACGCGTCGGTGAGCTCCCCGAGAAGGCAGGAAGCCTCCTTGAAGCGGTACTCTTTCGAGGGCAACTTCCACGCGGCGAAGTCGCACAGGCGCTTGGCGTCAGCGACCGCCACGCACGGCGTGTGGTCTCGACCTTGACTGAACGCCGGGTGCTCACCTCCGAGAGCCCGCGCTCACCCCTGCACATCGCGTTCCCGGCCGAGCTCGCGTCGCGGTGGATGCCAGGCCTGTTTCCGGAGAAGGCAGCCTGAGATCATCGCGCGTGAGCTTCGCTCGTTGACCTGACGTTGACCTGACGACGTGAAATCGAATGATATGAAGTGACGAACCGTGAACACGGCGATGCGGGTAAGTGCCTGTCATGTTTGTGGTTTCTAACTGATTCCGATGAGTTGTGATCGATCGCGAAAACCGGTGTTTTTCACCTCATAACCCGAAGGTCGTCAGTTCAAATCTGGCCCCCGCAACCGCGAAAACGCCCGCCGAGAGATCGGCGGGCTTTTTTTTCGCGGTTGCGGGGGCCGGATTCAGCTGATTAGCAATCGAATAGCTCCACGGACTGTCGTCCGTTCCGCCATGTTCGATTGCACAATGCAGAGGCAAATCCGGCCTCTGCTGTCTTGCGGCCAGTGGGCGTCCGCTCGCGCTCTAGAGTAATCTCGCACGATAACTCTGACGGCACTGGTTTCTGATCCCATGCCCGAACCCGATCCAGCGAAAATCAAAACCTTTGCATCAGCAAAAAAGCTGAATCAATGGCTCAAAGCAAACCATGCCTCCGAAAATGAGCTTTGGATCAAGGTATTCAAAGTGAAGACGGGCAAACCAAGTGTCAGTTGGACCGAGATCGTCATCGAAACGCTGTGCTGGGGCTGGATCGACGGCGTCAGGAAGTCCATCGATGGCGAAGCCTACCTCCATCGGATCACGCCACGAAAACCTCGAAGCAGTTGGTCCAAGCGGAACCGAGAGCACGCGGAGCGTCTGATCGGTGAGGGTCGGATGCAAGAGCCGGGGCTGGTGCAGGTCCGCGCCGCAAAGGCGGACGGACGCTGGAAGAATGCCTACGCGGCAAGCGAAATGAAAGTGCCCGCGGATTTCCTGGCAGCGGTCGAACGCGAGCCCAAAGTGAAACAATGCTTTGAAACGTTGAACAAAACCAATCGATACGCCATCGCCTACGGACTCGCGTCGGCCAAGCGACCCGAAACCAGACAGAGGCGCTTCGACAAGTTCCTGGACATGCTCATGCGCGGAGAGAAGCCGGCCTAACCGCCACCCTTGTCCCGACTAGCCGACCGGCGTGCGACCGCGCGCCTTTTCTGGGTCGCGCATGTCGAGGAGAGACACGCCGACGCCGTACGTGGCGAAGTGACCGGTTGGGCGAATTTCGATGAGGCAGTTCTCGTCGTCGTTCCGGTGATCGATCATCCGTCCCAGAAGCTCTTCGAGGAGCTTCGGTTCGACCTCGGTCATCGAAAGCACGCGCGCGGTGCCGCTGAACGCGATCGTTGCGTCGGGAATGTCGATCCAGGGCATGAACGGAACGCGTTTGGCAATCGTCACATTGAGCGCGACGTGGGGGTTTCGCCGGATGTGCTTTGCCTTCCACGAGTCCTTCGCCACACGCACGTATAGGACTCGGTCGATCGGGACGTAGACGATGCCAGAGGAGCGGGCTTGGCCTTTGGGATTCACGTAGGAAAGAACGGCGAACGAGCGCTTTTCGATTTCTTTCCAGACGAGGTCCGAGGTGACGGGAGCTGTCATGGAGGTGTGGTAGATCTTCGCTGGCTCCCGTCAAGGCGAGCGCTTCGGGCAGAGATCATGCGATCCTCAGACGCATTGACGCGGGGCCGCACTTGCGGTTAGCTGATTGCCCGGTCCGGCTTTGAGCAGGTTCGGAGGAGCAACGATGAGCGAGTTCGATGTCATCGTCATCGGATCGGGCATGGGCGGCATGACGACCGCGGCCGCGCTGTCCCGGTTGGAACACAAAGTCCTGCTTCTCGAGCAGGCGCAGTCGATTGGAGGACTGACCCACTCCTTCTCTCGCGAGGGCTTCAGCTGGGACGTGGGCCTTCACTACTGCGGCTTGTTTGGTCGTGACCAATCCGCAGGAAAGATCTTGGACTGGCTCAGCGGCGGGACCATCGAGTTTCGCTCGATCGGCACGGTCTACGACACGCTGCACTTCCCAGATGGCTTCGACATCTCGGTGGCGCGCCCCGAGGCCGCCTACAAGATGGAGCTCAAAGACCGGTTCCCCGACAACGCCGCCGAAATCGACACCTACTTCGAGGCGATACAGTCGGCGGAGACCGTTGCAACCATGGTCGCCGGCGGGCGGTCGGTTCCCGAGCCGTTCCGCACCGCGCAGCGCTGGCTCAACAGGCGCAAGATCGAGCGGTGGGTCGGTCGCACTACAGGCGAAGTCATCGCGGACATCACTACCGACCCGAAGCTCGCGTCCGTGCTGTCTGCGCAGTGGGGCACTTATGGCGGCAAACCAAAAGCAGCCAGCTTCGGCGTGCATGCCATCATCATGCGCCACTACCTCGAGGGCGCGGGCTATCCCGTGGGCGGCGCGAGCTCAATCGCGGCCGGGCTCGTTCCGGTGATCGAAGCGGCAGGTGGAAGTGCTCGCCCTGCCACGCCCGTCGCCGCGATTCTGTTTGAAGACGGCAAAGCCATCGGCGTGCGTACGAGCGCGGGCGAAGAATTCAAAGCGCCCGCCGTCGTCTCGGCAATCGGCGCCGGCGAAACGGTGAAGCGATTGCTGCCCGAGGACATTCGCGAGCAGGACTGG
>JAOTXX010000052.1 GCA_029862185.1 Myxococcales bacterium
GCCTTGCCGGCGCCTCTGGCGCCGGGCTTCGCCCTTCGGGCTCGCGCTGCCGCCTGCCGGTTGGGAACGTTGTCTTGGTCCTGTCTCCGCACGGAGGGGCGCGGAAAAAGGCGCGATGTGGGGCGGAGGCGACGTCGCAAGTGCCAATCTGCAAGACAGCAACCAACCCAGATTGGCGCGCGCGCCGAGGCTCAGCTTGCCGGGTCTGAGCTCTCAAGTGAACCCGACCCGATCTGCAAGCTGAGCCGTTCGACGCAGCCCCATGTCGCGCCTTTTTCCGCGCCCCGGTATGAAGCCGCCCCGTCCGTTGAACCCCCGCGTCGCGTTCCGTCGTGCCCCGGTCTTCTACGGACACCCATCGACACAGACCCGGAACTCGCTTTCACAAGCGGCCACGCAGGTTTTGTCCGTCAGCTCGCAGTGGCTGTTACAGCTTGCCCAGCGGTCGTTGCAGAGCGGATTGCAGCCGGACAGCTGGTATTCGCCGGGGGGCGGCCTTGCGTACTCGTGCTCGTAGCTGGGCATGGGCGCCGGCGCGCCCGCGGGAAGTGGGCGGGTGGAGCCGTCGATGGCGAGCTGATCCAGGCGCATTTCTGCGTATCGGATGCGCTCGGGTGGCTCTGCCGGCGAATGCGCTCGGAGCCAGTTGGACCAGCAGTCGCGGCGCTGTGCGGGGGTTACGGCGGGGTCGTAGTCGGCGCCGTAGCACTGCTCGTACGCCTCCTCGCTTCTTTGCGCTTGTTTAAGGCTGTGTCCGCATGCAATTGAAAGCAGCAAGGCAGATGCAAGGACCGAGCGAGCCATGAGCGCGGAACGTACCACCGCCACCGAGCCCCACCAAGCACCCGTCACGGGCTGGGGCACCTTCGAGGCGAAACGCCTCGGCACGCTTTGGCTCGCCTGGACCGACGCGGGTTTGCTCCGCCTCTCGTTCGAGCGTCTCGACCGCGCGCTCGCAGACGAGAAAGCCGTGCCGGCCATCTACACAGAGCCGCTCGGTCGCTACTTCGACGGCGAGCCGGAGGACTTCGCGGCCGTACCGCTCGACCTTCGGGGCACCGACTTTCAGATTCGCGTCTGGACCGCGCTTCGAACGATCCCCTGGGGCCAGGTGCGCACCTATGGCGGCGTCGCGCAGGAGATCCAATCGCCGCGTGCCATGCGCGCGGTGGGGCAGGCCAACCACGTCAATCCGATCCCGGTCATCGTGCCCTGTCATCGGGTCGTCGAGGCCGGGCACCACCTCGGGGGCTACGGCGGCGGGCTCGAACGCAAGCAGCTCTTGCTCGAGCTCGAAGGCGTGCGCTTTCACGAGGGCGTGGTGCAGCCGGGGCAGATGGAGCTCTTTTGAGCTAGCCGTATCGCGCAGCGAGCAGGCAGACGATGACGAGCGCACCTGCGAGGAGGCTGATCTTATCCTTCACCGCGAAGAGCACCGGGTCGTCGTGCATTTGGTCACGCGCGGCGAGGAACCAAATGCGGATGATCCAGTAGACCAGGATCAAGCAAATGCCCCATAGCGCCTCGGGCACCGAGTAGTACCGCATCATGGCGGGGCTGTTGATGTAGAGCGCGAAGACGAGCACCGCGAGCAAACCCGCGGCCGGCCCTGCCGAAGTGATGATCGGGATGTCGGCCGGGACGTAGTTGCGGCCCTTGAGCGACCGTCCGCCGTCCCCTTTGACTTGAATCAGCTCGCCGTAACGCTTCACGAAGGCCAAGCTCGTGAAGAAGAAAATCGAAAAAGCCAGGAGCCAGGGCGAGAGCTTCACGTCGACCGCAATGCCACCGGCGACCACCCGATAGGTGAAGAGCGATGCGAGGGTGAGCACGTCCACAATCATCCGCTGCTTCAGGACCAGGCTATACGCGGTGGTGAGCACGACGTAGCCCAGGAGCACGAGGACGAATTCGGGGCGAACGAAGAGGGCACCCAAGGCGATCGCCACGGCGAGCGAACTCAGGGCAAGCGCAACTGCCTCCGGAATCGAAAGCGTGCCGGCGGCAAGCGGACGATTTCGTTTGCTCCGATGCTGACGGTCCGCCGGAAGGTCGACGAGGTCGTTCAAGACGTAAATCGACGAGGCGCAAAAGGAGAACGAGAGGAAAGCCATGACGGCCGTGAAGACCAGGCTCAGATCCGTGTACTGGTGGGAGAAGTAGAGCGGGACGAGGAGCAGAATGTTCTTGGCCCATTGGTGAGGCCGGAGCTCCCGCACCGCGGCCTCGAGCTTCGGAGGCCGCGGGACGAGGACCGTCGCTCTCGGCACCAGCTGCTCGGCCGCCCGTTGGGTGCTTGGGCTCGGGCAGACCATGCTCGCCTCGTGGGCGGCCTTCCACACCGGCAGGTCGGCGGACGAGTCGCCCAGGTACTGAAAAGCACCGGCTCCAAATCGGCCCGCGAGATAGTCGGCTTTCCGATGGGCTTTCAAGTTGTTCTGCCCGTCGCTTCCAATCGCTTCGTCGAAGAGGCCGAGATGCTCTGCAATCCGATCGGCGGTGCCTTGGTCGGAGGCGGTCACCAGCAGCACGCGACGGCCCGCGGCGCGCGCCTCGCTAATCGCGTCGAGCACTTCAGGCCGGTACGGAAGGTTCTCGGGGTCGACGGGCGCATTCTCGGCGAGGTAGCGCTTGAGCTTGGGGCGGCCGGTGCTCAGCGCGGCGAGCGCAGCTGGAAGCTTCCATGGCGCGCTCCTGAGCAGGCCCATGAAGCCTTCGGCCATCGTGTCGGTCGCCAGCAGCGTCCCATCGAGGTCGACGCAAAGCGGCCGCTCGGCGCTGGGAGAGGTCGAATCTGTGGCGGTGTCGTTCAAAGTCCTCTTTCAAAGGCTATTCAACGCGGCTTCCAACCGCTCACGCTTCTCTCGCAGCTCCAGTGAGTCCCGCCTGGATTTGTCGACCACGGCCTCGGGCGCGCGCTCGACGAAGCTCGGGTTGCCGAGTTTCTTCTCGAGCACGCCGAGCTCCTTTTCGACCTTCTTGAGGTTTCGCTGCAGGCGATCTCGCTCCTTCTCGGTGTCGATGACGTCCGGCACCGCGGCCCGAATCCCCGGGTTCACGAAAACGGCGGCGTTCTTGAAATGCGCGTTTGGATCATCGAGCTTTGCAGGGTCGGCCTCGAAGCAAAGCTCGCAGCGGCCCAGGGCCTCGATGGTCCGTCGCTCGGCGTCGAGAACGCGGTGCTTGTCTTCGTCATTGGTGTGCCAGTGGATGCGCATCGCCTGAGTTCTCGGCACGTCGTGCTCTGCGCGAATGGTCCGCACGCTCCCGACGAACGCCTGGACCACTTCGAAATCGCGCTCGGCCGCTCGGTCGAGCTTCGCGTCGACCAGTCCCGTCGGGAATCGGCTAATCATGATGCTCTTCGGCGCCTCGTCCCACTTCGGGACCCGCTGCCAGATCTCCTCGGTGATGTGAGGCATCATCGGGTGAAGGGCTCGCAGCACCGTTTCGAGGACGTGCACCAGGGTCGCCTCGGTCTCCTCGATGAGAGTCGCATCGCCGCTGCCGAGAGCCGGCTTGCTCAGCTCTAGGTACCAGTCGCAAAACTCGTCCCAGACGAAGTGGTACAGCGCGCCGGACGCTTCATCGAGCCGGTAGGCGTCGAGCCCTGAGGCCGCGACGTCCAGCGCGTGATAGAGGCGCGAGAGCACCCAGCGATTCGCCAGCGCCTTGGGCTGTGGGCATTGCTGCGAGGCCTTGGTCGAGGAGCCGCCGAGCCGCATCAGCGCGTAGCGCGAGGCGTTCCAAAGCTTGTTGGCGAAGTTTCGGTAGCCTTCGATGCGCTTGATGGAAAGCGCGATGCGGCGCGACTGAGGCGAATAGCTGAGCAGGGTCATGCGAAGCGCGTCGGCGCCGTACGCCGCAAAACCATCGGGGTACGTGCTTTTCAGGTACTTGATGCCCGAGTTCTTCGCACCCGCCTTCTCGGCTTTCGCCACGAGCTGCTCGTTGGTGGCGCCGTAAATCACATCGAGCGGGTCGACGACGTTGCCCTTCACTTTGCTCATCTTCTCGCCGCGCTCGTCGGTGACCAATCCGGCTAGCAAGACGCGCGTGAAGGGAACCTCGCCCATGAAGTGAAGGCCCATCATGATCATGCGCGCGACCCAGAAGAACAAGATGTCGTAACCAGTCTCCATGTCCTGTGTCGGGTAGAAGCGCTCGAGCGCGACGGTCTTTTCGGGCCAGCCAAGCGTCGAAAATGGCCAGAGCCCCGAGCTAAACCAGGTGTCGAGCACGTCGTCGTCTTGGCGAATCGAGGGTCCGCCGCAGCCGCCGCACGCCGTCGCATCCTCGCGCGACACAGTCACGTGCTCACAGTCCTCGCAGTACCAGGCTGGGATCGGGTGGCCCCACCAGAGCTGTCGTGAAATGCACCAGTCTTGAATGTTCCGGAGCCAGTGGAAATACGTCTTGCTCCACTCGGGCGGCAAAATCTGAATCGTGCCGTCTTGGACCGCCTCGATTGCGGGCGCCGCGAGCGGCTTCATCTTCACGAACCACTGAGTCGAAATCATCGGCTCGACGATGGTCCCCGACCGCTGCGAACGCGGCAGCGTCATCATGTGCTTCTTGCTTCCGCGCGCGAGCCCAAGGTTGCCGAGCTCGATCTCGACGGCCTTGCGCGCGTCGAAGCGGTCGAGCCCTTGGAAGGGACCGGAGCTCTCGTTCATCGTGCCATCGAGGTTGAAGATGTTGATTTCCTCGAGGCCGTGTCGTTTGCCCGTCGCGAAGTCGTTCGGGTCGTGGGCCGGCGTCACCTTCACCACGCCCGTGCCGAACTCGGGGTCGACCAGCTCCGCGTCGAGGATCACCGGGATCAAGCGGTCCACGAACGGGTGCCGCACGTACTTGCCGTGCAGGTGCCGGTAGCGCCCGTCGTCCGGGTGAATCGCCACGGCCGTATCACCGAGCATCGTCTCGGGGCGCGTCGTCGAGACCACCACTTCACCGCCGCCGTCCGCCAAAGAATAAGCGAAGTCGAACATCGCGCCTTCGACGTTTTCCTCCTGCTCGACCTCGAGGTCCGAGAGCACGGTCTGCGATTCGACGTCCCAGTTGACCAGGCGCGTGTCGCGGTAGATGAGCCCCTCTTCATAGAGCCGCACGAAGGCTTCCCGAACCGCCCGAACCATCTCCGGGTCCATCGTGAACTTGGTCCGCGGCCAGTCGCAGGAAGCGCCCATCTTGCGGAGCTGCTGGAGGATTCGCTCGCCCGACTCTTCCTTCCACTGCCAGACCCGTTCGATGAACTTCTCGCGGCCGAGGTCGTACCGCGTCAGGCCTTCCTGCTTGAGTTGCCGCTCGACCACCACCTGCGTCGCAATCCCCGCATGGTCGATGCCGGGCACCCAGAGCGTGTTGTAGCCCTGCATCCGCTTATGGCGGCAGAGGACGTCCTCGAAGGTCGTCCGGCAAGCGTGGCCCATGTGGAGCGAACCCGTGACGTTCGGCGGCGGGATGGCGAGAGTGTAGGTCTGACGCGTGTCACCCGGCTCTTCGGATGCCGCGAAGAACCCCGAGGTTTCCCAGAACTCGTACCAGCGAGACTCGCTTTCGGTGGGCGAGTACTGCTTGGGCATCTCGTCAGTCGAATCGCTCATCCGACCGACCGTGTGCGGTGAAATGGCGGGGCAGTCAAGCCTCAGTCGCCGATGAGACGGTGCAATTCCTCACGGATCATCGCTTCGGCGAGCTCGGGCACGACCTCCCAAACCACGCGCTCCACGACTTCGGCCGAGAGCTTGAGCACGCCTTCGACCTGGTCGGCCGAGAGGCCGAGCGTTTCGAGTCGTGCCACGACCGAATGCGACAGGGCTTCGCTCGCGCCTGCGGCCTCTAGCGGAGAGGCGGGTGGGGCCGATGAAAACTGGGCGGGTGGGGCGGAAGAAACTTCCGCGGCGGGTGCGGAGACGATCTTCGCAGGCGGCGACGAGGAATGAAGAGAGGCGGCCGTCCCCGGCGCAACCGAAACCTGCGCGCCACTGATCGGGGTCCCCGACAACCTTCGCGCCGGCTGCGCCGCGGAACCGACAGGCAGCGGCGGTGGCGTGGGCCGATGGGCGCGCTGGGCGACCGGCCTTGGCGTGCTCGCGGGACGGGCCACCGGAATCGATGGCATGTCGGAGAAGCTGGCGGCTTCGGCTTGGCCCGCCAGCGCACTTGCCTTGTCGATGGCTTCCTGTGTGTCGAACGGTTTTAGAATGTGGTCGTCAGCGCCAACTTCTGAGGCACGCGCCGCGTCGAGCGGGCGATGCTGGCTCGCCATGAGAATCACGGCGGTGCCCGAAAGCCCCGGGTCGGCCTTGAGCGCGCGAGTCACTTCGTACCCGTCGATCCCCGGAAGGGACGAATCGATGAACGCCACGTCCGGAGAAAAGGCAGCCCCTCGTTCAAGTGCGAGCTCGCCGTTTTCCACGACCAGCAACTCCGCGTTCTCGCCAGCGAAAGTCATCTCCATGACCTTGCGCATGGTCACGCTGTCTTCGACGATCAGAATCCTCATCGACATCAAGCCCCGTTCACCAAGATGTATGTCGCTGGCATACGCGATCGGCACCTTGGCGGTCAAGAAGGAGCGTATCCGGTTTGACGCCCTTGTTGCCCGCCGGTAGGGAGCGCGGGTGTCGGACTCAGACCTACGCCGGCTCTATCGCGAGCGGGCTCCGAGAGCCCCAGAGGGCCGCTTCTCGCTCGAAGACCTGATCGCCGGATCAGGGCCCTTGGAGCTGGACATCGGTTTCGGCCGCGGTTTGTCGCTGTTCGAGCGGACGGCGGCGGCGCCCGAAAGCCGCATCATCGGCATCGAGGTCAAGACCAAGCTCGCTTACAAGGCGGCCGAGCGGCTCGAAAAGCGTGGGATCGAAAAAGTGAAGATTCTGTGCGGAGATGCCCGTGAAATCTTGAAAAGGGCTGAACCAAGCAGATCGGTTGAGCGGGTCGCGCTGCACTTCCCGGACCCTTGGTGGAAAAAGCGGCACGACAAGCGGCGGGTCATCGGGGAGGCCCTCCTCGGCGAGCTGGCCCGGCTGATGAAGCCCGGTGGCGAGCTATTCATTCAGACCGACGTCGAGCATCGAGCCGAGCAGTACCGAGCTCAGCTTCAGGACACGCCGGGCTTCACTCTTGCTTCGGGCGGGGGCTACGTCGAGATGAACCCGTTCGGCGCCCGCTCGAATCGGGAGAAGCGCGCTCTCGAAGACGGCATGCCGGTTTGGCGAATCCTCGCGACGCGCGACTAGTTAGCGAAGCGCAATCGTATTGCAAGCCCGCTGCACATCACGCTCGATCTCTTGCTGGCGCTCCTCGAGCGTTTGGTCCGGCTCGTGGCCAGGGATGAAGTAGCCGAGGTCGTCGACGATGTCATAGAGCTCTTCGCCTCGTTCGAGCAGCGTGCAGTTGCGTTCTTGGAGCGCGCGCACCAGACGAGGGAGGGCGTCGAGGCTGTGGCGCTTGGTGTCGTGCATCAACACGATGCCACCTCGGTCCCCGGTCTCGCGCTCGCGGCGGTCGAGAACCCGAAAGAAGGTTCGGACCACGTCGTCGGGCGTCTTTGCCTCCAAATCGCCCGCGTAAACGGCCCACATGACGCTCGTATAACCGAGCTCGCCGAGGAGGCCCTCGACGCGATTCGATAAGGCGCCGCCGGGCGGACGAATCAATCGAGGGGTACGGCCGACCGCCCTCCGAAGCTTTCGCTCGGTGATGGCGAGCTCCGCTTGGATTTCTTCGTTGCCGAGCAGGGGTAGCTGACGGTGGGTCTCGGTGTGGCTCCCGACGAGGTGCCCCCGCCGCACGATCTCGCGAACGATCTTGGCGTGCCGCCGCTCATAGGGGTTTCCATTGCCAAAGCTTTCGCTCGTCACGAAGAAGAGCGCCTTGATGCCGAGATCGTCGAGCAGGTCGAGGAGCCGCGGCGTGGTTCGGCTCGAAGGGCCGTCATCGAACGTGAAAAGAATTGCGCGGTGCTTGCTGCCGCCGCGAATCGTGAGCCCGCTCGGGAAGCGCAGGCCGGTCACGTCGTCATCGATGATGGGGACGACGCCGGGCACTTCAGGCCCCGGCTCCTGGTGGATCGGTTCGAGCACGGGGGAAGGGCGGATCGTGATCGGGTGGATTGCGATCGGCGCGCGGCGCATCTCGGTCGCGCCGGCGAGTGAGCCTCCGGCAACCAGGGCGAGCACGCAGGCGCTCAAGCGAACCTTCCAGGGGATGGAGGACATCTCGATTGGATCGTAAGGAAGCGCAGCCGGCCGATGCGAAAAAGCCGCAGAACCTGGACAGGTCTGCAGTTGCAAGGCCCGATCGCATCGAGTACCCCGTGCGGCCAACGAGCAAGATGTGATTGAAGTCAAAGGGCTCAGCAGGCTGTTCGGCAGCCGACTCGCGGTCAACGATCTGTCCTTTCGGGTGGAACCCGGGGAGATCGTTGGATTCCTCGGTCCAAACGGAGCGGGCAAGAGCACGACCCTCCGCATGCTGACTGGCTACCTGGCGCCGAGCGCGGGCGAGATTCGAATCGACGGCATCGACGCCGTGCGAAGCTCGATTCAAGCGCGGGAGCGAATGGGGTACATGCCCGAAGGGGTGCCTTTGTACCGCGAGATGCGCGTCCAGGAGTACCTGCGCCACCGGGGCCACCTAAAGGCCGTCCCCAACGTCACAGCCGCGGTTGATCGCTGTCTCGAGCTTGCCGGCGTCGCGGACGCCCGGACCCGCATCGTTGGCCAGCTCTCCAAAGGCTACCGCCAACGCGTCGGTCTCGCTGAAGCCCTCATCGCCGACCCGCCCATCCTTATTCTCGACGAACCGACGTCGGGCTTGGACCCGAATCAGGTTCGGCAGTTTCGCGAGCTCGTTCGGAACTTTGGCGGCAAGAAGACGGTGCTGCTCTCGACCCACATTCTGTCCGAGGTCGAAGCGGTCTGCGACCGGGTCATCATCATTCGGGAAGGCGAAAAGGTCGCCGACCTCGTGCCCGGGGATTCCGAGACCAGCCTCGAAGAGGTGTTCGCCGAGCTGACGACAGCCGGTGCGGCGCAGGAGGCCTCGTGAGGAGCGCGTGGGTCGTGCTGAAGCGGGAGCTGGCTTCGTTTTTCGTCTCGCCGCTGGCGTATATCGTGCTCACGTCGTGGCTGATTTGGAACGGCGTCTGGTTTTGGATGCTCAGCGAGTTCTACGCCCGCAACGCGGTCTCCTCAGGGGCATCGAGTCCACTGTCCGGCTTTTTCGGCGGAAGCGCCCTCTTCTTCATTCCGCTGCTGGTGTTCGTGCCGGTCTTGACGATGCGCCTCGTCGCCGGTGAAAAGCAGGCAGGAACCATCGAAACCTTGATGACGGCGCCGGTCTCGGAGAGCTCGGTGATTCTCGGCAAGTACGCCGCCTCGATCGTCATCTGGTGCGTGCTCTGGATTCCAACGCTCATCTACGCCTGGATCATGAGCCAGCACGGCAGCGTCGACTGGGGAGCGGTCACCGCCAGCTACTTCGGCATCTTCTGTTTGGGCGCGTACTTCATGGCGGTGGGGCTGCTGATGAGCGTGCTGGCGCCCACCCAAATCGTGGCTGCCGTCCTCGCCTTCGTGACGCTTGGCGTCCTGTTCACGGTCGGCATCGGCGAGTTCGTCCTCGACGGGACGGCACGCGAGGTCTGCGCCTACGTGAGCATGCTCGGCCACATGCAGAGCTTCGCCAAAGGCGTCATCGACACTCGGTACCTGGTCTTCGATCTTTCGCTCGCGGTCCTGGCCGTCGGTCTGAGCATTGGGGCGATGAAGGCGAGGAGGCACGGATGAGCGCCCAGCCTCGCGCACGCTTGAACCTCTTGGTGACAGCGGTGCTCGGCCTCGTGGTCGTGGTCCTCGTGAACTACATCTCGTCGCGCCATTACAAGCGGTGGGACTGGACCAGTCACGGCCTGTTTACGCTTTCGGACCGCAGCCAGCAGGCCTTGAAGGAGCTCGATCAAGACGTCGACATCTACGTCTTCCTCGGACGCGACGAGCAAGACTTCGCCGACGTCGAAACCCTGCTCGAGGAATACAAAGCGGTCACCGACCGAATCGGGGTGGAATGGGTCGACCCCGACCGCGACCGGGCGCGCTATCAGGTGCTCGCCGACAAGTTCGGAATCGACAGCTGGCTTGCCGGGGACGTGACGCTTTCGCAGGTGCCGGTCGTCGTCACGAGCGGCGAGCGTAAATGGAAAGTCGAGCGGCATCAGCTCATCGTGGAAGACTTCGAGACCTTCGAAGACGCCGACGGACACAAGCTCGACCTGCAATCCGAGCGCGCGCTCACCGGAGCGATCCTCGAGGTGACCACAGGTGAGCCGAACAAAGTCTGCGTAACGACCGGTCACGGCGAGTGGGAGGTCGGAGCCTACGGCGAACGCAGCTTCGACCCGGTGGCACGCGAGCTCGAATGGGAAAAAATCGAAGTCGAGCCGTTCGAGATTCGCACTGACGATGTGCCGGAGAGCTGCGACGCGCTTTTCGTCGTCAGCCCGCAGCGCCCATTCTCCAAGCAAGAGGTCGGCATCGTCGAACGCTACCTCGACTCGGGCGGGAACCTGCTGCTGACTTTCGACCCCGTCCTCAAAAAGGAAAAGCTGACCGGGACGGGCTTCGAGGACGCGCTCGAAGGGCGCGGGATCGTCGTCGGTTTGGATCTCGTCATCGAGAACGACACTGCGCAGCAGCTGCCCGGCAACCCCGGCGACCTGTTCCTCGTCACCAACGTCGGCACCCATCGCCTCGTTGACACGATTCGAAAGCGCGGCGGGGGGATCCTCTTGGCGGTTGCCCGCTCGGTCGACGTCGCCGAGGGGAGCGACACGGAGGTTCTCTTCCGCACGAGCCCGGCCGCCGTGGCGGAAACCGATCTGGCCCGCGCGCTCGACCCGAACGCCAAAGGCAAGCCGACGCCGCCGAGCGCCGTGCCCCTCGCGGTCGCCTGGGAATACGTGCCGCCGCTCGGCGATGACCTCCAGCCGGTCAAGGCCGTCGGCCCGACCCCCGGTCGATTACTGGTCATGGGCGACAGCGACTGGATGAGCTCCGAGCTGCTCGAGAACCCGCAGCTCTCGAACATCGACCTGCTGTCGTCGGCTGTCGGCTGGCTTACCCAGCGCGAGGCCTTAATCAACATCGCGCCGCGCAAGACCAACGCCCGCGCGGTCATCATGAGCGACGCCGATCTGCAGAACCTCTTGTTCCGCGTCGTGGTTCTACTCCCACTGGCCGCACTCATTGCTGGCTTTGGCGTTTGGTGGTCGAGGCGTTCATGAGCGCACGCACGCCAATCGTCTTGCTAGTCGTCGCGGCCGTCCTGTTCGCCTACGTGATGCTGTTCGAGCGCGGTCGCCCGGGGCGCACAGAAATCGACTCCCGGACCGGCTTGCTGTTGCAGGCGGTCGTCCGGGAGCGGATCACGCGCGTGCGCCTTGCGTCAGGCGATGAACGCGTCGCGCTGGTCCGAACAGGCGAGGGCTTCGACGAAACGTGGAGGCTCGAAGAGCCGAAAGAGGCACCCGCTGACCCGGATGTCATCGAGGACTATCTTCGTAACTGGGAGTTCGCGATCCCCGTTCGCACCCTTCAAAACCCAAGCCCCGAAGATCTTCAGAATTTCGGGATGGAAACGCCCAAGGCCGAGGTCAGCTTCGAGATGGGGCGCAGCAAGGTGCGCATTTCACTCGGTTCGGGCGCGCCGGTCGACGGAGGCGGCTACGTGCGCATCGACGACGGTCGAGAGATCTCGGTCGTCGGCAAAGACGTCGTCGCGCTGTTTGGGCGCAGCGCGGCCGCGTTCGAGCTCAAAGACGATGCCGGCGCGCCGGATCTTTCGGACCTGCTCATCGCCGAGCCCGATGCCAGCGTTGCCGCGCCCTGACTAGTTCGCCGCGCCCTTGGTGAGTGTCTCGTGCGATGCGTATTCCAAGAGCCCGTTGCTGGTGTTGAACCCACCGGACGAAATCAGAGTGAAGTGACCCTTCAAACGAACCTTGTTCCCGACCGCGAGGTCTTTCGGCACGACGACCTCGCCGGCGATGGTGGTCGTCCTGCGGCCGCGCCGTGCGCGCTGGAGCTGCTCCTGGTTGTCGGCGTAACCCACGACTAGCAATTGCTCGGCGCGGTCGGTTTGGTCCGCGGTGTCGGCGATGAACATATGCGGCGCGGCGACCTTGGGGCACTCTTCCTTCTTGCGCTTCTTGCAGACAGGAGGCTCGTAGATTTCGATGATGTACCCGGTGACGCCGAGGTCTAAGTCGAGCAACTTGCTCGGACGTTGACGCAGGCCGTACACGCTGTACGACTCATCTTCGTAAGTCGTTGGAAACGGCGGTGGCGGCAGCGTCGGAACCTCGGGAAGGTTCGGGACGATTTCCGGCAGTTGTTCCGCTTCGGCCTCGGGCTCCGAAGCGGACGTGATCTGTTCACAACCGGCGCTCAGCAGCACCCCAGCCACCATCAGGCCTATTAGACGAGCTCCCATGTTTCCCCCTGTTCCAAACAAAGTAACACGGGCGATTCCGGAGCGACAATCTAGCGGGGTGTTCGGGCGCAGAGACCGTCCTCGGCTAGGGGCTGTTCGAGCGCCATTTTCAGCGTGGGCGGAATGCCCTCGGCGCTTCGGAGCTGCTCGACGGTCGCCACCGCCTCCGGGCTTCCCAGGGCTCGGAGCGCCTCGACCGCGAGCGCGGCGTTGTTCAAGTCCTCCGTGAGGGCGTTCCCGGGCGCCGCGCGCATCACCACGCGGAACAGGGCCTCGGCGGCGTCGGTCCGGCAGTGGGCGACCACGTAATCGATGGCGGCTGCCGTCACCTGGGGCCATTCGTCCCGGGCTCGGAGCCGTCGGTGAATCCGCTCCCAGCCTTCGTCGTACGGTGACGCGGTGAGCACCTCGATCGCAGCGGCGCGAACCTGCGACATCGAGTCGTCGACCGAGGCAACGACCACCGCAAGCGCCTCTGCTTCGCTCCGGAGGCTGCGCACGGCGGCGGCCCGAACCATCGGCCAAGGGTCGCGGCGGGCGAGGGTGGCGCGCTCCAACATGGAGCCGGCGTCCCCCGATAAGGCCGTTGCCGCGCTCGCGCGCACCCGTGGGTACGCGTCGTTCAATGAAGCCCGCGCGTCTTCGCGATGTCCACGCGCCGCGATCGCCGCGACGGCAGCCTGGCGCAGCATCCATTCCTCGGGCTCGTCGACTTGGCTCCGCACCCAGCGGTCGATCTCGCCGCTCGGCCCGGCCGCGGCGGCGCTCTGAAGCAGCCGCCAGGTCGAGGAGAAATCCATCGACCGCGGCGCAGCATAGGCGATGAACGAAGTCATCGTCGCGCGCTGCGCCTCCAAGCCGACCAATCCCATCGAAGCGCTCGCGACCGCGGCGGCCGCCGGTTCTTTGGCAAGCCATGCGCGAAGCTTGGTGTTGGCATTTCCCGCGGCGCGCTGGACCGCAGTGCTAAGCGCCGCACGAAGCGCGGGGCGGTTGGCGCCGGCCGATTCCGCCATGGCTTCGAGCAAGGTCGCAATCGCAAAGTCGGGAGCTGCACGCGCGAGAAGGGACGCGGCGCGGTCACCCACCGCGGGATCGGAAACGAGCACCGCCAAGGCGCGGCGTCCGCGAGAGCCGAGCAGCCGCAACGATTCGAAGGCGCTGTCGCGCAGATCCTCGTCGTCGGCCCGAGCGGCCGTGATCAGCGTGTCGATGGCCGCGTCGTGATTCACCGCAAGGCGAGTGAGCGCGCCGATCGCGCGTTTTTGGCCCAGCAGCGAAATCGTCGCCCACGCAGCGCGGATTTGCTCCGCGGCTCGCTCGCCGCCGGCTTGAAGCAAGTACACCGCGGCCGCTGCGCGGTCGTGGTCGGCGTCGAGTTGGCGCACTGCATCCGCAATCGATGCCGGATCGACCGTCGCCCGAACCGTGCCCGCAATGCCGGAAAGCGAGAGGAGGGTTGCTAGTGCAAGAGCGAGTCTGCCGTTCGTCGTTCCCACTCGATTACCGTCCCGTCCCGCAGCTCTAGCACGCGGTCCGCATGACGAAGGAAATCCTCGCGATGCGTCGCGACGATGACCAGTCCCCCATGGTCGGCATGCTCTCTGCAAACGCGGATCACATTGCGCTCGTGCTCGTCGTCGAGCGCAGAGCTCGGCTCGTCCAAGAGCAGGACCGGGGCGCCCGTGTAGAGAGCGCGCGCGAGGCAGATACGTTGCCGCTGGCCGGTCGACAGGTCGGTGCCGCCTTCGTGAAGCACCCCATCGTAGCCCTGTGGCCTCGCAGAAATGAAGTCATGGGCATCCACGCTTCGGCAGGCCTCGAGCGCCCGACCGCGGTCGGGACGGCCCACGCCGAGCGCCACGTTGCGTAGGATCGTGTCGCGAAACAGCGCGGGGTTCTGCGGCATCCACGCGGTCGCGGCGATGAGCAAGTCGCGGGACGCGGGCAGTCCGTCGATGGCGATGCTTTCGGGGGACGGCGGGAGCACCCCTGCGAGAACCCCGAGCAAGGTCGACTTGCCCACCCCACTGTCGCCGGTGATTGCGACGAGCTCGCCGCCGCGAAACGACGCACTCGCGCCGCGGAGCACTGGCCGCCCGTCGTAGTCGAAGCTGAGGCCGTCGATCCCGAGCGAGACAACGCGCTCCGTGCGGAGAGCTGCCGGTTCGGCCGGCTCGGCGGGCAGGCGGAAGAGCTCATCGAGCCGATCGAGCGAAGCCAACCCCGACCACCAGCTGAAGACCGCCTGCGCAATTCCGTGCAAGGGCCGGTACATCAGGAGCAAGGCGACCAGCACCGTTCCCGCGCTCGCGAGGTCGACGGTGCTTCGACTGGACCAGGCAAAGGCAAACACCAACGCGATGCCGAGGGCTGCGGCGAGCTCCACCATCGGCCCTGCGGCGGCGCTCCAGGTCTCCGCCGCGATCCCGCGTTCTTCGGAGTGCGTCGCGGCCTTATCGACGTTCTCCCAAGTGGACCCCGCTGCGCCGTAAGCACGAAGAACCGCTGCGCCGTCGATGGCCTCCGCCGTGCTGGCCACCACCGCGGACTCGGCTGCAAAAAGCTCGCGGTGCAGCTTCCTCGCCGGGCGGGCCGCCACGAGGATCAGCAGGACGGCCAGCGGGAGAACCAAAAGCCCTGGGATGGCTAGCGCAGTATCCACCCTCAGCGCCACACTGGCTAGTGCCGTAGCCACCAGTATGCTTCGAATGCCCTGGCCGACCCCCAAATGGAGCAAGATTCGGACCCCGTGCACCTCGACCTGAATCCGCGAGGAAAGCTCCCCGCGAGGCCAGGTGAGCAGCTTCGAGGGCTCGAGCGCCAATACGTGACGCAGCAATTTGCCACGAAATTCGCGAATTATGCCCAGCTGAAGCCTGGACGCGAGATGGGTCCGGAGCGTCTCCGCGAGCGCTTTGAGCACGCCCAGCCCGACGAGCAGCCACACGATCTGGGTGACAGTCAGGCTCTGGATCGGGAGGGTGCCCAAGGCCCTTCCGGCCCCCGAATTGCCTTCCCAACTGCGCACGAGCGGGCCCACGAGCCAGGCGTAGCCGGCGGTAGCCACGGCCGACACGGCCATGGAGAAAAAGGTGGCCCACGCGAGGGGCATCCGCGCGCGGACCGATTTTAGTAACTCGGTACGAGCACGATTGTCACTGGAATTTCTTCGCATAAACACGTCGAATACCCCTTCTCATCTCCGCTCACGGACCCATATAGTACGGGTTACTCCCACGACAAAATCCAAGCGCTCGAACGGCGAGCTCACGGCCACCAGGCGTTCCGGCATGGTGCGTGCATTCCGATTCGACTCGAGCGATTGGTTCACGCCTGACGGAAGAGTCGGGCGGTTTCATTTGTTCAGCCATTTAGGCGGGGTGCCGCACATTGCGGTCGCCACCGGGAGGCAAGAGGGAAAATGGCACGACAGGCAGCGACAAGACAAAGCACGACAAAGAGCCAGGTGAGGGCCAAGGCATCCAAGCAGGCGGAGCCGAAGGCTCAGGCTGAGGTGCGAAAGCCCGCGCGGGCTCAGGCGGCGCCGTCCGCCGAGCCGAGCAAGGAGCAGCTCGAGAAGGCCCGTGTCGAAAGCGAGAAGGCTCTCAAGGAATTTGAGCGCCAGGGTGCCGGGGATTCGACCCTCACGCGGTACTTCCGCGAGATGATCGGTCACCGCGTGCTCACGCCGCAAGAGGAAATCGAAGCGGCCAAGCAGGTCGAGCGACTCGAAATCGCCTACTGGGAAGCGCTGCTCAGCTATCCGTCCTGCTTCGAGAGCGTGGCCGCGGTAATCGAGCGACGCGTCGAGGAGCAGCCACTCCCCGAGCTCGCTTCGCTGCGCAAGCTCTGCAAGAGCTCCAAGGCCGACAAGCTCGGCAAGCGCCAGGAAGTCCGCTGGAACGCTCTGTGTCTCCAGCTGTCAACCAAGATGCGTGAGCTCGACAGCGACCGTCTCTTCGTTCAGGAGTCCGACCGCGCGGTGCACCGCCTCGCCGGTGACTTCGCGGATGAGCGCGACATCGTCGGCGATCACGTCCGAATGACCCCGGCGTTCAAGCGCTACCTACAGCACGTGCGAGGCGCGCAAAAGGCGCAGCAGCGCGCGAAGAACCGCTTCGTCGCAGCGAACCTTCGTCTCGTGGTCTCGATTGCTCGCCGCTACAACCGCGGCCGGCTTCCGCTCATCGACCTCATTCAAGAGGGCAACATCGGCCTCATGAAGGCGGTCGAGCGCTTCGACCACAACCGCGGTTACCGCTTCAGCACCTATGCTTCCTGGTGGATTCGCCACGCGATTAGCCGCGCGCTGGCCGACAAGGGCCGTGCGGTTCGTATCCCCGTGCACATGCTCGACACGTACAACCGCGTCGCGCGTGCCACGCAAGCCATTGCGACTCGCACCGGCAAGGAGCCGACGCCCGAAGAGCTGGAGAAGGAAACCGGCATCGCTGCCGAGAAGCTCGAGAAGATCAAGGGTTACTGGGCCGAAACGCCGTTCTCCCTCGACCGCCCGGTCAACGACGAGGACGGCCGAAAGTTCATCGACTTCCTCGAGGAAGAAAACGTGCCGACGCCGTACGAGCAGCTCGTCTCCCGCAAGTGGAGCGACGAAGTGCGCAGGCTCCTCGACACGCTGACGCCCATGGAGGCACGCATCCTCCGCTGGCGCTTCGGCCTCGACGACGAGGACGAGCTCACGCTCAAGGAAATCGGCGATAAGTACAACCTGTCCCGTGAACGTATCCGGCAGCTGCAGGAGCAGGCGCTGGGGAAGATTCGGCGACAGATCAAGGAGTGAGCTAGGGGGCTCGTGAGAGAGAGACGCCGGTGGTGAGAGCTGCCGGCGTTTTTCTTGTTACACCACCCGCCCACCCCCACCCGTAATCCTCCCTGCCGCGGCATTCGCTTTGCTCTGCCTTGGCGGCGCTTTGCGCCGGGCTTCGCCCTGCGGGCTCGCGCTGCCGCGGGTGGGTGGGGCTGGAGCTGACACTTTCGCTGGCAGCGGCCGCGCGGGGTGTGTCCCGCTGTCACACGGGTGGGGCATGGGATTCACGCGCTTGCCCTGCGCTGCGCGTCCATGAGGCAATTCCCCTGCAAACCGTGACGTCGTGTCTCTGGCATGGCGCTTGCTCGACTGGGTCGTCGGGGAGCATTCGGTCACATGCGAATACTTAGTCTTGCTGCTCTGGCCGCGGCGCTCGTCGCTGCACTGCCGCCCACGACTGCATCTGGCCAGTCGGATCCCGTCGTCGTTTCGGGATCGAACATCGGCGTGATGACGGCCTCACAGGCGGAGGCGCGCGTCGCCGAGCTCGAGGACGCCTACGGCAAGGTCAAAATGGCCGGGCCACGCGCGGGGCTTGGGATCTCCGCCATTGTGATTCCCGGGGGTGCGTTCATGTTGGGAGCCGGGCTCGGCGTCAGGAGCTGGGAACAGAGCTTCCTTTGCCCTCCGGAGACGCCGCGCTGCAGGGACGCGGGGCGGCCGGGCAAGGCGCTTGCGATCTCGGGGGCCATCGCGTTGGTTGCAGGCGTGACGGGACTGGTCTTGTCGTCGCGAAAGCTCAGGCAGCAGAAGATGGAGCGCGCGCGCATTCAGCGGGAGATCGACGAGCTCGAGCGATCGATGACGTCACAGTGACGCTGGCAGCGGCAGCGCGAGCCGAAGGCGAAGCCCGGCGCAACGCGCCGCCAAGCCTAAGCGAAGCGCCAGGCGCGGAGGGAGGACTACGGGTGGGGGTGGGCGGGCGGTATAATTATGCCAAACCACCCAACCCGCCGACACTGCCCCACCGCCCTCTACCGCAACTCCGTCAACACAAACGCGTAATCCAGCGCCGTCTCCTTCAAATGGTCGTACCGCCCCGAGGCCCCGCCGTGGCCCGCGTCCATGTTGATCTTGAACAAAAGCCGACTCTCGTCGGTCTTGTGCGCCCTCAGCTTCGCGACGTACTTCGCGGGCTCCCAGTACATCACCTGGCTGTCGTTCAACGACGTGCGGATTAGCATCGTCGGGTAGGGCTGCGCCTTGATGTTCGTGTACGGGCAGTACGCTTTGATTTGAAAATAAGCGTCACGCTCATTTGGGTTTCCCCACTCCTCGTATTCACCAACGGTGAGCGGCAGGCTGTCATCGAGCATCGTATTGAGGACGTCGACGAAGGGGACGATTGACACGACGGCGCGGAACAGGTCCGGGCGCAGGTTACTGACCGCGCCCAGGAGCAAGCCACCGGCGCTGCCGCCCTGGATCGCCAGTCGGTCGCGGCTGGTGTAACCCTTCGAAATCAGATGCTCGGCCACTGCGATGAAATCCGTGAAGGTATTCATCTTGTGCTCCATGCGGCCCGTGTCGTGCCAATGTTTCCCGAGCTCACCTCCGCCGCGGATGTGTGCGATGGCCACCGTGATGCCCCGGTCGAGCAGGCTCACGCGGGAATGCGAAAAGCCGGTCGGATAGGGGTAACCGTAGGAGCCGTAACCCGCGAGCAGCGTCGGGGACGACCCGTCTCTCGGCGTGCCCTTCTTGTAGACCACCGAAATCGGGACCTGTGTGCCGCCCGCGGCGGTCGCCCAGAGTCGCTCGGATTCGTACGTCGCGGGCTCGTAGCCTCCAAGCACTTCGAGCTGCTTCACCAGGGTGCGGCGCTTCGATGACACATCGTAGTCAAACACCGAATCTGGCGTCGTCAGAGACTCGTAACGGAAGCGATAGGCGCTTGCGGAGAACTCTTCGTTATTGCCGGCGTACACCGCGTACACCGGCTCCTCCATCCCGATGCGATGTGCTGTGTCACCGTCGAAGCGCGAAACGCGAATGTAGGGGAGCCCCGTTTCGCGCTCGAGCAGCACGTAGAAGCTCTCGAAGACGTCCAGCCCCTCGACCATCACGCCATCGCGATGGGGTACCAGCTCTTTCCAAGATGACGGACCAGGGCTGTCGACCGGCGCCCGGACGACGCGAAAGTTTCGCCCGCGGTCATTCGTTCGAATCAGAAAGTCGCCGCCCCGGTGCGCAACGTCGTACTCGTGGTCCTGTTCCCGCTCTGCGACCATCCGCCAGGCGCCTTTCGGCGCAGAGGCCCGCAAAAACCCAATTTCACTCGTGGTGTGGCTGAACGCACCACGAAAGACGTACTCACCGCTCCGCGAACGCCAGACCGCAACCCGGAATCGCTCGTCGTCTTCCTGGTATAGAAGCGCATCGTCGTCCGCCGAGCCGAGCCGGTGGCGCAGCACCCGGTGCGCCCGCTTGGTTTCGTCGTCGACAGTGTAGAAAAACGTCTGGCTGTCGCTCGCCCACGCGACCGACTTCACCTTTTCGATCCGCTCGAGAAGCATTTCTCCCGACCGAAGATCCTTGATCTGCAGCGTGTAGTCGCGGAAGCCCGTCTCATCGAGGGAGAAGACGAGGTAGCGGCCGTCCGGCGATACTTCGTACACACCGAGTCCGAGGAAAGGACGCCCCTCGGCCAGTGCGTTCATGTCGAGGAGAACCTCCTCACTCTGCGGCTTGCCAGGCGCCCGCCTGCAATAGGTCGCATACTGCTTCCCCTTCTTGGTGCGGCGGTAGTACTCGAACGCCCCCTTGCGATACGGCGCGCTTTGGTCGGTCTCCTGAATCCGGCCGACGATCTCGTCGTAGAGAGATTTCTGAAGCTCGGCGGTCGGCGCCATCTGCGCGTCGGCATACGCGTTCTCGGCCTCGAGATACGCAGTAACTTCCGGCGCGCCTTTCTCACGAAGCCAAAAGTAGTCATCCACACGCGTATCGCCGTGCAAGGTGACGGTGTGAGGTTTCTTGGCGGCGACGGGTGGTGACATGGGAGCCGGTTGAGTGGCAGTGAAGGGTTTGGACACGGCGGCACAGCTGCAAAGGAGGAGAAGAAAGATCCGGAACATGAGAGGAGGGTCTAGCAGGGAATACCGGGGCGCGGAAAATGGCGCGATGTGGGGCTGCGTCGAACGGCTCGGCTTGCAAAGGTGGTCGGATGCACTTGAGGGCTTTGACCACGCAAGCCTCGCCTCGGCGCGCGCGCCAATCTGGGGTGCTTGCTGTCTTGCAGATTGGCACTTGCGACGTCGACTCCGCCCCACATCGCGCCATTTTCCGCACCCCTCCATTCATATCCAGTTGTGCAAAAGCGCGGCGCAGGAGCAACCCACCACAAGACAGCAGGCGGCAGCGCGAGCCGGAACGGCGAAGCCCGGCGCAACGCGCCGGCAAGGCGCAGCGCAGCGACCGCCGCGCCAGGCTCACTCCTTCTCGGCTGGCTGCACGGCGTAGTCGGCCAGCGCTCTCACGATATCATCCGCGAGTTGTCTCGCCTCGGCCTGCTTCCCCGCGATCCCATTCGCGAGGAAACTAAACGCCACCGAGTGGTCGGGCTCTCCGAGGACGTAACCCGACAAGGCGATCACGTCCCGGAGCGTGCCGGTTTTCGCGCGCACCATTCTCGGGCGGGGCAGGTCTTCGAGGCGCGACTCGAGGGTTCCATCGGAGCCAGCCACGGCGAGGTGCGCCAGGTACTCGGCAGCAATTGCGGGGTCCCGATAGGCCGCGACCAAGGTTTGGGTCAGGTGCTGCGGCGCAACTTGGTTGCCGTTGAAGAGTCCCGAGCCGTTCACCATGACGAGGCCGTCCGTATCGATGCCCCTCTTGTCGAGCTCTTCGCGAACGACGGAAGCGCCGCGCGCGGAGGTGCCCGGCGTTTCGGCTTCTGCGCCCATCACCTTCAACAGCATCTCGGCTGCGAAGTTGTTGCTCCACTTGCCCACCGAATAAAGCATCTTGCTGAGCGGAGGCGATTGCACTGCGCCAAGGAGAGGCTCTAGTTCGGACACAGGGCCGTGCTCGACGGACATGGCACCCTCGACTCCAGCCCTTCTCAGCGCCCGAACCAAGAGGCTCGCTGCGTACGCTCGGGGAGCAGGAACGCGGCGCCGGTAGTACAAGGTCCGTGCGCGTGCGGGAATTGCGCCTTCGACCCGAACGGCGAGATGTCCATCCTCGGTGACCTCGTGAGCGATGCGCGGCCTGGGCGGACCCGCGTCCGTGGTGACGGTCCGGTTATCGATGCGCACGTAGTCCTCTGAGAGCACCCCGACGCGCGCCGGCCCATCGACCTCGGGCCCGGGGGCGATGTGCACGATGTAGCTGTTGCGGTTGACGGCAAAGGCGGAGATGGCCGCGCGGAACGAGGCGACCTCCTTGGGCTGCTGGTCGAACGCCGGAGGTAGGATCTGATCATCGAAATAGCCGTCGTCGATGACGATTCGATCGACCGTGTCCACCCCGCCCAGGCGTACGTTCTCTGCCAGCCCGGCTAGCATGGCATAGCCGAGGGTCGGGTCCCCCGACGGCCGGACGATCAAGCGGGCCACTCGACCGTTCACGATGCGGCCCTCTAACCGGGTCCACACCTGGAAGCTCGGGCCCAAGCGCCAAAGGGCGGCGGCCGAGGTCAGAAGCTTTTGGTTCGACGCCGGATTCCGAGGGCGTTCGGCTCGATTGCGGTAGAGTTCCCCTCCATCGTGCAGCCGAACGACATGAATCCCGATTCCATCGCCGAGCGCAGCCTGCCGAACGAGCGTGGCAAGGGTCCGCGCAACGGGCTCCGGTCCCTTGGCGCGCGCACCGGGGCTCACGACCAGCAGGCCGAGGATCGCAAGACTAAGGAGCGCTCTTTGCGCCATCGGCTGCACCCTAGCAGCGCCGTTGCGCTGCTCCTAGTGATCGGCCTTGGCTGCAGTCGGCCGGCCACGCACGACCCGGACTCCTTGGTCGTCATGCTCCCTCGGGACGCCGAGCAACTCGACCCGCGCTTCGTCGGCGACCCGTACGGCCTTCGCGTCTCGCGGCTGCTTTTCGGCTCGCTGGTGACGATCGACCCGCGAACCCTGGAAGTGATCCCCGATCTCGCCGAGTCGGTGGACCCTCTGAGCCCGACGCAATTCCAAGTGCGTCTCCGCGACGGCCTGCGCTTCAGCGACGGCAGTCCGCTCGACGCCCGGGACGTCGTCGCCACCTTCAAAGGGGTCGTCGACCCGAAGCTCCAGAGCCGCTACGCCCAGAACTACCGACGGATCGCCGAGATGCAGGTCCCCGACCCGCGGACCGTCCTGTTCATCCTTCGCGAGCCGCACGCCACGTTTCTCACGGACCTCGAGCTTCCCATCGTCCGACGCCAAGATGCCTTCCGGCGAATCGCCACTCCAGAAGAGCCCTTGCCGATCGGGGCGGGCCCATACCGCCTGGTCAAGCGCGAGCCTGGTGTGCTCGAGCTTCGCGCGAACCCGCACTGGCACCGTGGGGCGCCAACACATCCGAACTTACGAATGGTCGTGATCCGCGACGACAACACGCGGGCGTTGCGCATGCTGGCCGGGCAGGGCGATTTGGCGGTCGCCTCGATTCCGCCCCTTCTGCTTCCGCTGTTCGAGGCCGACGGGCATTTTGAGACGCGGAGCGCCCCCGGCATCTCGACGCTCTATCTCGGCTTTCAAACCGGCTCGCCGAAGCTTGCAGACGTCCGCGTGAGACGCGCAATCGGCTACGCAATCGATCGCGAGCTCCTGGTCCAGGCCAAGTACCAGGGTCTTGCGCGCGTCACCGACAGCTGGATTCCACACGGCCACTGGGCGGAGCTTGCCGGGGAGCCGCCGCGCCCATTCGATCCGGCTCTCGCAGCCGCGCTCTTGGACGAAGCGGGGTTTCCCGATCCGTCCGGCCCCGAGCCGCGCATGCGACTCGTGCTTCGAACCACCTCGGAGCGCTTTCGCCAGTCGGTGGCCCGCGCGATTGCCGCGATGTTGCAGCAGGTCGGCGTCGAGGTCGACGTTCGGCCCTCGGAAGCGGCTACGCTGATCTCCGACCTGAACCGCGGCCGCTTCGAGATGACGCTCCTCCAAGTGCCCGAGGTGATCGAGCCCCACGTGCTGAGCTGGTTCTTCGACTCGTCTCGAATCCCCGGCCCGCACAGCGAGGGCGCCAACCGTTGGCACTACCAAAACGCGGAGCTCGACGGCCTCTTCGAGCTCGGCCGAACGACGATCGATCTGGCCGAGCGCCGCGCAGCGTACGAGCGCGTTCAACGCATCCTCTCCCGTGACCTTCCCGTCTTGCCGCTGTGGCAACCCGACACCGTCGCGGTGGTTCGTCGCGGTTCGCGCTTTGATGTGCCTCGCGATGGTCGCTTCGGGACGCTGGCGTTCTGACCGCGCAGTGGTACCGTGCAGTGTGATCCTCAGGGACCCGGTCCATGGTTTAATCGCGTTCGAAGGCATGGCGGAGCGGGTCATTCGTTCTCTGCTCGACACGCGCGAGGTGCAGCGACTTCGCCGCGTGCGGCAGCTCGGGCTCGCCTCGCTCGTGTTTCCCGGAGCAGAGCACACACGCTTTTCACACGCCGTGGGCACGGCTCACGTCATGCAGGCGCTCCTTCACCGAATCGATGCCTGCAGCGACGAGCTTCCCCCCGACCAACGGCTCGACGACGAGGCGAGGGCAGAAGCCCTTGCTGCAGCGCTGCTGCACGACCTGGGCCACGGGCCGTTTTCACACCTCTTCGAAGAGGTGCTGCCCCATGCCAAGCATCACGAGCTTTGGACGCAGGAAATCGTGCTCGACCCGTCGACCGAAGTGCACCAGACCCTGGAGTCGCTCTCCGCCGGCATGTCCCAGAGGGTCGCCGGCCTGCTGAGCGGCGAGTATCGGCTCAGCTACCTCAGCCAATGCGTGAGCGGGACGCTGGACGTCGACCGCGCCGACTATCTCCTGCGCGACAGTCACATGACGGGCGTGCGCTACGGCCTCTACGACCTCGACTGGTTGCTCCAGGCGCTGAGCTTTGCTTGCGTGGACGGCCGCTGGGTCCTCGCCGTTCAGGGCCGCAAGGGTCTGCCGCCAGCAGAGAGCTTCTTCCTAGGGCGCCACTTCATGTACCAGCAGGTCTATCATCACAAGGCAACGCGCGCAGCGGAGGCCTTGGTGCGCGCGATCTTCATGCGGGTGAGCGAGCTGATCTTCAGCGGCGCACCTCCCGATCCACTGCTGCCGGCGTTTCACGCTGCAGCGCTCGGTGAATCCCTGTCCCTCCACGAGTACCTTCGCATGGACGACGCCGAGCTGCTGACCTGCCTGAGCGCATGGGAGCGCGGCGCCGATCCAACCCTCGCCGAGCTCAGCAAACGGCTTCGCTCCCGCAAGCTCCCGAAAACGGTGCCGCTCCGCGAGGGCCGCCGCGACCAATGGCAGGAGGCCAAAGCGCGCGCAGAGCAAATCGTAGCGGGCGAGGGGCTTCGCCCGGACCTCACGGTCTGGCTCGACATTGCCGACGACGTTCCCTACCACGAGCCGACCGACGGCAGCACCGATGGAATGTGGGTGACGCTGCGCCATCAGCCGCTTCAGCGCCTCGGGGACGCCTCGTTCATCCTCGGGCAGCTTCGGAACAAGCGCATCGAGCATCCGCGTCTAATCTTCCCCGGCGAATTCCGGGGCGAGGTGCTTGCGGCCATCCACGACGTCCTCGACTGACCCGCCAAGCGCAAACGCGAGATTTGCGGTAAGGTCTGAGGTGACGGAACCGGTTGGGGGATGGCCAGGATTCTCATCGTTGATGATCAGGACAACGCGCGCAGCATGCTCTCTGAGATGTTGCAGGCGGAGGACTACGACGTGGACCAGGCGCCGAACGGCGAGGCGGCCTGCACCATGGTCGCCGACAACGACTACGACCTCGTCATCACCGACCTCCGAATGGGAGAAGTGGGCGGCCTCGAAGTGTTGCGACGCACGAGGGAAGCCTCTCCACTCACGCACGTGATCGTCATGACCGCCTTCGGCACGATCGAAGACGCTGTCGAAGCGATGCGATTCGGAGCGCACGACTTCGTTCAAAAACCATTCGTGATGGAAGAGCTTCTCACCAAGGTCGCGCGAGCCGCGCGGACGCGCTCGCTTGCAGCCGCCGAGAGGGCCGTCGCTTCGGACTTCCGCGAGCGGTACAACTTCGGAAACATCATCGGCCAGTCCGCAGAGATTCGTGACATTCTGGGTCGCATCGTTCGCATCGCACCGACCGACGCAACCGTGCTCATCACCGGCGAGAGCGGCACGGGTAAGGAGCTGGTTGCGCGGGCCATTCACGCCAACTCCTTGCGCGCCGAGCGGCCGTTCGTGTCGATCAACTGCGCGGCCTTGACCGAAACGCTTCTCGAGAGCGAGCTCTTTGGTCACGTTCGCGGTGCATTCACCGGGGCGGTGCAGACACGCAAAGGTCTGTTCGAGGAAGCCAACGGCGGGACGTTCTTCTTCGATGAAATCGCCGAGACGCCACCTTCGCTTCAGGCCAAGTTGCTTCGAGCGATTCAAGAGGGAGAGATTCGACGACTCGGCGACAACAGCTCGATCAACGTCGACGCACGCATCATCGCGGCCACCAACCAGGACTTGAGAAGCCAAATCGAAGAGAAGCGGTTCCGTGAGGACCTCTACTACCGCCTCAACGTCGCGCGCTTCGAGCTTCCTCCACTTCGGGAACGCAAAGAAGACATTCCGCCCATCGTCGAAACCTTCCTCGAAAAGTACGGAAAGAAGATGGGGAGGCAAGCCAAGCTCGGCCCAGGCGTGATGGACCATCTGCTCGGCTACGACTTCCCGGGGAACATCCGCGAGCTCGAAAACCTGATCGAGCAGGGCGTTGCGCTCGCACAAGACGGCCAGGTTCATCTCTCGGACATCCTTCCCAACGCGAGTGGCAACGGGAAAGGTCGAACTCCGAATCCCGCGCGCCAGTCGCTCGCCGATATCGTCCAGGATGTCGAGCGCGACGCGATTGTTCGCGCGCTTCGGCACGTCGATGGCAACAAAGAACGCGCAGCCGAGCTTTTGGGGCTCAGCCCGACGACGCTTTGGCGCAAGATGAAGCGACTGCAGCTCGATTGGCCTTGAGCAGGCTACCGGGAGTCTTTCTCGCGGGTGGCTTCGAGCCGCTCTGCGCGTTCGTGGGCGTCCCCCGCGATGCCCCCCAGCTTGTCGGAAACCGACTTGGGAACCTGGCTCGTCCCCGCGTCCTGTTCGGGAGGCTTGGTCGCCTCGTTGACCTGTTCACCGATCTTTTTCGTGATGCGCTCGGTCGCCGCGCCGACCTCGCGACCAAGCTCCTGGGCTTCTTCGGTGCCGGCCACTCGCATGAGGTGCTGGAAGGGCGTGCGCTCCCCGAGCCTGACGAAGAAAAGCACGTAGGCCAGAAACGCCAGAACAGCCC
>JAOTXX010000125.1 GCA_029862185.1 Myxococcales bacterium
TTTCTGCTAAGTGCCCGACTTCGTTGGTTGCGGGGGCCCGTTACGCACAGCGTTGTCCGGTGGACTTTGGGGTGCCGATGGAGGCTGTGATTGCCGCGTAGGTAGCCCCTGAGCTCGCAGCGGACGCACCCATGGCGTTCGCGCCGTAGCGAGCGCCAATCACCAGGGGAAGGTCTGCCTATTCAGCGTCCCGTATTGCGGGCTGCGCGCTGCCATCGGCTCGGCAGTATTCGCTTCCTGGACGGCAGAGGAGGCTCGCCACGATCTGGGGCGGACACTCCGACGGTTAGTCGACGGTCGAGTCGCAGGGGCCCGTGCACACGCCTTCCACGCAATCGCCGACCCGGAGCGTTGGCTGACGATGCCGCGCTCGAAGTCATCGGCGGCCGCCCGATCCCCCTGCCTCATCAGCTCGGCTGAGCGTTTCTAGTCCGTGGGGGCCGCGCGAGATCATCGTCAACCCGTGGGACGGCAAGCTCTCACCGGACTTCATTGGGGTTGGCGGGCAAGTGAACGGTCGATCTCGAGACCCCACGAAGAACGAGTCGCGCTTATCGGTCGAAGCTGCGGCGGGCTGCGTGACGTTTCGACTTTCTGGTCAACCTCGGTCGGGTCTGTTGGTCCGTTGGGTCGGGTCTGTTCCAATGGCCTGAGCCAGAGCACGTGTCGTGAGTCGCGGCCTTTTCAGGGCGTCGATTCAAGTCAGCGCACTACGGATTGACAGACGCCGCTCTATCAACGGTCGCATCTTTCTCCTCCGTTGTCCTGCTTGAAGCAGGTGGACTTGACGCCTGCCCCAAGGAATCACACTATTTTCGTGTAATGCGACTATTCATACTTTCTTTGACACTCCCCGCGATTCTGGTCGGATGCGGTGGCGACTCCGGTTCGGTACCGCAGGCCGCGGTCGTTCGGCTGTGCGGTGAGCTGGACGGGGTTGAGCCAGTTGAGCCGGTGCTGCTCGGACAATATCCAATCGAGCTCATCAACGGGGAGATCGGAAGCTGTCCGATGTTCGCCCCCGTTCCCTGCACGGAAACCGGAGCCTACTACAAGGCTGTCTGCGGAGAGGGGTGCGTGGCGAGGAGTGCTGTCAGTCCGGAGGGTGATACTTGGGTCGTCGGGTGCTCACGAGACGATCGCTTGCGCGGTTGCAGCGAGTTCGATTTCGAACGTGTGGAATGCGCACGCGATCCCTACGACGGCAACCCCTATTGGTTCACGTTCCGTGAGTGTCAGCACACGTTCTTCCCGTACTCGTTCTGCTGGCAAGACTGTGCAGGAGATCCTCTCGGAGATTCGGCCGAGTGGTGCCCCTAGCCTTAACCTGTTGAGGCCGCACTTCGTGTCACAGCCGAACGCGTAATTCCAACCATATACACGTCGGTCATCCTGCGCACACCCTAGGCGGCGATGTGCCATTCGTGGCCTCACCGCGAGAAGCGTTTCCGCGACCTTTGGACCACCCACCGCCTTCGAGCGTCGTCCGCAGACAATCGGGGCTCCGAGTGGCCGCCAGTTCGGACTCAGACCCGCCGACGTGGGACGGCAGCCGGCGCGGCGTGTCGGCAACGATCGGGGTTGCCCGTCGCGTGCGCCGACTTCTGTTTCCGTCTAATGTTCGTCGGGATCGCCAGAGTGGTAGTAGGCCGCGATATAGACATCGACGCCGCCGGCCGGCACCGAGAAGCCGTAGATCTTGGCCTTGGCGCATCGTCCGCCCTGAAATATGGGAGCCTTGACCGAAACGAACTTCTGGAGGCCGTATGTCATGTCCGTTGCACCGAACGGACTGACTGGATCGCAGACGTTGTCAACACTCAGGAAGACCCAAGGCACCTGGCTGAGGTCCGGCTGATCGACGTACACAGCCCATTTCAGTTGTGTCACTCCCTGGGGCGCGGCTCCAGTCGGGAATGCCAACGATAGCTCTTGCCCCTCGTCGAGGTGCCAGGACCAGTTGTACAAAGCACCCGTAGGAGCTTCTAGGCCACCGAACCGGTGCCCTTTGAACTTCCCGGTCCCGTAGATATGCGACGGGCCCGAGTTGTACGCGAAGTTGGAGTTCACGCTATCAGTGCCGTCGCCCATGACTAACACCATCGCCTTCAAGGCGCGTGCGTCTACGTTCCCCGTCGCCTGGCGCATCAGCCCAGCGGCGCCCGACATGACGGGAATCGCGACCGAGTTCCCATGCAGGGGCACGCTCCAAGCCTCATGCTCACTCGTGTCCGAGTACTCGCCGTCCTCCGCGTAGTAGAGGTCGATTACACCCGGCGCAGAGATCGACACAACGCCCGTTTGAACCGTCGGAAAGGTCTCCGCAAACCAGCCTCCCATACCGACGGTAAGCCAGCCACGGCCGCTGTAGTCTCCAATCGGCTCGACGTCGTAGGGTTCTAGCGGATCCTCTTCGGTTGGAGCCGTCCCGATGCCCGCAACACTCAGAAGTTCGGGTCGCCAGCCTGGGTAGTTGTGGTTGCAGTCCAAGTCGTCCGGATAGCTCGAGAGCGTGTCGTTGTTGCGGTTGCCACCTGAACCGACGACGAGTGCACCCATATCCGTGAGGTAGCGGATCCACTCATTGACGCTGCCATAGTTGACCGTTGCGGACTCGCACGGAACCAACGGGCACTCGTCTATTTGCGAGCAAGGAAGCACGGACTGCGAAAGATTGATGATGTCCGCGCCCCAAGTCCCCGCAAGAAACATGGCCGAAGCCACATCATTGAAGCTCCTCGTTCTGAAGTACATGATGGATGCTTCAGGAGCGACACCGGTTCGCTCTTCTTGTTCGAGGGCGTTGCAAACCCCCACACCCTGAACGCAGTCTTGATCGTCCGTGAGGTCACCGACCGCAGTCCAAGTGACTACGGTGCCGTGGGTTGGCAAGGAACTGGACGGGGCGGGTAGGCACATTCCGTCGCACTCGTAGTTCGCCCGCAATCGCGAGCTGCACGTCCCGCAGTCTCGCCAGCCTGGGTGAGTGTCGTTGAGGCGATTCGGGGCCTGCAACGGATTGCCCCAGGCTTCAACGATGGCGATCTTGATGTCGTTGTAGCCATAGTCGGGGTTGTATGTCCGACCGCCCCACTCACCATCGTATCCGTCATCATGGAAGCGCTGCATGAACGTCTGCTCACGGATCTGGAGACCGTCGTAGTCGGACACACCCCGTGCCGAGGCGGCATGCACCGCACGGACATCGGGATGACCTAGCACCCGTTCCATCGCTCCAGCGGGCACCAACAGACGGAGCTGATTCGCGATCCAAAGTGACTGCAGGGTTTGCGAGCCATACCAAAGCGCATGTTTAGCGAAACTCGTCTGGGCGTCGCGGACCAGTACCTCTCGGTCCAACAGGACCTGCTGACGGGTCTCGTCATCCATCCTCTTGAGTTGTCGAATCTCCGGAAAGGGCATCTCCGATAGCTCGACAATAACGTCGATGAACTGGTCGGCTCGGAGGTTCCTTGATTGATCCAGCACGCGCACGAGGCCAGCCTCTTTCTGCTCTTTCGGGCTAAGGGGGGGAACCCCCGTGCCTTGAAGACTAGCTACGGGCAACCGTACGCCCCGGGATTCCAAGTCGGCTAGATACAGTCGTGGATCGATGTGCTCGACTTGAACTGCGGGCGGCTCGACCGACGAGCCTACTAGGACGTCGTCGTCGGCGCGCTCGAAAGCGAAGCCCGACGCTTCGTGATCGCCAGGTTCTTGTCCCCACCCCTCCCCTGGCGAAACGAGCAGGCAACCAGCTGTAAGAATCAAGAAACGAGTGTGTCGAAACCGAGGCGTACGGCTTGTGGTCCGATCCATTGCGAAATCCTGCCTTTCGAATCCCGGCCCTCGACGACCCGAGGTGCCAGGCACAGCCCCGAAACCAGCAAGGCTCGTGCCATGCGCGCGGCCGCCGAGCGGACCTGGAAGCGAGGCCCCACGACGCGAGCTCTCCCGCAACCGCTGCGCGGCGGCGAACAGAATGCGTTGAACCTCGTACGGGGCTGCACCCTGAAAAGTGGAACGCACCACCGCCGCGGAGACGGTTCGCGGAATCGAGTTCCTCGCAGCAAGGGTCCTCGCGTGGGGGCATCATGGGTAGGAGCCCTCTTGGCCTATCGGGCGTAAGATGAGCGCCGAGATTCGCGGTACTAGGTGTCATGTCGCGTGGGGCGCAAAGCGGAGCGGACTTTTCTTGTCGGATACGCTCCGCTGCGCTCGCGGGCGCCGGAGTCACGAAGCTCGATCCGCCACTTCGCTTTCCCGCTGCAGCTCCTTCATCGAAGAACGCAGCTAACGCCTCCGGCCAAGCCTTCTGTGGGCTGACTTGAGAAGCCCGGTGTACGGCGCGATTTCCGGCGCCGTAGGCACATCAACGTCCCGAAGGCCAACACGATGAGCCCCGTCGCCGTTACGGCCCGGCGGACGACGTCCTCGAGCTCCGGCGACGTCAGGCGTCGGTTCTCGGGGTGAAATGAGATGACCAGGTGATAGGTCTTGTTGCCCTTGGCCCTCACGTTGCCGTCTTAAAGCACTTCCATGACCTCGACCGCGGGCTCGGCGTCTTCCTGCCGATCGAGGCCCTCCAGGTTCCCGGCCATGTACCGGGTGCATCGCTCCTCGCCCTTCCCTCGCAGCATGTAGGGAACGAGATTCCCAAGACGGGATACGGTCTTGCCGTCCCTCGGCTGCTTCGGCGTGATGATCATCGCGAGCGGACCAGCTGTGCAAGGACGCGCCGGAGCTCGGCTGCGTTGCGCTCGACTTCGACCAGGGTTCGGCGAAGCTCGGCTACTTCCTCACGCTCGGTCAGCGCCTTCTTGAGCAAACCGCCGAGGCGGTTCTGTTCTCGTTGGATCCTCAAGAGATCCTGAATCTCCTGCCGCGCACGCGCGCTCGGGATCTCCGCGGTTAGAAGTACGCGGCGAATGATCTCTCCGTGCGTGAAGCCGGACGCTTCGGCAAGGGCGCGTAGCTGAGCGATGTGCTCATCGCCTACGCGCGCCCCGATGAAATGCCGAAGATTCCCCAACCCATTGACAGTAAGTCTCACTCGACGCTTGTCGAGCGCGAACGTTGCTCTGTGCGTGCGAATAAGCCGAAGGCGTTGAGCACGTCGATCAAGCGCGGAGCAGCGAACGGCGAAGAGTTCGCGCGCAGCGCTTGCAGTTTTGTTTAACAAAACTCCACCTTGCCCTCCGGTAGCGAGTCACAAACTGACGCTGGTTGTCCCCGGTGAGTCACAACCTGGCGCTTTCTGTCATAACCGCGACACTTTCTGGCAAGAACGACAAGAAGTGACACGAAGTGTCGCGCGTGCGCCAACTAGTGTCGCGGGAGTGACAACGAGTGCACCGCGAGCGACAAGTAGCGCCACACAGCGCCAACGGATCAGCGGTCGGGAGAATCGAGCACGTTCCGCGTCGAGCGCCCGCCCACAGTGGGCTCGCGCAACTTTTCGGGGGGCAAAACCGATAACAAGGAATGGCCGGAACGTCTCGCACAAGCCAACCTGCGCATACATCGCAGCCCCTGTCGAAGCACCAGGGCGAGCAAGGCCACCGATTGAAGGCCCGACGTCAACACGAGCGGCTCTCCGCGACCGAGCGGCACGCGCTAACGATCTTGGCGCGCGCGGCGGTGGCAAGTCTGATCAAGGAACGATAGGATGCGGCCTGAGATGGAACGGCAACTCGCGGGACTGAGGATCGGCGCCTACGCTCGCTTTTCCTCCGACAAACAATCGGAGACGAGCGCGACCGCGCAGGTTGCGCGTCTTCAGCAGTGGGTGCACGCACGGGGCGGACGACTCTCCCTCGGGCACACCTATCGCGACGAAGGCATCAGCGGAGCCACGAATCAGCGGCCGGGGCTGATTTCGCTCATGGCGGCCGTGGACTCTGGGGAGCTCGACGTCGTCGTCGTCGAAGACCTCTCGCGCCTCTCCCGAGACATCGAGCACTCCGCATCCATGAGGAAGCGGTTTGCTTTCTCGGGTGTTCGGCTCATCGGAATCGCCGACGGCATCGACACCCTCGGTAACGGGGGCGACCTCCTCTTCGGCGTGAAATCGATCTTGAGCGAACAGTACCTCAAAGACTTGGGAGACAAGACGAGCCGGGGTCTCCGAGACCGGGCCCAGATCGGACGGGTGACAGGCGCCCTGCCCTACGGGTACGCGTCGGCGGCTGCCGCGGACGGTCAGGGAAAAGTTCCGGTCATCGTGGCGACGCAAGCGGCGGTCGTTCAACGCATCTTCCAGATGAGAGCAGCCGCTCGGAGCTATCGCGACATCGCCAAGACCCTCAACGACGAGGGGGTGCCCCCACCTCGAGGACGACAGAAGGATTCGCGAAAGCGGCGTGATGGGTGGGCCATGTCTGGAGTCCGCTCGATGCTCCAGAACTCGAAGTACGCCGGCCGCTGGACCTTCGGCGCTCGTTCTTGGAAGAAGAGCCCCACGACGGGCAAACGCGTCGTGCGGCCCGCCGAGTCTCCGGTTGTCGAGGTCGCGCTGCCCGAGCTCCGCATCGTGGACGAAGAGACCTGGTCTCGGGTTCAGGCCATCAACGAGGAAGCCCGGAAGCGGCATGCCACCGAGGGCCCCTCGGCTTACGCCCGCGAGGGCGGAGCGAGTACCGCCCGGCGGGTCTACCCTCTGTCGACCCTCATTCGCTGCGGCGTTTGCGGCGGTCCGATGGTCATCGAGAAGACGCAGAAGCCTCGCTACCGATGTGATGCGAGCCGCGGCAACGGCGGCAGTTGCGAGAACTCCCGCACCGTGATGGAAGACGCGCTTCGGGAAGCGTTCACGTCTGCCATGTTACGATACTTCGACCGACCCGAGGTCGTGGCACATCTGATCGAGACGGCTAGAGGTGAGCTTGCGAAGGTGCAGCGCACCGTCCCCGACGAGCGAACCCGGGCCGAGAAGGCGCTTTCCACGACTCAAGCCAAGATCGATAACCTCGTCGACCTCGCCGCCACTGGGACGGCGCCGGTGAGCATCCTCGAGAAGATCCGGGAGCTCGAAGTCCTCGCCGGCAGACAGGAGCGCCACGTCAAAGAGCTGGGAGCCATACTCGCGCCACTCGATCTACCCCGGCCCGAGGACGTCGTCGTGCGAATTCGAGATCTCGGCGCGCTGTTCGACAAGAGCCCCAAGGACGCCCGAGAAGCGCTCAAGCATCTCCTCGACGATGGCATTCAGCTGCACCCCCTCGAAGACGGGCGTTACCGGGCCCGCTGGACCCTCCGCGGAGGCGCCCTTTTCTTTGCCGGAACGGCAAAGCCCCCGGTGCAAACCGAGGGCTTTGTCGAGCGGTCAACGCTATGGGTTGCGGGGGCCGGATTTGAACCGACGACCTTCGGGTTATGAGCTCTACGACGACCCAT